>JANWKU010000017.1 GCA_025451215.1 Terriglobales bacterium
GAGGGGCGGGTGACCCATTCAAGCCCGATTTGACTTGAGTAGGGAAGTTGAGAGTTGAATCGATGCTAGGACTAGCAGGAAAATATTTCGGAATACCCACACAACGAACACCGCGTTGTGTGAGGCATGGCATCGGAGCTTCAGATTGGTACCTCGCTATGCGTAGAGGAAAGGCCGGTTTTTGTGGCTGCTCCAGAAATAAGCGAGGATGATCACACTAGCGACCGCTGCGTAAGCGCACCACAATGAAGTAAACGCATATCGTTTGACCACCATTACAAACAGCAGTATGGCCAGGTTTGCCGCGCCGAAGATTACCATCATCCTGATCTTCGAAAAAAACAGCGAGCCACAAGTTGCAATCACATAGAACACCGCAACCCAAACATTGTTGGTCGCTTGATTGATGTACACGATGCTATTTCCCCTGACGAACACCTGCAACGGGAATGCCGTCAGCGCCCACAAAATATAGAGCGTTGTTGTTCCGCCGAGCACCAGGAACGGCAGCATGCGCCTGCGGCTCTTCGCATTCGGCTCGAACAACAGCACGCTCAGCGGCAGCAGGAATGGGAGCAGTCCCTGCGCATAAAGCATGAACGCCGCGCCCATGTCATGTGCCACCTGCGGAGAAAGAATTCCATCTAATCCCAGCCAGACGAACCCTTCAGTGAATTGATGAATGGCGAATAGCGTGGGCAAAGCCGCGAAAAGCAATTCGCGCCGATGCTTGACTTTGGTAAATGTGGCTACTCCAACGCCGCCCAGAACTCCGCTACCCACAAAATTCGCTGTAGCTGAAAAGCACATGGCTCGTTTTCTCCGTTGCGAGGATTGCATTTCTCATTACGGAACGCAAAACATTTCTCAGGGGATCGGAAAACGGCGTCTAGGGATTAGTTGTTGGAAATCAGACGGGTGCACCAGTGGTCTGACACACGGAACCAGCCCGGTGCGATAGTGTTTCTGTCCTTGCTTTCGTTACTCCGCTTCATTCACTACAGGATTGCTTAGCGTTCCAATCCCTTCCACGGTCACCTCGACCACGTCTTTCGCAACAATCGGCCCGACGCCTTGCGGCGTTCCCGTGGCGATAAGATCTCCAGGCAGCAGAGTCATGACGCGCGAGATATAACGGATGACGACATCGAGCGCGAAGATGAAATCTTTGGTGTTGCCCTGCTGGCGCAACTCTCCGTTGACGCGTGTTTCGACAGCCACGCCGGCCCAGGGATCAAGCTCCTGCACAACCACCAGCCCCACCGGACAGAACGTGTCAAAGCCCTTGGCCCGCGTCCACTGTTTGTCTTTATTTTGCAGGTCGCGCGCGGTGACGTCATTCACGCAGGTGTAGCCGAGAATATAGGGGCGGACGTCTACGTCATCGGAAAGATTGTGGCAGGTTTTCCCGATGATGACGCCCAATTCGCCTTCGTGTTCCACGCGTTCACTGGCTCGCGGTCGCCGGATATTTTTCCCCGGCGCCAGAATGGAAGATGGAGGCTTGAAAAAAATCAGCGGCTCCGTCGGGACTTCATTCCCCAGTTCCGCCGCATGTTCCCGATAGTTGCGGCCCACGCACACGATCTTCGAAGGCTGCACCGGGGCCAGCAATACCGCACTTGCGAAGGGAAGAGAATTTATTTTCTTGCTGGGCAGGTCTTCCAATTCTTCGTCGGTCTGGTAGGGCGTGGTAAGAAGCACACGCGTGATCACATCCTGCCCCGCGACGGACTCCACCAGCCCATACTTCGCTTCCTTGTTCAATTCAAAACGGCAATATTTCATACGATTTCCTGATTATAAGACGTGCGCAGATATTAATATTTGTTTGCGTGCGTATTTGAGCCCTCGCATTTGTCCGAGCGCAACTGCGCCCGTACAATTCCCTACAGCCACAATGCAATTAGAATCAAGCAGGAAACTCAACGCGCGTTCTCCGGCGCATTTTCGCCGCAGGTTGTTGCAATGGTACGACGCCAACAAGCGCGACCTGCCCTGGCGAAAAAACACCAATCCCTACAATGTTTGGCTTTCGGAAATCATGTTGCAGCAAACCCGCGTTGCGGCGGTGATTGACCATTACCAGCGATTCCTCAAACGCTTTTCGACAGTCGAGAAATTAGCCAAGGCGCGGGAGGCCTCGGTGCTCGCCGCATGGAGCGGCCTTGGTTATTATCGCCGCGCTCGCATGCTTCATGCCGCGGCTAAAAAAATCGTGCGAGAGCATGAGAGCAACTTTCCTCCAACATCCGCTGAGCTGCGTAATCTCCCCGGGATTGGACGGTACACAGCTGCCGCCATCGCCAGCATTTCCTTCCAGGAACCAGTCGCGGTCGTGGATGGCAACGTGGAGCGTGTCTTGGGCAGAGTCTCCGGCAAACATATCGGTGGCGAAAGAGTGTGGGAATTCGCCGGACAATTGCTTGATGCCAATCGCCCCGGCGATTTCAACCAGGCAATGATGGAATTGGGAGCGACGGTTTGCCTTCCACATCAACCCACATGTCCTGCATGTCCCGTGAGCAATTTTTGTCGAACGCGAGGGGCGCTCGCGCGCGTAGAGAAGCCTTCACGTCAGAAGAAGAGAACTATCCAGTACGCGCTCGATTTCCGCGATGGATCGGTTTTTCTGGTTCAACGCACGCGCACAGCATCTTTAATGGCTAGCATGTGGGAGTTGCCGGAGTTGAATACGACCAGCAGCGTGCCATACCTCACGCTGCGTCACTCCATCACCGTGACCGATTACACTGTTCAGGTTGTCCGGCAACCCGCGCCGCAAGGAGCCAGTGGGAAGTGGGTGCCAGTATCGAGAGCCGGTACACTTCCTCTGACCGGATTGGCGCGGAAGATTTTGCGTAAAGCAGGAATTATTTAGAATAAAGGGTTCGCCTTAATGATCGGCGAATCGGACCGCTGCTAAATTTCGTTAAAAATTTTCAAAGTCATTCAAGTTGCCAGGGAGTATCGCCTCATGCGGAATGGTCTTATCTTGTTTCTTGTTCTTTCCACTTCTTTCCTTTTTGCCGCGCCGAAAACTCAGAAACTTGGTCATGATCCCGAAGCCTCCGCGCACTTGCCCGGGCCGGCCATCGCTGCCATGCAAAAAGTTGATCCGGAGCGGATTCGCGCGCATGTGAAGTTTCTCTCCGATGATTTACTGGAGGGACGTGGCACGGGCCAGCGCGGCGGCGACATTGCCGCCGCCTACATGGCAACGCAATTCGCGCTCTACGGATTGAAGCCCGCCGGAGACAACGGAACCTATCTGCAAAAAGTGCCGCTGGTCGGAATCACGCCCGCCGATGGAACGATATTCACGCTGGTCCCGAGCCGCGGGCCCTCACTCGATCTCAAGCCTCTCGATGAATATGTTGCCTACGATCAGACGCAGCACACCGAGTCCGATGTGAACGCGCAGATCGTGTACGTCGGCTATGGCATTGATGCTCCCGAATACAAATGGGACGACTACAAGGGCGTGGATGTAAAAGGGAAAGTGCTGCTCATGCTGGTGAACGAGCCGCCCTCGAGCGACGAAAACTTTTTCAAGGGCAAAGCGCTTACCTACTACGGCCGCTGGACTTACAAATACGAAGAAGCGGCGCGCAAGGGAGCGGTTGGCGTCATTCTCATCCACAAAACTGACATGGCAAGTTATCCCTGGGAGGTGGTGCGCAACTCTAACTCGGGGGAAAAGTCATACTTGAAAGCGGAAGGCACGCCGCTGTTAAAAGTTGCCTCGTGGGTGCAACTCTCAGTAGCGGGAAAACTGGCTGCGATGGCAAACATGGACATCAACAAGATGATCTTTGACGCGCAGTCCACGAATTTTCATCCTGTCGAATTACCAGTCAGACTCAAAGCGCACATGGTGAGCAAGATTCGCCCCTTCCAGTCCAACAATGTGGTTGCTATGCTTCCGGGCGGGGATAGCAAACTCAAAAGTCAGGCGGTGCTCTTCACCGCGCATTACGATCATCTCGGCATCCGTCCCGATATGCCGGGAGACAACATTTACAACGGCGCGGAAGACAATGCCACTGGATGCGGAGTTTTGCTGGAGATCGCCCGCGCTTATGCATTGTCTGAAGCCAAGCCGCGCCGGTCCATTCTGTTTGCCGCCGTGACCGCCGAAGAGCAGGGATTGCTCGGTTCCGATTATTTAGGAAAACATCCGCCCATTCCCGCCGGGAATATCACGTTGGACCTGAACTTCGACGACATTCCCGCCCTTGGCGCGCCTGAAGAAGTTGAAGTTTCTGGTGCCGAGCGCACCACGTTCTATCCCGTGGTTTCCGCCATGGCAAAGGAGTTTCGGCTTGCCATCCGTCCGGATTCAAACCCCGGCGCGGGCTACTACTATCGCTCGGACCATTTCAGTTTGGCGCACGTCGGCATTCCGTCTTTTTCCGTCAGCGAAGGGTTGAAATATAAAGGCCACACCGAAGCGTGGGGACTGAAGCAAGCGGAAGACTACACCACCAATCGCTATCATCAGCCGAGCGACGAGTACCGTCCCGACATGAACTTTATCGGCGACGCGGCCATTGCCCGTTTCGGCTTCGCCCTGGGATGGAAAGCCGCCAGCCTGCAGAATTTAATCGGCTGGCAGCACGGCGACGAATTTGAAGCGGAGCGGCTGAAGAGCTGGGGAAAATAGCGATGTGGGGCGGACACTCTTGTCCGACTCGGTGGAGCGCTACACGTCCACAGGGAACTTTTCAGAGCTCTGGCGCGTAGCTTATTCAGAAGGACGGAGATTCCCAATGTTTGCCTTCTTGCTGTGGTGCATACTTTTCGTTCTGTGCTGGCCTCTCGCATTGGCGGCACTTGTTTTATTCCCTGTTGTTTGGCTTCTTCTATTGCCTTTCCGGCTCGTTGGGATTGCCGTTCACGGGGCTTTGGCGCTGGTGTGGGCTGTGGTTATGTTGCCTGCAAGATTATTGAGCGCGCCGTTTCGGATTTGAAAAGCTGCAGGAATTCATCAGCACTCCATTATCTTCAGATTCGGACTGATGGTAAGCCTTGGCTCGGTAGCCCTTTGAACGTCTTCCGGATTCAATCCTGGCGCAATCTCTTCCAGCACGAGCCCGCCTTTTGAAATTTGAATACATCCCATCTCCGTAACAATCGTGTCTACGACCTTGAGCCCAGTAAGCGGAAGCGTGCACTTCTTCAGAATTTTCGGAGCGCCGTCGCGCGTGGTGTGCTCCATGGCGACGATCACGCGGCGAGCACCCGCGACAAGATCCATGGCGCCACCCATGCCCTTCACCATTTTTCCGGGGATCATCCAGTTGGCGATGTTGCCTTGCTCGTCTACTTCCATCGCACCGAGCACGCTCAGATCAATGTGGCCGCCGCGGATCATGGCGAAGGAATCGGCGCTGGAGAAAAATGCCGTACCCGGCATTTCGGTAATGGTTTCCTTGCCCGCATTAATCAGATCCGGGTCTTCTTCTCCTTCGAAGGGATACGGACCAATTCCCAACATGCCATTTTCGCTCTGTAACACGACTTCGATACCCGGCGGAACGTGATTGGCGACAAGCGTGGGCATGCCGATCCCGAGATTGACGTAAAAACCATCGCGGAGTTCTTTGGCAATGCGCCGCACGATGCGCTCGCGCTTGTCGTTGTCTTTGGCGGATTTTTCCGGGGCCGTCATGGCAGTTTTCTAATTGCTATCAGCGTTGAATCACTGTTTACCTTTGTCATCCTGTGCGAAGCGAAGGACCTATGCAACTTCTGCACAGCGCCTCGAAACATCAGTTCATTCACGCTTTCTCACCGTCCTCCGCTCAATCCGTTTCTCGTAATTCGATCCCTCAAATATCCGCTGCACATAAATGCTCGGAGTGTGGATGGAATCCGCGTCCAATTTCCCTACCTCAACCAATTCTTCGACTTCGACGATGGTCACTCTTGCCGCTGCGGCCATCATGGGACTGAAATTGCGCGCCGTCTTGCGATAAATGAGATTACCCCAAGTGTCGCCCTTCCAGGCTTTGATGAGCGCAAAGTCGGCTTTCAGCGCGCGCTCCATAACGTAAACTCTGCCGTCGAATTCGCGCGTCTCTTTCTTGTCGACCACAACTGTTCCCACGCCAGTGGGAGTAAAGAATGCCGGAATCCCCGCACCGCCGGCGCGAATACGCTCGGCGAAAGTTCCCTGCGGAACGAGTTCGAGATCGAGCTTGCCGCTCAGCACCATCTGCTCGAGCAAACGATTCTCGCCCACATAGCTGCCCATATGGCGGCGAATCTGCCCGGCTTCGAGCAATAAACCCATGCCCACGCCGTCAATGCCCATATTGTTGCTGATCGTGGAAAGATTTCTTACGCCTTTGTGGACCAGCGCGTGAATAAGATTTTCAGGAATGCCGCAGAGTCCGAAGCCGCCCAGCATGACGGTCGCCCCGTCGAAGATGTCACGGACCGCTTCATCAGCGTTGGCGACAACTTTGTTCATACGATCCGATTCTAGAACAAATCTGCAGGAGACAATACAAGCGCACGCACAATCGCGGAGAGGGAAAATTCGCGCCAATTCGCCCCGGTATTTATGCAACCAAAAAATCACACAATCACACTAAAAAATCCGGAGAGCGTGAACTCTCCGGACGAGGACTGCTGCGGATATTTACGATTGCTATTGTTCCAACTCCACATTGTCGCCAACGTGTACGTCTTCCAGCGAGGAGGTAATCATGCCCGTCGCCGTCGTCGGAGTTGTGCCGATGATCACGATTTCGCCAATCGAACGCCGCGGCATGTCACGAACATGAATCTGTGGTCCATTCGTTTTGGTGAACATGTGCTGGTCGGTCGAGGATGGATGCTTTTGCGTGTCTTCGGAAACCGAGGCCATGAAAGAGAGCGAATCTACCGGGTTGTGGAGATCTTCCTCATAACGGCGGAACGCCCGGAAATATTCTCCAATCTGAACGCCCTGGTTTGTTCCTAGGTTGATGTAAACCTTGGAACCATTGCCCAGTTCAGAATCAAAATCTTTGGCTAGGATAATGCGGCCTCCCATGCGGCCACTAGCTGGCAGGAAGCGGTCAAATGTATGCGGCTGCTGCAGGTCAATTGCCTTTTTATCCACGTATGGAATAACGAAGTCGCCAGGATTCACCGGATCGCAACTAAACTCTACCTGAGCGATCGCCATTTTGCTGCGGGTATCTACAATCCGAACATGGGCCTGTTCCGCATAGGGCTGCCCCGCCTGCTTGATTAACTTGTCCTGGCCCTGAAAAAGCTCGAGCTGGTTGGGGTCTTTCAATTCACGCACCACGGTATACTGCTGGCCGACCTGGTAGCCGCCGCCCGTAAGATATATAAGATCGCCATTCACGAACTTGGTCGTGTTCGGCGTGTTCAAGCCGCCGGTAACAAAATTGGCATTGGGCAGGAGCTGCTTGCTGACAAAGCCTGCGCAATACAGATCGGAATACGTGGGCGTCTCCATACGCAGCGTGGGAAATGTGTTCGAGTTTGCGCTCGTCCCCTCTGGATTTCCCGCATTGGCAGGCGCGTAGGTAGTTTGCGCGGAGGCAGCACCTACTAGAATAAGCAATAACAACAGTCCTGTTTTCTTCATCTTATCTCCCCGAAACGCCGGGTGCGGTTACGTCCGGTTCCCGCTAACCCAAACAAAGTAAAAGTCTTCAACGTGGACAGTAACAACGGGGTAAGGGATGGTCAAGGTTACGCTGGTGTCATCGCGCGCTAAGAAAAAGTTTGCCAGGGAAGAAAATTCTTAAATCATTGTTGCATCTGCAATTAGCGGCTTGTAATATCGCGCCGAATCCTCTTGATGATTACATCTGCCTCCAACAGCTTTTCTTCCCGCTTGCTTTATCTGCGGCTACCCCGCGTTTGCGTGGCAATTACAGGAACGGATGCCTCGCAAATTATTGAAAAAGCGGAGTCTTTGGCCCGGGACAACACATTCCTGGAGTTCCGTCTAGATTATCTTTCCCAGCCTGCGCAGGCATTACCGAAGATTAAGCGGTTCATGGAATATCATCCCCACGTCACTGTTATCGCCACATGCCGGCGCGCGGCGAACGGCGGCAAATTCAAAGGATCATTGGCTTCGCAGTTGGAAATGCTGGCAAAAGCATCGGCTGCTGGATGCCAGATGGTGGACGTTGAGCTCCAAAGCGCGGAAAAATGCCGGCCCGAACAGTTAAAGAACCTTCGCTCTAAAGCGGCTGTAGTCCTTTCTTATCATGATTTTCACGGAAGCCGGAAGCTGGACGCAGCCTTGGAAAAGATGATCGTTCACGCGGCTGACTACTACAAGATCGTGGGAACCGCGACAACCCTCTACGACAACGTGGAGATGATGAAGCTGCTGGAAAAGCACAGTGACCGGCGCTCTCTGGTGGGCTTGTGCATGGGCGAACAGGGAATTATCAGTCGGGTGCTTGGTGTCCGTGCAGGCAGCGCGTTTACCTTTGCCGCTGTAAGCGCGGATGAGAAGACCGCACCCGGCCAGGTCACCGCCCGCGACCTGCGCAGCACTTACAGGATTGACCAGGTGGATCCTGCCACTCGTGTTTACGGCGTTGTTGGGGACCCGGTGGCGCATTCTCTTTCCCCGGCAATCATGAATGCCGCATTGCGACGGGAAAATGTGAATGGCGTGTATTTGGCATTGCATGCCAAGACTTTGAAAGACCTTTTGGCCTGCATGCGGGACATTCCCATTCATGGGCTTTCCGTCACCATGCCCTACAAGGAGAGCATCGTTCAGTATTTGGATAATACTGATCCGCATACGGCGAAAACCGGCGCCTGCAATACCGTTGTACGCGCGCAGGATGGACGGCTCTATGGCTTTAACACCGACCTTGCCGGAGTTGTGCGCCCCCTGGAGCAGCGGATGACGCTGGCAGGCGCAAAGATACTTGTGTTGGGTGCAGGCGGAGCAGCGCGGGCCGCGGTATTTGGACTGAAGGAACGCGGCGCGGAAGTTTACATCCTGAATCGCAGTGCTGCTCCGGCGCAAAAGTTGGCTCGCCAGGCCAAGGCCCGCGTGATGAAACGCGCGGACCTGAAAAAAATGTCTTTTGACGTAATCGTAAATTCCACGCCGGTGGGGATGGGGAATTCCACGGAGTCGCCCCTCACCGAAAAAGAGATTCAGGCGCGTTATGTTTTCGACATGATTTACGACCCGATTGAAACCCGCCTTCTGAAGATGGCCAAAGAACGTGGAGCAGATCCGATTCCGGGGCTAGAGATGTTTGTCCACCAGGCCGCGCGGCAATTTGAAATCTGGACGGGAAAACCCGCACCCTGGGATGAAATGGCGCGTGTGCTCATGCTCGCTTTGCAGGAGCGCATTCTGGCCCGCAACAATCACCACAAAAAACTCTAGCCTCGGAAAAATGCGCGCGGGGATGAAATGCCGCGCGGGGCATGGCCTCGCAATTCCTTCCCAATATTGAATCCTGAAAAGAATATGGAAATATGCGTGCGTTGTACGCCAATCCCGATGATCACTGCAACGAAATGGTTGCAATTGTTTCAACCCAGCGTTAGTATCAATCTTGGACGCGGCATTTGGCGTTCGTTCTCGTCGTAGTGGTACCGCCCTTTCTTCCAATGTCAAGCAGGTCGTAGCCAACGTCGCTCCTCCCGGGTTGACGGATGGCATAGCGACCTCTAGGTTCGGAGTGACTTTATATGGCGTGGTACGCTTACTGCATTACCGATCAGCAAATCCTCAACAATGGAATCCGTTCCCGACGTCCGGCCCTGCTGGAAGGCGTTCAGGGTGTAAATGGCTGCGCGGTCTTCAGCTATCCCAGCGGAGAATTCGCGGTGGTGGTCAGCGAATTTGACGGAAATCGGGAAAAGCTTGAGCAGAAAGCTCTTTTGGAGCATGCCCGGGTGGTAGGCGCCTGTTTTCGCGCCGGCACGGTTCTTCCTTTCAAGCTGGGCACCATTTTTGAGAACGACGAGGCGCTCCGGCAGGCGGTACGCACCAATCGCCGAGCTTTCGGACTAAGCGTCGCCAAGCTTAAGGGTAAGGCAGAGATGCACCTAAAGCTGTTGGTTCGCGATGGTTCGCTGCGCGAAGCCATGATTGACGTGAAATTACCCGACACCGTCGGCGGCGACTACCTGATTAAGTTGCGCGAGAAGGCTTCGCGGCAACGGGAGCGGCAAACCAAGGCCCGCGCTCTTTCCGTGCAGGTCCATAAGCTATTCAATCCCCTGGAAGAAGAAATCAGCTGCAAAAAGATGGATTCGCAGGGAATGCTCATAGATATCGCCCACCTGATTGACTCCAAATCCATTGAAAAATATCAGAACCGCTTCAGCAGTGCAGCCAAGCAATTGAAAAACTGCGAGTTGGTGATCAGCGGCCCCTGGCCTCCGTATCACTTTCTGCCGGGAAAATTGCGTACCGTGGCGGGAAATTCATAATTTTTGATCATCGCGTAGAGTGAAATTCGAAATGAAGTGAAATTGGTTCGGCAAAAGGGTGCAATGCTTTTACCGCTGGAGTGCCGCCGCTCCTTTGCCCAGGAAAAGCAATTTCCCTTAAATCTATTTGTATGAGTTATTTGATCTCCTTTCGCCTTGGTGATGGTCAGTACATCGCTGGCTATATAAGTGCATGGATTAAGGCACCGATAAAGAGGCCGCACGCAGCTTATGACCATCCTTTACGATGTTCTCGATTCTTCCGCAAGAACGGCAAGTAGCGTTGCCATCTAAATTCCTCACCATTCGCCTCTTTTGATAAGGCCCCGGAATGGGGCCTTTTTCACAACTTTTCACTGCCGCATGTGCCACCGCGCATCGCCGCTGCCAATCCGTTACACTGAACGCTGGTAGTTCGACGCCATGCGCACGGCAGATTTATTTTTTCGTTTCCTTTTGTCCGCCACAGTTTTGTCGGCGGTGCTGCCAGCCAGAGCGCAACAAACCGCGCCTCCCGCGAAATCCGAGTATGAAGAACAACTGAACCATGCCGCTGCGCCAGCATATTCCGAGCAGCTGACGAACCAGCTCATCGCCTTGCGAGACGCCGCTCTCTCCGACGATTACGCTTACCGGCAAGTAAAGTATTTGACGGAAAATATCGGCGCGCGTCCGGAAGGTTCCGCGCAGGCGCAGGCCGCCGTGGAATATGTGGCCGATCAACTGCGCAAACTGGGTTTGGATGTTCATCTGGAACCGGTGATGGTCCCGCGTTGGACGCGCGGACAGGACGCCGCAGAACTTGTGGAATATCCCGGCCACACTTACGGGACGAGCCAGCGGATCGTCCTTCTTGCCCTCAGCGGAAACGCTCCGACATCTTCTGAAGGAATCACGGCGAATGTTGTGGTGGTCAATGATTTTCAGGAGTTGGAAAAACTGGGGCGCGACAAGGTCTCCGGAAAAATCGTTTTGTACAACGTCCATTTTGATCGCGCAAAAGCAGCCAATGGATTTGCCGATGACGCCTATGACGAAGCTGTGCTCTACCGAGGTTTGGGTGCCAAGCGCGCGCAGGACCTCGGCGCCGCTGCTTCACTGGTGCGCTCGGTAGGAAATGCGGACTACCGGATTCCTCATGCCGGTTGGAGCGCTGCCGCGAATATTCCAGCGGGAGCCGTTACCAGTGAAGACGCCGATTTGATTGCCGACCTTGCCGCCGAAGGGCCAGTACGCATGCACCTGGTTTTGACCTCTCAAGTGAGCGCTCCCGTCCAGAGCTACAATGTCGTGGGCGACATTAAAGGAAGCGAACATCCGGAGCAGGTGGTGGTGGTTTCCGGGCATCTTGACTCATGGGACCCCGGAACGGGCGCGATTGACGATGCAGCGGGAGTTGCCGTAGCTATGGAGGCGGCGCAGCTTGTCCAACAACTGCACTTGCATCCCAAGCGCACGCTCCGCGTGATTGCCTGGATGGATGAAGAAAATGCCGGGAGCGGACACAATACCTACGCCAAGGTTCACGCCGGGGATTTCACGAACTACGTTGCGGCCATTGAGAGCGACCTTGGCGCCGACCATCCGCTGGGGTTCCTGGCGAAGGTCAATCCTCAGGCCCTGCCCATGTTGCAGCCCGTGCAAGGCATTCTCGGCAAGTTTGGCGCGAACCTGATCAAGATGAACGACGACACTGGGGCGGACATTGAGCCCATGTCGAAGGCGGGCGTGCCTGCTTTTGCCATCATGCAGGATGCGCGCACCTACTTCAACTATCATCACACTGCCGCTGATACGCTGGATAAAATCGAGCCGCACTGGCTACAGGAAAATGCTGCAGCCATGGCGGTGATGGGATGCGCACTTGCGGACATGCCCAATCTGCTGCCGCGATAGCAGGGAAGTTGTTCATTCCACAAATCCCGAACGTTTCATCCAGCAAAAAGGTTAATTTTGCCCAATCCCGAATCCTCTTCCTCAGTTGACGCATCTGAATTTGAACGCATATGATGTGCGTTTTAGTTAAGGGCCTTTCAGGAAGACGGCCCTTCAGGTAGCGAAACACGTATGGATAAAAAGAAGCTGGACTACTTTAGGAAGAGACTGGAAACGCGGCAGCACGAGTTACACCGCATTGTCGTGCGCACTGAACAGGATGGACGCACTGTGGATGAGGACTCGGCTCAGGACGTCGCCGACCGCGCCGCCAGCTCTTACACCAAGGAATTTCTCTTTTCGCAGAGCAACAACGACCGCCAGCTACTGCAAATGGTAGAGGTCGCGCTGGGACGGATCCGCGAAGGCGCATTCGGCGAGTGCATTTCCTGCGGAAAAGAGATCAACGTCAAACGTCTGGAAGCCGTGCCGTGGACGCGCCATTGTATTGAGTGCCAGGAAAAACTGGAGCAGGGCTTACTGGAAGAAACCTCGAAGTAGCCATCTCAAGCAAACGATCTCAAACTGTTCCGGCTGAGATCGCTTTTCTCACAATTGATAACCAAGGATTGTGTAGCGCCGGACCTCGGGTCCGGCGGCGCCGGGTCAGAGACCTGGCGCTACACATTCATAATTAAACGCCTACTGGCTGCTTGCTTCGCACCGGAACTGGAGTGAGCCAACCAAAGCGGTCCGGTTTTTCTCCGCGCACGATTGAGAAGAATTCCTTCTGCACCATTTTGGTGATGGGGCCAAGCTCGCCCTTGCCGACTTTGATTTTGTCCACGGAGCGCACGGGCGTAACTTCGGCGGCCGTCCCGGTAAAGAAAACTTCATCGGCAATGTAGAGCATTTCGCGGGGAATGCCCGATTCAAACACAGGAATTCCGATATCGCGGGCGATTTTCAGGACTGCGTCGCGTGTAATTCCCGGAAGCACGGAGTTGCCGAGCGGCGCAGTTTGCAGAATGCCATTGCGCACTACAAAAACATTTTCGCCCGAGCCTTCGCTCACGTAGCCGTTGGAATCGAGCGCAATTCCTTCGCTGTATCCATTGGCATTGGCTTCCATGCGGATCAATTGCGAGTTCATGTAATTCGCACCGGCTTTGGCCATGGCGGGAAGGGTGTTGGGGGCCAGGCGCGTCCACGAGGAGATGCATACATCCACGCCACTGTCATCGCCCGCCAAATATTTGCCCCAGGGATAATTGATCATGTAGACCTCGACCGGACAATGGATCGGGGTCACGCCAGCATCGCCATAGCCGCGAAACACAATGGGACGGATGTAACAAGGCCACGTCCCGTTAGCCGCGATCAAGTCCACCATGTAGGACACCAACTCTTCCAGACTGTAATTCACATCCATGCGATAAATTTTTGCGGAGTCGAGAAGGCGCTGCATGTGTTCTTTGGCGCGGAAGATCGCCGGGCCGCTGGGAAGTTCGTAGCAACGCACGCCTTCAAATACGGACGAGCCGTAGTGAACGACGTGCGACATCACGTGGATGTTTGCATCGTCCCAGCGAATTAATTTTCCGTTGTGCCAGATTTTCTCCGTCTTTTGCAGCGCCATGAAGTGCTCCTGACCGCTCTTGATGCGAATAAGAACTGTTCTTGATTATAACCTTGCCGCGCCTGTAAAAATGCAGGTCGGAGCGCATGCAAACCGACCGGTTGGAAGGATGATTTCACGAAACGCGGGCATTACTCCAACGGAAAAAATCAATGTGGCCAAGCGTAAATGGAGATGATCGTGTCTTGGCGCGGCGGGTACACTAATGCCATGAACACCGAAACTGGAAAACTTTTCCTCGATTACTCCGTCCGCAAGCTTACACAGATGACGGGAAATGTTGACGCGTGCCTCGGCCATCTGAGCGATGAGCAAGTGTGGCGGCGCAGTGCGGCGCATGAGAACACCATTGGCAATCTGGTGGTGCATCTTTGCGGAAATATGCGGCAATGGATTATGCATGGCGTGGGCGGCCACCCCGACGTTCGCACCCGTGCCGCGGAATTTTCGGCCAGCGAAGGTTTCACCGTGAAGCAATTGTCGGAGCTATTCCGCACGACAGTGGAAGACGCGAAGGGCGTGATTGCTTCTCTGCCGCCTGAAAAACTGCTCGACCGCACCGACCCGCAGAAGATGGGAGAAGTTTCCGTTCTCGAGGCGATTTATCAGGTTGTGGGCCACGTGCAGCAGCATGTCGGGCAGATTATTTTGCTGACCAAGCAATTGGCTGCGAAAGACCTGGATTTGACGATTCCAAGGCCGCGCTAGGCTGTGTGGAATTGCCTGAATCCAATTGGGTGAGGTTTTGGCGCTAAGTTTTCAAGCTGGCGAAGCGGATTTCGATGCGCCCGTGTGCAGCGCACGCAGTCTTTGTCCTACTATGAACACGTAGTGGACGCCAGAAATAACTGTGAAGGCAAGCACCGCATGCAGGAAGGTAAATTCCGTGATCCAAACGATGCGAGTGTGGCGAATTTGAAATAGCATCACAAAAAAAACCGCCGCTACCTGCGCGAAGGTATTGGCTTTGCCGAAAATGCTGGGGCTGAAGTCACGCAGGCCTGCAATCGCATATAACACAGCGCTGGCGAGAAGAATGGAAGCGTCGCGACTAAAGACGAACACGGTATATTTCCAGGGAATTTTGTGCAGGATGGAGAGCACAAGAAAAACCGTGCTGAGAAGAAGTTTATCGGCAATAGGATCAAGATATTGGCCCAGCGTGGTCTGCTGGTGGAGCGTGCGCGCCAACAGGCCATCCAGCCCATCGCTGAATCCGGCAAGCACAAATAGAATCAGCGCCCAGTTGTAGTGTCCCGCGACCAGGTGGATGACAATGAAGGGCAGAAAAACCATTCGCAACAAGGTCAGTTGGTTGGGTGCGGTAAGAATTCGCGACGTGGTCACTCGCGCGCCTCGCCGGGAACCGAAGGAGCCACTCCGTGAACCATCAGCACGTCCGCCGGGGCGAGTCCTGTCTTGCTGGTAAAGCGCTGCGAGAGCGAGGGAATGCTGCCGTCCGGTAAGTCGAGTTCTATGCGCTCCACGCGGTGCATGGGGAAAAAGATGACGCTGGCGGTAAATGGTTCTTCTTCCTTCACCATGCGAACCAGGTCTTCGAACGAAGCGATTTCCACTCCGCAAAGGCTCAGTCCTTCGGAAGCCAGAGAAAGGACCGCTCCCCAGAATTTTTCGCGAGGATTGCCGAGCGTCGCCACGACCATGGTTCCGGAGTGAAAAGGAACCGAGGACCCAGTAGCTCGGGCTCCAGCCTGAGAAATTCGCTGCATGCAAAGATTGTCGCCGTGGAACGGTTCCTTTGCAAGCGGGTCAGGCGAACTGTCAGGCGAAACTTGGGAGGAGATGAGCGAAATACGATCGGTGTTAAGCTAGGCATGGGAACGGCACATGGCTCGCGAGCAAACTTTGCGTGCGGTTCTGTGACCGGAATTCTGCAAGCGGAGGGCTTCCATGTCTATTCGACCGGTGAAGCGGCTGATCGAATCCAAGCCTACTCTGGAAGGCGCGGGCGTGCATTTGCGCCGCGCGTTCGGTTTTGGCAACACGAACGATTTCGATCCTTTTCTGCTGCTCGATGATTTTCGCAACGATGTGCCGGAAGACTACCTCGCTGGTTTTCCGTGGCATCCGCACCGTGGAATTGAGACCATCACTTATGTGCTCGCCGGGACGGTAGAACATGGCGACAGCATGGGAAACCGTGGCGTCATCTCGAGCGGCGACGTGCAGTGGATGACTGCGGGCAGCGGAATTATTCATCAGGAGATGCCCAAAGGCGACCACGTGGGCCGCATGCATGGCTTTCAACTGTGGGCAAACCTTCCTTCCGCGCTCAAAATGACGCCACCGCGTTATCAGGAAGTTAAGACCCTCGATATTCCTGAGATTACAGATGACGATGGCACGCACGTGCGCGTGGTGTGCGGAAATTTTTGGGGCAAAACCGGTCCCGTGGATGGAATTGCCACTGACCCGATTTATTTGGATGTATCAGTCCCTCCGGGCAAAAGGAAGTCATTGCCAGTAGATACCCGGCGCCACGCATTCGCTTACGTTTTCGCGGGCTCAGGCAAGTTCTGCAACGCATCGGGACCGCTGGCCGTACCGACCGAAGGCGTGAAATGGCTGGACACCACGCCGCCCACCGAAGCCGATAACCGCTCTTTGATTCTTTTCGACGGCGGCGACGAAGTCGTAGTGCAAGCGGGCGACGAGGGAATCCGCTTCTTGCTCGTCTCAGGCAAACCACTGCAAGAGCCTGTGGCCTGGTATGGACCAATCGTAATGAACACGCAAGAACAATTGCGGAATGCGTTCACGGAGCTTGAGAAGGGGACGTTTCTGAAAAAAGGATAATTAAATGTGCGCGCAATTCAGCCCGAGATAACGAATATGCGCCCCGTGATTTAACAGCCGGATGCGAAGTTCTTCCGGGATCGTTATAATAGTGAAACCGCGATTTACCGTCTGTTTCTCAGTTTCCATAGGCGCGTAGCTCAGTTGGTTAGAGCGCTACCTTGACACGGTAGAGGTCAGGAGTTCGAGTCTCCTCGTGCCTACCATTTCTTTAACAATTTCCTCGCATTATGAATGCCGTGAAGTTATAGCCTATCCAGCTTAGTGAATCCCCACAACGGCTTCACAAAAAACGAAAAAAATCCTATCCGAATCAGGGTCTATTCCGTAGTGAAAGATTGAAGAGGCAGCGTGAAGTGGAAAACCGATCCGTGGCCTAACTGGCTGACAAGGCCGATGCTGCCTCCATGCGCTTCTATGATGGCCTTCGCGATGGCCAGTCCCATGCCTGTGCCTTGCACGCGGTAGCGTTCACTTTTGCCGCGATAGAACTTGTCAAAGATCAAAGCCTGCTCAAAATCGTCGATGCCCGGCCCGTGATCGGCGACACTGACAACAAGCTCACCATCACGAGATTCAGCGGAAACATGAATTGGAGACTCGCTGGGCGAATATTTAGCGGCATTTTCCAGCAACTGGCGCAGAACGTCAGTGATGCGCTCCCGGTCAATCCAGATAGGCGGGGAATTGCCGGGCACGTCTATCTTCACCGGATGAGCGGCCAGAGTCTGTTTGGATTCTTCGAGTGCGCGCTCGATCGCAGTGCGAATATGTTGTGGGTGAAGGTGCAATTCAACCTGGTTCGCATCAAGCTGTGCCATCAGCGCCGCTTCGCCAACCAGCCGATTCAGCCGGTCTGATTCTTCGTCAATGACCGTCAGCAATTCTCTATGCTCGGGCGCGTCCAGTTCATTCGTGGTGAGCAATGTAGTCACCGACGCCTTGATGGAAGTGAGAGGAGTGCGGAATTCATGCGTCACAGAGTCCAAAATCGCTGAGCGCAATTTTTCATTTTCCCGCGAAGCTTCCGCTTTACCTAACTTTTCAATCGCGCGAGTGTGTTCAATGGCAATCGCGATAAGCGTACCGAGGGCCTCCAATGTTTCAAGCGAAAGCAGGCCTCCGGAAACTCCAATCGCTCCCACTGACTGAACTCCAAGACGGATCGGCGCAAGCGAAGTATCTGCGCCGGTGTTGATTGCCGGTTCGCCGCGCGCCATCACCGACTTCAGCTTTTCGATATCTAACGTATGAATGTCAGGTCCCGAGCGATAGATATCCGTGCGGCCAATCACGAAAACCGCCGCGGTCCGTATTCCAAAACATTCCACAACATATTTCGGGACGGCATTCAGCAACTCAGGAACATTTTCCGTGGTCAGCAATCGCTGACTGAATGTGTACAGCCGTTCAATTTCTTTGCGGCGCTGGGTTGCCTGGAGCGTCTCCCGCCGGGCCCGCTCCGAAAGTTGGCTGGCAATGATGGCCGTGGCCAAAAACACGACTAGCGCGATCCAGTTTTGCGAGTCCGCGATGGTGAAAGTTCCCACGGGGGGCAAAAAGAAAAAATTCAGCGCAAGCGTGGCAATAATCGCCAGGAACACGGCATACAGCAGTCCCCAGGTGGCTGAAACCACCAGCACTGCCAGCAAAAACGTGAGTGCAACGGTGGTTGGGTTGCCCGGCGCCGTATGCCGGTAAAAAGCAACAATCACCGTTACCACGGCGACTCCGGCAACACTGCGGAGTAAGGAATTTACAATCCGTTTCACGACCGCAATTCTACACACAACTCGACAATCTCAAAGTCCTCGACGACAATAGCGGCGTGAGCAAGACTCCCGAACAATGGCTCGAAGAAACTGCGCCTGAGGAGAAAAAAGAAGGCGTGTTCAAGCTTTTTCTGGGTTATGCCCCCGGCGTGGGGAAAACCTACAACATGCTCAGCGAAGGACTGCGACGGCACAGCCGGGGTGAGAACGTCGTTGTGGGCATCGTGGAAACCCATGGGCGCCGTCCGATTGTGGAGCTTGCCGCAAAACTCGACGTCGTCCCCCGAAAAAAACTTGAATACAAAGGGACTGTTTTCGAAGAGATGGACGTGGATGCTATTCTCGCCCGCAAACCCGCCGTGGTCCTCGTGGATGAACTCGCTCATACCAACATCGAAGGCAGCAGGAATGCCAAGCGTTACCAGGATGTAATCGAATTGCTCGATGCGCATATTAATGTCGTTTCCACAATGAACGTCCAGCACATTGAAAGCCTGTCGCCAACCGTAGCTCGCATCACCGGCGTGCATGTGCGTGAAACGGTTCCCGACTGGGTGGTGCAGCGCGCGGGCGAGATCGTGATGGCTGATTTAACGCCGGAGGCGCTGCAAACCCGCATGCGGCGCGGCGATATTTATCCGGTGGAGCGCGCGGAGCGGGCGCTGGGTAATTTTTTTCAGCGCGGGAATCTGATCGCTCTGCGCGAATTGGCCTTGCGCCAGGTGACCCAAGTAGTAGATAAAACTTTGGAAGCGCATCGCGCGGGCGAGCATTTTGAAGTGAATGCGGCGGTGCGCGAGCGGATCGCTGTCTGCATCAGCTCTAATCCCGCGGCGCAGTATCTGATCGCGCGTGGTGGGCGCATGGCGCATGCGCTGGATGGAGATTTTTACGTCGCGTACGTTGATGTTTCCGCCGATGAGAGCGACGAGAACCGGCGCAGTCTGGCGGAGAATGTCCGTTTCGCTGAGAATCTGGGAGCAACGGTGGTTCGCCTGGGTCGCGGGAGCATCGCCGACCGCGTGGCCGAGTTCGTCCGCGACAAGCACATTACGCAGATCGTTTTCGGCCGCTCGGCCCAGGAAGGCTGGCGAAAATATATGTACCTGACGGTCATCCAGAAATTTCTCCGCCAGGCGCCAGCCGTGGATGTGCACATCGTCACCCAGGAGGCAAATTGAACGCGAACCCCGATCACCGCAACGACCACCGCAAGATTCTGGTGGTGGATGATGAGCCGCAGATCACGCGCGTGTTGCGGACGGCACTTTCCTCACAAGGTTATGATCTGCGCGTTGCAAATGATGGCGAGACCGCGCTTGAGATCGTGAAGGATTGGACGCCGGACCTGATCATCACCGATATCTCCATGCCAAACATGGATGGGCTGGAACTTTCGCGGAGGTTGCGTACAAAGTCGCAGGTGCCAATCATCGTTTTATCCGTAAAGGGTGAAGAGCGGACCAAAGTGCGCGCGCTGGATGCTGGCGCGGATGACTACGTGACCAAGCCGTTCGGCATCAGCGAACTGCTGGCGCGAGTACGTGCGAATCTTCGCCGTGTGCCGCCCGCGGAAGTTCCGACAGGCGGATTGATCGAGTCAGGTGATTTTCGCATTGATTTGGACGCGCACGTGGTCACGCTGCGCAATCGCGAGGTGAAACTTACTCCCAAAGAGTTTGAGCTTCTTACTTACTTTGCAAGGCACACAGGCAAAGTCATCACACATCGAACGCTGTTGACCGCGGTATGGGGCGCGGGCAGCAGCGAGCAGCCAGAGTACCTGCGCGTCTTCATTGGGCAGTTACGAAAAAAGATCGAGCCTGATCCCTCGTCGCCTACCTACATTGTCACCGAGCCGTGGATCGGATACCGCTTCGTAGCTGGCGAATAACCGCCAGTCCAAATCCAAAAATTCCTACCCCGCGTTTTCCTTCCATTTCATTTTTATAAACCTTTTATCAACCTCTTATTCGAGGTTTATGGGCGGCGTTATCCAATGAGTTGAACGGCGTGCTTCTTCTTGCACAGGAAGCAGCGGACAGGTCTTGCAATGGTCGTAATGGTGATCATGACGACTTTATGCGCGGCGTACCTCGCGTTTTGCGTTTTATTTTTTTTCGCACTGCGCAAAGACAAAAGCCGCCGCTACGAACACATTTGTTATCTCGTGGTCCTGAAGACACAGGCCGCGGAAGACCAAGAAATGGAGATGTCCGCGGAAAGGATGTCTTCATCGCGGGCGGCGTAACAGACGTCATCAACGCCGGGAGGTGGGGGATTTATGCAGGACATTATTTGGGTTGCGGTCACAATTGCATTTTTCGCGCTGTCTATCGGGTACGTACGCTTCTGCGATCGAGTGAAGTGAGGGACGTTATGGGATTGGAATCAGTGATCATGCTCGCCATCAGCACTCTGACTGGTGTGTATCTGCTGTATGCGCTGCTGTGTCCGGAGAAATTTTGAATATGACAGCCAATGGATGGTTTCAAATTCTGCTTTTTCTCCTTCTTGTGTTCCTCGTAACTAAACCCTTGGGCATTTTCATGGCGCGAGTATTCAGCAAGGAGCGCACGTTCCTGGATCCTGTACTGCGGCCAATTGAGCGATTGCTGTATCGCGTAACGGGAGTGGACGAAGAGCACGAGATGCCCTGGACAGAATATGCGATTGCCATGTTGTTGTTCAGCGTGGTGTCCATGCTGCTGCTTTACCTGATGCAGCGAGTGCAGGGGCTGCTGCCATTCAATCCACAAAAGTTCGCGGCGGTCACGCCCGCGCATGTGGCCTTCAACACTGCGGCGTCGTTCACCACCAACACCAACTGGCAAGCCTATGCCGGTGAAGCAACGATGAGTTACTTCACCCAGATGGCGGGGCTTGCTTATCACAACTTTATTTCGGCGGCGGTTGGAATTGCGCTGGCGATTGCCTTCATCCGCGGAATTGCACGTCGGCAAATGAAGACAATCGGTAACTTTTGGGTTG
Organism: Terriglobales bacterium; assembly: GCA_025451215.1. GTDB lineage: Bacteria > Acidobacteriota > Terriglobia > Terriglobales > Acidobacteriaceae > JAICKN01. Next base: position 21,550 of record JANWKU010000017.1, read on the forward strand.
ATCTGGTCCGTTGCTGCCTATGGGTGCTTCTGCCTTTCTGCATTGTTGGCGCTTTGTTTTTAGTGTCGCAGGGCGTGGTACAAAACCTGCGCCCATATGACACAGCAAAACTGCTTGAGCCGCAACATATCCAACAAGCGGGTGCTGACGGCAAACCGGTAGTGAACACGGTCGCCGACCAAACCATCGCGCAAGGGCCTGTGGCGTCGCAGGAAATCATTAAGGAGTTCGGCACCAACGGCGGTGGATTTTTTAACGCGAACAGCGCACATCCATTTGAAAATCCCACACCATTAACCAATCTTTTTGAAATGTTCTGCATTTTTGCCATCTCCGCTGGCCTTACTTACACGCTGGGCCGCATGACAGGTTCGCAGCGGCATGGATGGGCGGTGTGGGCGGCCATGGCCATCCTTTTTGTGGTTGGCGTGACCGCCGCTTACTGGGCTGAGGCTCGGGGAAATCCGCTACTCGCCGGCGTTAATCAACACGCCAGCACGTTGCAGGCGGGCGGCAACATGGAAGGCAAGGACGTTCGCTTTGGCATTGCCAATTCCGCCTTGTGGGCCACCGTCACCACCGACACAAGTTGCGGTGCCGTGAACAGCGCGCACGACTCTTTCACTCCGCTCGGCGGCCTCGTTCCACTCGCCAACATGATGCTGAGTGAAACAGTCTTTGGCGGCGTCGGCTCGGGGATGTACGGAGTGCTGATCTACGTGGTCCTCGCCGTTTTTATTGCTGGCCTGATGGTCGGACGCACGCCGGAATATCTGGGAAAGAAGATCGAGGCCTACGACGTCAAAATGGCCATGCTGGTCACGCTCGTCTTTCCTCTCGTCATTCTGGGATTTTCTTCCGTGTCGGTGGTCAAGGATTTTGGCACGTCGAGCATTGCCAATCCCGGGCCGCACGGACTCTCTGAAATTCTCTACGCATACACAGAAGGCGCGGGCAACAATGGCTCCGCATTCGGCGGTCTCACCGTAAACACGCTCTGGTATGACACAACCATCGGAATCACCATGCTGGTCGGGCGCTTTCTGATGATCATTCCCATGCTGGCAATTGCCGGCAGCCTTGCGCAAAAGAAATACGTTCCGCCTTCGCTGGGAACGTTTCCGGTGACCACGCCGTTATTCTCCGTGCTGCTGATCGGCGTGATTCTCATCGTGGGCGCGCTGACTTTCTTTCCCGCGCTCAGCCTTGGCCCAATACTCGAACACCTGCTGATGCTGGCAGGCAAAACATTTTAAGGATTCCCTATGGCGACAACACTGGAAGAAAAAGCTGGTTGGGAAGTGAAATCGGTTCAAACCGGGCAGCCAGCGGAAAAACCAAAGAAGAGACCAAGAAAGAAAGCGATTTGGGACGGGAAGATTGTCCGCCGGGCGATCTGGGATTCATTTCTCAAACTAGATCCGCGCACCATGATGGCGAATCCCGTCATGTTCGTCGTGGAAATCGGCAGCGTCATCACGACCGCTCTGCTTTTCAAAGGCGGCAACAGCTTCGGCTTCAATCTTCAAATCACGCTTTGGCTATGGTTCACTGTCATGTTCGCGAATTTTGCCGAAGCGGTCGCCGAAGGCCGCGGAAAAGCCCAGGCGGATACTCTTCGCAAAGCCCGCTCTGAAACCTTGGCCAACCGGCTTATCGGAAGCGGCAGTGACATAGAGCAAGTGGCAAGTTCCAAACTCCGCGCTGGCGACTTGGTATTCGCATCCGCAGGAGAATTGATTCCATCCGACGGTGAGATCATCGAAGGAGTCGCATCGGTGGATGAATCTGCCATCACCGGCGAATCAGCCCCCGTGATCCGCGAAGCCGGAGGCGACCGCTCTGCTGTTACCGGAGGCACGCGCGTGCTCTCCGACAACCTCAAAATCAAACTCACCTCCAACCCAGGCGAAACATTCATGGACCGCATGATTGCCTTAGTCGAGGGTGCGGAGCGGCAGAAGACCCCGAACGAAATCGCCCTCAACATTCTGCTCGCCGGACTCACAATCATTTTTCTGTTGGCTGTCGTTTCACTGCAGCCCTTCGCCATCTACTCCGGTTCTCCGCAAACCGTGTTTGTTCTGGTCTCGCTGCTGGTCTGCCTGATTCCCACGACGATTGGCGGATTGTTGTCCGCCATCGGCATTGCGGGCATGGACCGCCTGGTGCAGCACAACGTGCTCGCAATGTCAGGCCGCGCCGTGGAAGCTGCCGGAGATGTCAACACACTACTGCTCGACAAAACAGGCACCATTACCCTCGGCAACCGGCAAGCCGCCAGATTTATTCCCGCGCCCGGCGTGACCGAGCAGGAACTTGCTGACGCCGCGCAGTTGTCCTCTCTCGCCGATGAAACTCCAGAAGGCCGTTCCATCGTGGTGCTCGCCAAGGAAAAGTACGGCTTGCGCGGCCGCGAATTAGCTTCTCACGAGGCCCATTTTGTGGCCTTCACCGCCCAAACCCGCATGTCGGGGGTGGACATCAACGGTTTCGAAATCCGCAAAGGCGCGGCGGAATCAGTGGGAATTTATTTGTCGCAGCATGGATGCAAAGTCCCTGCCCAGGTAAACAACATTGTCGAAGAAGTCTCGCGGGCCGGAAGTACTCCGCTGGTCGTAGCGGAGAAGACTCGCGGCGCGCTCGGCGTGATCGAACTGAAAGACGTCGTGAAGGGCGGCATGCGAGAACGATTCAATCAGTTGCGGGCCATGGGCATTCGAACAGTAATGATTACCGGAGACAATCCTCTTACGGCGGCAGCAATCGCGCGCGAAGCCGGAGTGGACGACTTTCTCGCCCAAGCAACTCCCAAAGACAAAATGGACTTGATTAAGCGAGAGCAGTCCGAAGGCAAACTGGTCGCTATGACCGGCGATGGCACCAACGATGCTCCCGCGCTTGCCCAGGCCGATGTCGGCGTTGCCATGAACACGGGCACGCAAGCGGCCAAGGAAGCGGGAAACATGGTGGACCTCGATTCCAATCCCACCAAGCTGATTGAAATCGTGGAAATCGGAAAGCAATTATTGATGACGCGAGGCGCGCTCACCACATTTTCCATCGCCAACGATGTTGCTAAATACTTCGCCATTATCCCCGCCATGTTTGCCGCCACATTCCCGGTTCTTAATGCCCTGAACATCATGCACCTGCAAACGCCTCAATCCGCCATTCTTTCCGCCGTAATTTTTAACGCGCTGATTATTGTCGGATTAATTCCGTTGGCATTGCGCGGAGTCAAATATCGCCCCATGGGCGCGGCGGCTCTACTGCGAAATAACCTGTGGATTTACGGCGCTGGCGGCATCGTGGTCCCGTTCATCGGGATCAAGCTGATTGACCTGATGATCACCCACATCGGGCTCGCATAAAAAAGGAACTTGCCATGAAGAAAAATTTATTAACCGCAATATGGATGACGATAGCGACGACGATCCTGTTGGGAATCGTCTACCCTCTAACAGTCACAGTGATCGCGCAAATGTTTTTTCACGACAAAGCCAACGGACAATTGATCGAACAAGACGGCCAGGTAATTGGTTCTCGGATCATCGGCCAGCCATTCACTTCCGCCGGATATTTTCACTCTAGGCCGTCGGCGGCTGGTACCGGTTACGATGCAGCAAATTCATCCCCCAGCAATCTTGGCCCGACAAACCAGAAATTGATTGATCGCGTAAAAAACGATGTCGCTGCTCTCCAGGCGGAGAACCCGGGTGTGCCTGTGCCAATCGATCTCGTAACCAGTTCAGGCTCCGGCCTCGATCCCGATATTTCTCCGGCAGCAGCCTACTTCCAGGCGCCACGGATCGTTCGCCAGCGGCACATGAGCGACGAACAAGTGCGGCAGTTAATTGCGGCGCATACCGAGCAACGGCAGTTGGGAATTCTAGGCGAGCCTCGCGTGAATGTTCTGGAATTGAACCTTGCGCTCGATAGAGCGGCCGGAAAATGAAATTGCACGGTACGTTCCACGCAATTTTGCACCCTGAATGTATCGCGGCGTTCCCGCTAATAACCTACGCGCCTTGCAGCGAGATCGGCGGTGGATCTGGAACCCGCGCCACAACCTTCCCATCCTTATTTCTTTCCAGGAAAGCCCAGGGAACCTGCGGGTCATGGGTAAACATGGTCAGCCATTTCCCCGGAATCGCCTCTTCATAAAAGCGCTTCTTGCTTTCCATGGTGATCAAAGGCTCCAGATCAAATGCCATTACCCAGGCAAGATCAAGATGCGCCGTCGTTGGAATCAGGTCGGCGATATAGCAGGCGGTCTCGCCTTCGCTCTGCACCAGAATTGCCTGCATGTGTTCGGTATGTCCGCGAAACACGCGCACCGAGATCCCCGGCGCAATTTCCTGGTCGCCATTGATGAGCTTCATCTGTCCGCTCTCCACCAACGGATCATAATTCTCGCTGATGTAGCTGATCGCATCACGCTCATGCTGCTCGCGCGCATGTTGCCACTCTCCCTCCTGCGCATAATAAATTGCGTTGGGAAATGTCGGCACGACCCTGCCATTTTCGCGGACCGTATTCCATCCGCAATGATCGAAGTGCAGATGGCTGTTGATGACAATATTAATTTCTTCCGGCGCAACTCCCGCCGCCTTCAAGTTATTCACAAATCCTGCGGGCATCCCAAAAATCGAGGCCATTTTCGGCGTCAGCTTATTGCCCAGCCCGGTTTCAATCAGCACAGTATTCTTCCCAGTGCGCACCACCATTGAATTCAATGAGAATGGTATGCGATTGTTCGCATCCGCAGCCATCTTCCGCTGCCACATCACCTTGGGCACCACGCCGAACATCGCTCCCCCGTCAAATTGGTAAGTGCCGTCGCTGACCGCAATCAACTCAAACTTCCCTAACTTGCGCCTGATGGCTTGCAAACTGCGTCTCCTTGAACTTTGGCAAGTCCACGCCCGTCTTGAAACTTGCGGATATACACATTCAACCGGGCCTTCCACCGTAGTCCTGGCAAATATCTTCTCATATCACTTCTCGGCGCAAATTGACGGACGCGCCGTTAGCTCCTAGAATCATGAGCAGGAATCAAAAGAAAAGAAGCTACCTTCTTCTTCCTTAATTTATAAAAAATACATGCCACTTTACGAGTACCTCTGCAAAAAATGCGGCCACCGCTTTGAGAAGATACAGAAGTTCTCCGACCGCATGGTAAAAAAATGTCCCGATTGCGGCGGTCCCGTCGAACAGGTCATATCTGCTCCCGCCGTGCAATTCAAAGGTTCGGGCTGGTATGTGACTGACTACGCCAAGAAGTCGTCCACCGCATCTTCCTCCTCCAACTCGAATGGAGATTCACCCTCTAAATCAGATTCCAAATCAGAGGCTTCCTCCAAATCGGAGAGCTCTTCCAAAAAAGACGACAAGCCAAAAACCGAGACCAAGAAGACCGAAAAGAAATAGGCCAACCTCGGACGGGTGATGTGAATGACCGATCTTGATCGCAATATTGATGCAGCGCTCCTCTCAAAAGAGCCAATTTCTAAGGACCAAGTCGTCAGATGGATCGACATCGTAGAGGATATTCCAACTCTTTCAAAACTATATCGTCTGACATATGAAGCTTATTCAAGAATCCAGCCAGAATTGGGCCAGGAACTGACCTGCGCATTAACTCAGCGTTATCTCCTCAAATGCATTAAGGAAAACATCGTCGACAGTGAAGAGATCGAAGACAGATGGGAGTCGGCAAGAACTCTCCACGCGTGGTTTTGCCAACTGGCAGAGATGGAGAGTACGTCTGTCGTGCTCAAAAATGGGGCACGTGCCGTGACCGAGCTTTTTCTTTCCAGCGGAGAAGACGTTCGCAATGCCATTGAGCAGGGCTTTCTAGAACATGTTCTTGAAATGGAATCCCTCCGCCCATACTTTGAAAATTGGTCTTCCGATGACCGCCTGCGAGAAACTTGGGAACGGGCAATCGAATGGGGAAAAGCACATCCTGGCTAACCTGGAGCCTTTTACAACAACTACGCAAACTTAAAAAATAGCCGTCCCTTTTACCCCATTATGTTCCCCCTGAATCCTTTTACATCGCTAATCATCCAACCTACTGCAAATTGGTCGTTATAACGAGGAATATCAAAATGATTACCATTCGACCCAGCAACCAACGCGGCGGCGGAGACTATGGATGGCTCAACACTCGCCACACCTTCTCCTTCGACCAGTACTACGATCCCAAATGGATGGGATTTCGTTCCCTGCGTGTGATTAATGAAGATGTCGTCGTGCCTAGTCAGGGTTTTCCCATGCACCCACATCGTGACATGGAAATCATCACCTATGTCCTCGACGGCGCCCTCCAGCACAACGACAGCATGGGTAACGGCTCCACAATCCGTCCCGGCGACGGACAGCGCATGAGCGCCGGCAGCGGTGTGCGGCACAGCGAAGCTAATTTCTCGAAGTCGCAGCCCGTGCATCTGCTGCAAATTTGGATCATGCCGGAGAAGCGTGGAATCGAACCGAGCTACGCGCAAAAGAGTTTCCCGGTAGAAGAAAAGCAAGGCAAACTGCGCCTGATCGCCAGCTCTGACGCTAAAGACGGTTCTGTGAAAATCAATCAGGATGCGAAGCTCTACGTCTCGCTGCTTGAGCCCGGGCAGGAAGTCCAACATGAATTGACGAAAGATCGCCATGCCTGGGTGCAAGTCGCCAAGGGCGCAATAGAGCTCAACGGCAAAAAGCTGAATCAGGGCGACGGCGCAGCCGTCAGTGATGAAGCAAAGTTGACGCTCAAGGGCACGGCCACTGCGGAAATCCTGCTATTCGATTTAGCGTAAAGCAACATACCTCTATTTCGCTGTCATGCTGAGCGAAGCGTTGCTTCCCAAAGGGAAGCAACGCGCAGTCGAAGCATCCCTACCGTAAAAACTGAGCTGCTTTTCTTTTCCCTACCGAATCTTTGCGGTTACAATAGCTCGGCCTGTTCAACGCACCGTTGTATAACTTAACAACGCAGGCCGCATCGCGAGCACTGGAGAGCTCACCCCATGGCCATGTCAGAAGTTAGAAGTTCGGTCACTACCGCCACTGCACCGGAGTCAACCAACAAGGCAGCGTTGTCAGTTGTTACTACACTATTTTTCATGTGGGGATTTCTCACCGCGCTCAATGACATTCTGGTTCCGCACCTTAAACCAATCTTCGATTTGAACTACGCACAGGCGATGCTGATCCAGTTCGCGTTCTTCTCTTCGTATTTCGTTTTCTCAATTCCTTCAGGAAAAATCATTGATTGGGTTGGCTATAAGCGAGCCATGGTGATCGGCATCTTCACTTTAGGCCTCGGCGCATTTCTTTTCATTCCGGCGGCAATGGTTGCTTCCTATCCGCTATTCCTTGGCGCGCTCATTGTGCTGGCTGCGGGTATGACCGTTCTACAGGTTTCCGCCAATCCCTATGTAGCTGTTCTGGGACCGCCGCGCACCGCATCCAGCCGCCTCAATCTCGCTCAGGCTTTTAATTCGCTGGGAACTACCATCGCTCCTTTTCTTGGCGGACTACTTATTCTCGGCGCTGTTCCGAGCATGGTGGAAATTCGCCACATGGCGCCGGATGTTTTGCAGGCATTCCGTGTACACCAGGCTTCGTCAGTCAAGCTGCCCTATCTCGGTCTTGGCTTGATCGCGCTTATTTTAGGTATCGCAATTGCCATGTTTAAGCTGCCGGTCATTTCCCATGTCGAGCACCATAAAGGCGAAGCGACAGAGAGCATCTGGAAATATCGCCACCTCGTTCTCGGTGTGGTTGGAATTTTTGCTTATGTCGGCGCGGAAGTTTCTATCGGCAGCTTCCTGGTAAATTACTTCAGCCAAAAAGAAATTGGAGACATCACGGAAAAAGTCGCCGCCGGCTATGTCTCCCTCTACTGGGGCAGCGCCATGCTGGGACGTTTTATCGGCTCGGGTATTTTGCAGAAAGTTCGCACTAGTTTGGCCCTGGGTACCGCTGCCGTCGCGGCGTTCGCTCTGGTGTGCATTTCCATGCTCACCTTCGGACACTTCGCGATGTGGAGCATCATCCTCGTGGGACTGTTTAACTCCATCATGTTCCCGAGTATTTTCACGTCAGGCATTGATCAGCTCGGACCACTCACCAGCAAAGGTTCCACTTACCTGATTATGGCCATCGTGGGCGGCGCGATTCTGCCGGAGCTAACGGGAATTCTGGCCGATAAAATCGGCATCCATCATGCCTTCATCATCCCGGCGATTTGCTATCTCTACATCATCTATTACGGATATGTGGGATCGAAGCCGACCGGCCCGCGAATCACAGAAACAGCGTAAACGGAATTTGTCCAAGGTCTGGAATTGCATGAGAAGTTGGAATTTACGCTGTATTGTACTTGCCAAATAGTATTTACATTATGTTCCACGTGGAACACCTGTGGATATCGCATAAGCTTGAAAGCTCTTCCCGCTGTTTTCAGTGAAGTATATTTCTGATTCCAATGGCTGACGCCCCAGCCAGTACAGGGAAAACAAACGCGCTGACCCATACCAGAACTTCATTCTTAGGCAGGATTCGCCGCAAGCCCATAAGAGCAAATGGAATCACCGGAATGGCGAAGCGGGCAAAGTTGCCCAACGCCCACTGCGGGTAGTTGTAGCAACAAATCATTAGCGTATAGAGGCCCGCAAAAATAAACTCCACCGGCCACGCTTTTCGCTCCTCTGCACAGGCATCGGAAGTCAGGAACAAAATGACACCCGAAAGAATGAATAGCACCCACGCGCAGCTCAGAATAAGGTTTGTGAGATATCGATCGCTGAATATTCCCATCACCACGGCCACCAAGGGGATGCCAAACAGGGGGCGTGAAGTTTCGTACGCATGAACATTTGCGAAGGAATCATGCACATACAGCCGAAGCGGCACGATGTATAGCACGCCAATCGTGAGCCCAATCGCTAGAGCGCGAAAGAACTTCGAATAATTTCGCCTTTGCAGCAGCACAATTCCGATTGCCAGCAACGCGCACAGACCCAGCGGGCGAGTGATCGTCGCAAAAGATGCCAGCAAGGCGGCCCACTCCCACTTTTCATGCCGGACCAGCAGAAACGCTCCCAGCAGCAAAGCCATGAATGTGGGTTCCGAGCCGCCGAGTAGAGAACGCTGCATCCAGTCGAAATTCAATATGACAAAAAAAGCGGCGATCCACCAGCCCCAGAGTCGTGATGAAAAAAAACACGCCAATAGGGAAGAGCCGGCCGATACGATAACGAGAGACGGTCTCAGTGGCAGCGAAGTGATTTTAGAAATCAACGCGGTGAGGTAGGACACTCCCCAGAATTGGAACACCTGCAAGCCGGAAAAATTCCATTTAGAAATTGCTCTTGCGATCTCGATGTATCCGCTGCTGTCGCCACAAGCGTCAATGGCGTTCGCATATGTTTTGTAATGGAGGACAACCAGTAAAAAGCAGGCCCCGGAAATCAGCCATATCGCCAGCAGCCTAATGAGTGGGCTACCTTCGCCGTGATTTCGGGCACCAGGTGGATTTATCGCCATCAGTATGATTTTGATCTGAAGAAATATTACGGTCGGAGGAAAAAGCCAGCGATTGGCAAGCTTGATGCGGACGAGGGTGGGCGAAGACAAGCTGGTTGGAAAGCCTGTTTTCGCCCAATCGCGGGCCAACTTTATTTGCGCGCCTTGGCCGCTTCTTTTTCTCCCACGCGCTTGCTGACTTCGAAAGTCATCTTACCGATCTTTTTATCGGCGTCCACAACGACGTGGTCTCCGTGCAATACTTCGCCGTCGAGGATCTTCAGCGCCAGCGGGTCCTGCACCAGCTTCTGAATCGCGCGCTTCAGCGGACGCGCTCCGAAGTTCGGATCGAAGCCTTCCGTGAACATCAGTTCTTTTGCTGCGTCGGTCAGTTCGAGAGAAATTTTTCGCTCCGCCAGCAACCGCCGTACATCTTCCAGCCGCAGCTCGATGATCTTCACCAACTGATCCTTGCCCAGCGGATGGAAAACAATAATGTCGTCCACGCGGTTCAAAAACTCTGGCTTGAAGTGACCGTGCAGAGCGTTCATCACCTGCTTTGAGGCGTCATCGAAATCTTTCTCGGACTTCAAGCCCTCCGCTTGTAAGAACGAAGACCCCAAATTCGAGGTCATAATGATGACCGTGTTCTTGAAGTCCACCGTGCGGCCTTTGCCGTCGGTTAGGCGGCCATCGTCCATCATTTGCAGCAGCACGTTGAACACATCGGGGTGCGCCTTCTCAATTTCGTCGAACAGAATCACCGCATACGGATGGCGGCGGACCTGCTCGGTGAGCTGTCCACCCTCTTCGTAACCAACATATCCCGGAGGCGCGCCGATGAGCCGCGAGACGGCGTGCTTCTCCATGTACTCAGACATATCAATGCGAACCAGCGCGTGTTCATCATCGAATAAAAACTCAGCAAGCGCGCGGGCGAGTTCTGTTTTACCAACGCCAGTTGGGCCGAGGAAAATAAACGAACCAATTGGGCGCTTCGGGTCACTCAACCCTGCGCGCGAGCGACGAATCGCATTCGAGACGCGCTCCAGGGCTTCGTCCTGGCCAACCACGCGCTGGCGCAAGCGATCTTCCATATTGACCAGTTTTTTGACCTCGCCTTCCAGCATCTTCGACACAGGAATGCCAGTCCATTTGGAAACAATGCGGGCGATGTCTTCTTCGTCTACTTCTTCCTTAAGCATCCGTGTGGCGCGGGCACTCTTGTCCGCGGCTTTCTGTGTGAGCTTGGCAAGTTCTTCTTCAGTCTGCCGCAACAAGCCGTAGCGAATTTCAGCCACACGCTGCAAGTTTCCCTTGCGTTCCTCGGTCTGCTCTTCAAGCTTAAGTTGCTCGATTTGTTCTTTGAGCGCGCGAGCGCGGGCGATGACGTCTTTTTCTTTTTTCCAATTCGCTTTCAGCGCGTTGGACTTCTCGCGGATCTCGGCAAGCTCTTTCTCGATTACTCCTAACCGCTCCTTCGAGTTCGCGTCGTCTTCCTTCTTAAGCGCCTGCTTTTCGATTTCTAGCTGCGTGGCGCGACGTTCCAACTGATCAATGTCTGTGGGCAAAGAATCAATCTGGATTCGAATTGATGCGGCAGCTTCGTCGATCAAATCGATTGCCTTGTCCGGCAGGAAGCGGTCGGAGATGTAGCGATGCGAAAGCGTGGCCGCGGAAACTATGGCCGAATCCTTAATGCGCACGCCGTGGTGCACTTCATATTTTTCTTTCAGGCCGCGCAGGATGGCGATGGTGTCTTCCACATTCGGTTCGCCCACAAAGACGATCTGGAAGCGGCGCTCGAGCGCGGCGTCCTTTTCAATGTATTTGCGGTATTCGTTGAGCGTGGTGGCACCGATGGCACGCAGCTCTCCACGAGCCAGCGCGGGCTTGAGCATGTTGGCGGCGTCAATCGCGCCTTCGGCGGCGCCTGCGCCGACGAGCGTATGCAGCTCATCAATAAATAGAATGATCTGCCCGGAAGAGTCTTCAATTTCCTTCAACACTGCTTTGAGACGGTCTTCAAACTCGCCGCGATATTTCGCGCCCGCAAGCATAGAGCCCAGATCGAGCGCGACGACGCGCTTGTTTTTCAAAACTTCGGGAACGTCTCCGGAAATAATCCGCTGCGCGAGGCCTTCGACGATGGCGGTCTTTCCAACGCCCGGCTCGCCAATCAAGACGGGATTATTTTTCGTGCGGCGGGAGAGTACCTGCACCACGCGGCGAACTTCCTCGTCGCGTCCGATGACGGGATCAAGTTTCCCATTGCGAGCCTGTTCGGTCAGGTCGCGGGCGTAGCGCTCGAGCGCCTGATATTTCGCTTCAGGGTTCTGATCGGTAACACGCTGCGAACCGCGCACTGCGGTCAGCGCTTTCAGGATTGCGTCGTAAGTTGCTCCCTGGCGGGCGAGAATCTGCTGCGCGGCATCGTTTTTCGCGTGCGTGATCGCGAGCAGAATGTGCTCGGTGGAAACGTACTCATCTTTAAAATTGTCCGCTTCCTTAAAAGCCCGCTCCAGCAACTGGTTCGCAGCCTGCGAGAGCGTCGCGTGCGCCGCGCCGCCGGAGACCTTGGGCAGCTTCTCGAGATCGCGATAAATGTCGCTGAGCACGGCCTGCGGACCAATGCCGATTTTTTCCAGCACCGGCGGCACGATGCCTTCTTTGTCTTCCAGTAATGCAGCCAGTAGGTGCAGCGGCAACATTTCTGGGTTGCCGTGTTCCGACGCGAGTTCATTCGCACGCTGTACCGCTTCCTGCGCTTTTAATGTGAATTTGTCCCAACGGATGGGCATGGGCTTAACTCCTGTCTCTTTCTATCTATTGTCATCCTGAGCGGAGCGAAGGGCCTATGTATTTTTTAGATCAAGAAAATGCAGGGGTTCTTGGCTGCGCTTAGAACAACTCAAAAAATAAGAGAGGCGGTCACTTTTGCCGCCTCCCTACATGGACGGGCGAGGACGCCCGTCGCTCCATCGAAGTGCAAGCGGACAGGAGTGTCCGCTCCACACAATCTGATTACGCGGCTTTGCCGGGGCCTTTGCCTTCGAGCGTCTTTGTCCCAGAAGCTGCCGAGCCGACGTTAACTTTGATCTGCTTCGGCTTGGCTTCTGCCTTCTTGGCCAGAGTAATCTTCAGCACGCCCTTGTCGTAATCAGCCGAGATGCTTTCGCTGTCTACGGTTGTGGGCAGGGTGAAGTTGCGGGTGAAGCTTCCATACTGGCGCTCCATGCGGCGATAGTTCTCTTCTTTCTCTTCCTTTTCGAACTTGCGCTCGCCGTGAACGGTGAGGGTGTTGTTTTCCACGCGGATGTCGAGGTCCTTCTCGTCAATTCCCGGGACTTCGATTTTCAACGTCACGTTATGCTCGTCTTCATAGACGTCAACCGGCGGGGCAAAGTTGCTGGTGGTCAAGGCTTCGTCACCGCTATTTGCGGCCGACTCGCGGAAAAGATGGTTGATGCGCTCCTGCAAAGTGCTGAACTCGCGGAAGGGATCCCAACGGGTAATTACAGTCATGGCTCAAATCCTCCTAAAATTTTGGTGGCTCCTAATCGTTGGATGCCTATTGCTTACAAACGAAGCATAAAATATGAGTGTGTTATTGTCAACTACTTAAATTATATTATTTTCATTAACTTACGCTTAAAATAAGGCACTTTAAGTAGGCGGTTTCTGGCACTGCCAGCAGTATGGGATGGTCTTTTGCTTGTGCGCGGTTTTCCAGGATGCGGAGGGTTTTGCCAGCATCGCGGGCGGCCTGGGCAACAACTTCCATGAAGGCTTCCGAGGTCACATGGTAAGAACAGGAGCAGGTGACCAGCGTCCCGCCGGGTCGCAGCATTTTCAAGGCTCGCAGGTTCAATTCTTTGTATCCGCGCATGGCGGTGTCGAGGGTGCGCTTGCTTTTGGCGAAGGCGGGCGGGTCGAGGACGATGCTATCGAACTGCCGTTTGTTGTCGGCGTAGTCGCGGAGCAGGTCGAAGGCGTTGGCCTCGATCCATTCGATCTCGCGATTATTGAGCGCTGCGTTCTGGTCGGCGGTTTCGAGCGCCGGACGGGAACTGTCCACGCCAATGACGCTCGAGCAATGCGGCGCGAGGTGGAGGGCAAAGCCTCCCTGATAGCAGAAGGCATCGAGCGCATCGCCGCGCATGTACTTGGCGGCAGCGGCGTAGTTCTCGCGCTGATCGAGGAAGGCTCCGGTCTTTTGGCCCTCGAGCGCGTCGTAGTGAAAGCGCACGCCGTTCATGGTGAAGATGGCTGAACTTTTTTCTCCTTGGACCAATCCGGATTTTCTGGCCGGAAGCTGTTCCAGCTCACGAATGCGCGGATCCACGCGTTCGGCGATGGCCGCAGGCTTGAGTTGTTCGGTCAACTCGGAAATGACTGCTTGGCGCACGGGCTCGGCGTCCATAGCCTGGGTTAAAACCTGAAACGAGAGAAGATCGTTGTAGCGGTCCACGATGAGTCCGGGGAGGAAATCGGCCTCGCTGAAGATTACACGGTAAGCGTCGGTGTCGCTGACGAGCTGTTTGCGGTAGGCGACGGTCGTCCGGGTTCGTTCGCGCAAGAGGGCAGTGAGATTGTCCACGGGCTCGCGGGCGATCATGCGGATGGCGATTTGTGAGGAGCTACTGTAGAGAGCGGTGCCTAGAAACTTGCCGCGTTCGTCTTTGACTGAAACCAAAGCCCCGGGGCCGATTCCTTCTGCCGAAATGATGTCCGAGCGGTAAACCCAGACGTGGCCATCGCGAAGGCGTAATGTTCCGGCACGGGAGATGGTGACGGAGGGGGAATCGGGTGCAGGAGATTTTTTGAGCATAAATGCATATTAAAGGAAGGGACATCTCAAGGATAAATCCGCATTTTGAGCTCCGTCGGAGAGCGATTGGTGTCTAATTATGGCAATGAATGAAACTCAGCAACCTGGGCCGTTTCGAACGTCAGCGCTTTTGCCTATTCTTTCGGGGGCGATTCTCATATGGCTGATCGCTAGTTTTATAGATTTCGCTAATCCCTCTCTTCAATATTTGATCGTTCACGATCTTCCTCTGTTTATGAGTCCATTTATTTTGTTCGGAGGAATTGTGTTGTTGCGCTATCGGCCAAAAATAGGCCACGCGGTGATTGGCTTCGGTGCAGCTCTGTCCTTGTGGTGGATTTATTTGAGCGAAAAATACATGGCAATCGGAAATTCGTGGATTGCGATGAATACTTCTGATCGTTTTAGCAACCAATCCTACGTACACTATTCACAACTGAAAATCTTTTGCACGGTTCTGTTATTGGCAACCCTGCTCCGCTCGATAACCCGTCTTACTCCTTCTCAATGGCGGTTCCGAAGTCGTCCAGTAAATCAACGAACATGGCCCGCAATCATTATTACTGTGTTGTTCATTGTCACTTGGTTTGCAAGGTCGGTCGTTCCATATCGTCAGCCGATAATTCTTGATGCTTGGGAACCTGACCTGACGATCTTGCATGTGAAGAAAGATGGACTTACTTATCATGAAACGCTTATCAGCGTTTACCGAAATGGAAGGTATTATGTGGCCAAAAATGATCGTCAATTATTCCACTATAGTTTTAGGGAAAGCACGCAAGAAGGCGTTTTGAAGGACGATCTACGTGCAGAGCTAACGACAATTGAACTTCTGCCTGAATTTAAGCGCACACTGAATAGACCAGCTAAAGCATTGCGAGCGATACACGCAGAGGGGTGGTACATTGACCAGCACAGCCGCGGCACCGCAATCGCGGTTTTTACGACTGAGAACTCCACATCGCCTCCCAAACGGTTAGTGGATTTCGTGCAAGATATCGAGAACGTGCCATCGCACGGGCAAGTTTGGCACTCAACAATCCGAGATGTTTGCTTGCAGTTTTGTTACGACCCGATAGCTGGATTGGGGTATCGTGCCGAAAACCAGCGTTGCCGGACAGGGTTGGATAATAAGGAACATTGCCTCTAAAAAGCTTCACAAAAAATTACATGATCCCGGTACGGGTTGCGTATATCCTTCGCTGCGCTCAGGATGACAAATCAATAAATTTTGGATGTGAGATTGTTTAGCTCGCCGCAGGATGCTGCACAGCCGCGCCTTCCGCCGGAGAATGCGGCTTGGAGCGGCTTTCCACGCGGGCTGCGTGAAGATCGCTGTTCAGTGCATCGAGCACAAAGGTGGGAAGCTCGGGGCCCCATTCATCGAAGTCAGATTCTTTCCAGTGCCCGTTGAGGCGGATCGTGTCGTTTAGATCTTCAGGGAATGCCAGGCGGTATTCGCCTTCACGCGCGAGAATGTCGCCGATCATGCGGCCGCTGGCAGAGTCGTAGATGCGGCGGCTGGAGCCTCCCTGGGAATTGACGAAGGCGAGAAAAACTTCGCCGTGATCGCCATATTCCGGGCGGTAGTACCAGGCCTGGCTGGCTTCAAATTTGGGATGGGCGCGGCGGCGTTTGGCGACTGCCTCGGCCTGCACTTCTTTATCGTGTTCGGGGTTGTAGTACAGGATGCGCTGGCAGGATTCGCAAACGATCGTGTTGCCGCTGCTGCGGACTTCGTTGAAGACCTGCGGACGAAGGATTACCTGACAGGCGGTACATTTCTGGTCGCGTACTTCAGAAAGTCCGGAGCCGCGATGCTTGGCCACGCGATCGTAATGGCGCAGCATGTCCGGGTCAACTCCTCCGCGGGCCTTGTCGCGCTTGGCGTTCCATTCAGTTAACAGCTTTTCGTCTTCGGCGGTGCGCTCGCGGGCGGCGTTCTTTTCTTTTTCGATTTCCGCGGTTTCGGCCTTCAGTTCTGTTTCCACGATCTTGACGTCTTTTTCGCGGGACTCGGCGTTGACCATCAATTCCAGAATTTTGTCTTCGTTCGAGCGAATTTCCTGCTCGGCAAACTGGATTTCCTGTAGCAGGGCGCGGTACTGGTCGTTGGTTTTTACAGCCAAAGACTGGTCGCGATACTTGGAAATTTTCTGTTGCAGGTCGGAGATGGCGCTGTCGTACTTGCGGCGAGCGGTCTCGTCGCCTTTGATGGCTTCTTTGGTCTTGGCCAGCTTGGCTTTTGTGCCTGCCAGCTTTTCTTCGATGACGGCGACTTTTTTCGGCAGGGAGGCGACTTCGTCCTGCAGCCGCTTGATTTCCTTGTCGGCTTGTTGCAGATCGATCAGGCTCTGGACGTCAGGAGACATGGATGGTTAGTAAGGGACAGCATTAATCTTAGCACGCCTTTGGGAGAGCTACGCGTGCGTGAAGCCGGGTGGGGGCCGCGCACGGCAATGATCGGACGCCGCCTGAGAGGGGGAAGACTGCCATCAGGTGAATGGCTAGCCGCAGGGAAAATGTCGCCAGAAAAAAAGTTAAACAGAATTCATCGCGACACTAGACTTGCGGGGTGAAATCGAGGATACTCTTGCCACTGACCTCGCACTCAGTGCCTTACGTGTAAGCCACTGCAAGTCATCCCTCGGGAACGCCCTCGTCTAAAAGTCAATGCAGGAGTGAGTGCTTATGCCGCCAGGACTGGATAATCTGAAACATATTGTCGTTCTCATGATGGAGAACCGTTCTTTCGATCACATGCTGGGGTCGCTGAAGGCCGGGGATGCGAGGATTGACGGGCTCACGGGGAACGAAAGCAATCCCGATACAACCGGTGCGCCGGTCAAAGTCGCGCCGCTCGCAGAATTTCAAAGCCAGCTTGATCCTGACCCGGACCATCATTTTCCGGCTGTTGACCTGCAGATTTTTGGCGGCGATACCAGCCCGACCCGCGTGGCCAACATGCAGGGATTTGTGAAGAGTTATTTCAATCAGCAGCGTGATGCGAGTCATTCCGGCAAGATCATGTATTACTTTCCCAAAGAGAAGTTGCCGGTGCTCACTACTCTCGCCACTGAGTTCGCTGTGTTCAACGGATGGTTTTCATCCATTCCCGGGCCGACGATTTGCAATCGAGCTTTCGCGCACTATGGGACTTCGTTTGGCCAGGTCAGCATGGATCTTTTCTATGTGAAGGAGCCGTACAAGAGCGTTTATGAACGCCTGATTGCAGCGAATCCGGCGCACACGGCGAAGATTTATTACTACGATCCATCCAGTTCGACGATGGAGATCGTAAATTTGCTGCAACATCAGCCGCAGCTTTTTGCCACCTACGATCAATTTCTTGCCGATTGTAAGAGCGGCACGCTTCCTGACTATTGTTTTGTGGAGCCTAACTACAACGACCACGACGGCGATACCGGCGAGTTGATCGCCTCCGACCAGCATCCCGACCATAACGTGCAGGCGGGAGAACTTTTTATCGCTTCTGTTTATAACGCGATCAAACAGAATCCCACGCTGTGGCAGAATACCGCGCTGCTGATTGTGTATGACGAGCATGGCGGCATTTACGACCACGTTCCGCCGCCGGCGTGTACGCCCGATGGATTTGTCGCGTCGGGCAGCGACACCGGTACTGGAGCGGAGTTCAAGTTTGACCGGCTGGGAGTGCGCGTGCCGGCGATTCTGGTTTCACCGTGGGTGCCAAAAGGCACGGTGGTGAGTGGCCGCGTGTTCGAGCACGCCTCCATTCCAGCGACGGCGACCGAGCATTTTATTGGCGATTACGATCAGCGGTCGCCGCGCGAGAAGGTTGCGGATACGTTTTTGGACTTGCTTTCACTATCCACCATGCGGACTGACGCGCCGGATTTCGACGTATAGAGGTTGACCGATGACTTTGATTCATGTTCCCAGACCACCGAAGGATGCGTTCTACAAAGACAGGCCTGTCTCCAGCCTGCTGAAAAACCAGATCCGCCATTTGCAGGAGGCGGAATTCAACCTTATCAAGACCGAAGGCGAGGCCGCGGAGTACATACGGCGGGTCACTGCGAAATTGCACCCCGCGGGAGCCAAGCCACAAATCGTGCGGAGAAGAAAAGCGCAGCCGGGGCGGGTGAAGGAAATCGCCGCTGCGGCTGGGCGCAAAACTAAAGCTATGCGCGGGCGCAAGAGTAAGTCCAAGCCCAAGAGACGAGGAAAGAAGGTCGCGTCAAAACGCAAGCGCAGTGGTAAGAAGAGGGTGTCGTGATGCCGATGCGTTGGAGCGTTTGGATTGTCCTCATACTGGCGTGCGCGACCTTATACGCACAAGAGGGGCAACTGCAATCGGACTTCCGCCGCGAGAGTGAGCACGTTAAGGAAGATTGCGGCAGCTTCAGTTTCAAATCCATTGCCAGTTGTGGGCAGGAATTATTTACCGACCACCCGCTGCACATCGCGGCCGGCAGCATTGCGCCGCAAAATGGCTTTGGTCTGGGCGCGGCATTCGTCACACACTACACTCCAAACGAAAACTGGCGATTGAGCTGGGATGTGGATGCGGTTGGGTCATTCAATGGCTCGTATCGCGCGGGAGCGTACATGAAGATCATCCACACTCCGCCGCAGCAAATTCATGTCACCACAGGTCCATCTACAGCACCGAAGAAAAGTGATTTGACCGTGCATCCGTACACGGTTTTCAACCTTTCCGCGCAAACTATTTCGCTGAACAAATTGCTTTTCTTCGGCGAAGGACCAAATTCCACGCTCGCCGGGCAATCGGTATTTGGGATGACGGAAACCATCCTTGGCGGAAGCGTTATCAAGCCTGTGTATGAGTGGGCGGCACTCAGCAAATTGAATCTTGCGCTGCTGGGCGAGGTGAACGGACGGTTTGTGAATATTCGTGGGAACAGCGGAGAGTCGAGCCCGACGATTGGTCAGATTTACAACGAAGGCACCGCGCCCGGATTCACAACCCAGCCAGCCTTTCTGCAACTGGGCGAAGGAATTCGCCTGGAGCCAAATTTGTTCAGCAATCATTTGCAGCTGAATTATCTGGGCAATTTTCAGCAGTTCTTCGCACCGTCGAACTCCGCGTTTTCTTTTCGCCGCTGGACCATCGACCTCGGTCATAACTTTCCGCTGTATCAGAATTCCATTTCCAATCAACCCAAAGACACCAATGGCCCGGATGAATGCGCTTCTGCCGTGGGGGCTACTTCGTGCCCTTCGGTCTCGCGCAATCGAACTGGGACCGTGGGCGTGCGTTTGCTGATTTCGGAATCGGCTGCCGATACTGGCAGCGCCGTGCCATTTTATTTTCAGCCCACGCTTGGCGGATCGGACATCAACGGCAATCCTGTGCTCAGTAGTTTTCAGGACTATCGCTTCCGTGCGCCGAACGTGTTGTTGCTCCGTGAAAGTTTCGAGCATTCGATCTGGGGGCCAGTGGGATTCAGCTTTGCGGCGGATGAGGGGAAAGTCGCGCTGACACGTGGCGATGTGGATTTCGGGAATCTAAGACACAGCTTCAGCACGGGATTGACGCTGCGAGCGGGAGGGTTTCCGCAAGTGTTTCTGCTTTTTGCCTGGGGAGGCGGCGAGGGCCATCATACGATCGCCAGCATGAATACGTCGTTGCTCGGGGGATCGGCGAGGCCTTCTTTGTATTGATGCTGCGGGGTGCGGGAACCGGCGCTACGCTTTGATCACAGATGCGGGCTGGATATCTTCCACGTCTACCCAATGCGTGGGATATTTTCCCGTGTAGCAAGCCGTGCAGTAACTCGTTTTATCTCCGTCACCACATGCTTTCTTCAATCCTTCGAGCGAAAGGTAGCTCAGAGAATCCGCTCCAATATATTCGCGAATTTCGTCTATGGATTTATTCGCGGCGATCAGTTGGTTCTTGGAGGGAGTGTCCACGCCATAGAAACATGGAGAGATGGTGGGAGGACAGGAAATCCGCATGTGGACTTCTTTCGCGCCCGCGTTGCGGATCATGCGAACGATTTTGCGGCTGGTGGTGCCGCGCACAATGGAATCGTCAATCAGGACCACGCGCTTGCCTTCGAGCAGCGAGCGCACCGGATTCAGTTTGAGTTTTACCCCAAAATCACGAACAGTCTGTCGAGGTTCGATGAATGTGCGGCCCACGTAATGGTTGCGGATGAGGCCAAAGCGAAGCGGGATGCCACTTTCGGAGGAAAAGCCCATGGCGGCTGTAACGCCGGAATCGGGCACCGGGACAACGATGTCGGCGTCCACGGGAGCTTCCAGGGCCAATTGGCGGCCCAGCTCTTCACGGCTCTGCTGCACGAAGCGGCTGAATACGATGCTGTCAGGGCGGGAAAAATAAACGTGTTCGAAGATGCAGCTCGATTGATTTCCCGCAGGGGCGTAAAAGCGCGACGTCATTCCCTCGGGGCCAATGACGATCAGTTCGCCGGGTTTCACTTCACGCTCGTAGGTTGCGCCGATCAGATCAAAGGCACAGGTTTCTGAAGCGAAGACGATGGTGTCCTGCTTTTGTCCGGCTTGCGCGGGAATGCGTCCCATGGCAAGAGGCCGGAAGCCGCGCGGGTCGCGGGCAGCGAAGATGCGGTCAGGGCTGATCATGACCAGTGAGAATGCGCCTTCCACGCGCCGCAACGCGTCAGCCATAGCTTCGGGCAAAGTCTGCTCGCGCGACTGCGCGATGAGATGCACGATCACTTCGGTATCACTGTTGGTCTGGAAGATGGAACCTTGCGCTTCCATGCGGCTGCGGATTTCCTGAGCGTTCACCAGATTGCCGTTGTGGGCGAGCGCCATCATGCCTTTGTTCGACTGCACCATGATGGGCTGGGCGTTCAACAGGGAAGAGTCGCCGGCGGTGGAATAGCGCGTGTGGCCTATGGCGAGGTTGCCGCGCATTTTGGAGAGCATGTCCTCGGTGAAAATGTCGGCCACCAGGCCCATGTCTTTGTGCATGCGCAGGGCCATGCTGTCGGAGGTAACGATTCCCGCCGACTCCTGCCCGCGATGTTGCAACGCGTGCAGACCGAGGTAAGCCATCTTCTCCGCTTCGGGGTGGGAGTAAATCGCCACCACGCCGCACTCATCATGGAATTTGTCAGTCAGCATTTCAGCCTCGGCGGTGCTGCAAAGATTTTTCAGTCGGCCGCAACTAATCCTGGTTCCGTTTTCAACGCCTGCTCCAGCGCGCCTTCGTATGCATCATTCAATTCATTGACGGAAGCGGAAATAACCTTGCGTCCGTCCAAGTTAAGTTCAACCCGGCTGGCAACGGTCTCGCCAATCACTTCAGAGAGGATGCCGTATTTTACTGCTAATTGTTTGATTTGCTGAACGTTCTCTTGGATACAAGAGATCACAATTCTGGTGGCCTCCTCGCCAAATAAAACGGACTCAGCGGGAAGGCCATTGGAGGAGATATCTGCTTTTAATCCAACATCTTGGCGGAAGGAAGACTCCGTCAGATTCACGGCCAAGCCGCCGTCAGAACAATCGTGGACGGATTCCACGAGGCTGGCGCGGACAATTTCGATAATTGCCTTCTGGAGCGTAGCTTCCTGTCCCAGGTCGAGCGCAGGCGGATAACCCCAGATGGTGCCGAGGATTTCCTTGGCGTATTCAGAAGAGCCAAATTCGGATTCGGCATCGGTCGAATCGCCGGGTTCCGAGCCGCGCAGGAGGACGACGGCGCGTCCTGGTTCGCGGAAGGACATGCCGGGAACTTTGAGTACGTCATCAACGAGGCCGACGATTCCGAGTACCGGCGTGGGATAAATACCTTCGCCTAAAGTTTCGTTGTACAGGCTGACGTTGCCGCCGGTGATGGGGACGTCGAGTTCCTCGCAGGCTTTTGTGATGCCGTCAATGGCTTGCGACAACTGCCACATGATGGGTGGCTTCTCCGGATTGCCAAAGTTTAGGCAATTGGTGCCGCCGACGGGAATCGCGCCTGCGCACGCGACGTTGCGCGAAGCTTCCGCGACCGCGTGCATCGCTCCGAGCTTGGGATCGAGATAAGCCCATCGGCCGTTGCCATCGAGCGCCATGGCCAATCCGCGCTGCGAACCTTTTAAACGGATCACGCCCGCATCGCCAGCGCCCGGGCCTTCGACGGTATTTGTTTGCACCATGGAATCGTATTGCTGCCAGACCCAGAGCTTGCCGCAGATGTTGCTGGTGGCCAGAAGCTGTTTTAGATCTTTGGTGAAGTCGCACGATTGGTTGAGCTGAATGCGCGCGGGTTTTTCGCGGGGAACGGGAGGCTCCCAGCGTTCCATGGGGCGGTTGTAAATAGGAGCGTCATCGGTGAGCGCTTCGTTGGGAATTTCAGCGACGACTTTGCCATGCTCGAGCACGCGCATGGTGTTTTCGCCGATCACTTTTCCGATTTCGACGGCGTCGAGCCCCCACTTCCGAAAGACGCTATAGACTTCTTCTTCGCGGCCTTTTTCAGCGACGAGCAACATGCGCTCCTGCGATTCGCTCAGCAGAATTTCGTAGGCCGTCATGCCGGTTTCGCGCTGCGGGACGAGGTCCATTTCAATTTCCAGGCCAACCTGGCCGCGTGCGCCCATTTCGCAGGTGGAGCAAGTAAGCCCGGCGGCGCCCATGTCCTGAATGCCGACGATGGCCCCGGTCTGCATGGCTTCGAGGCAGGCTTCGAGCAAAAGCTTTTCGAGAAAGGGATCGCCGACTTGAACGTTGGGACGCTTCGCTTCTGAGCCTTCGCTGAATTCTTCACTGGCCATGGTCGCGCCGTGAATACCGTCGCGCCCGGTTTTTGAGCCGACGTAAATTACCGGATTGCCTTCGCCCGCGGCCTTGGCGTAGAAAATTTCGTCTTTTCTAACAAGCCCCAGGGCAAAAGCGTTCACCAGCGGGTTGCCCGAGTAGCAGGGTTCGAATTTCGTCTCGCCGCCGAGGTTCGGCACCCCAAAGCAATTTCCGTAGGATGCGACGCCGCCCACTACGCCTTCAAGGATGGAATGGTTCTTATGAATTTCGGCTTGCGAAGTTGCTCGTGTAGCGCCGGATCTCTGATCCAGCGAGTTGTCTTCAATCGGCCCAAAGCGCAGCGAGTCCATCACCGCGACCGGGCGCGCGCCCATGGTAAAGATGTCGCGAAGAATGCCGCCGACGCCGGTGGTCGCACCCTGAAAGGGCTCAATAAATGAAGGATGGTTGTGAGATTCGATCTTGAAGGCGCAGGCCCATCCGTCACCGATATCAATGATGCCGGCATTTTCGCCGGGACCTTGCAGCACCCGCTTGCTGCGCGTAGGCAGGCGCTTCAAGTGCACGCGCGACGATTTATAGGAACAATGCTCGCTCCACATCACGCTGAAAATTCCCAGCTCTGTTAGCGTAGGTTCGCGCCCGCCAAGCAGTTTTTTAATTTTTTCGTATTCGTCGGGAGTGATACCGTGCTCCCGGATGACGGCGGGAGTAATCGCAGGATGCAAGCTGGTTGTCATGGGGTGAGGTCCTATTTTCTCATGGCTGGCGAGCGCCGTGGAAGATCAATTGGCACAGACCGAAATTTTTTCCAATTGCTTCAAGAGGGAGCAAAAAGAACCGCGAGCAAAGCCGAAAACTTGTATTCCGGCTATGATGAATTGACCGTGTTGAGCATCAAAAAGGGCGGTATTTTTCAAGAAAGCTACTTATGATTTCGATTCATCCGATCACCGAAAAAGATGTGCCTGCACTGATGACCCTCATTAAGGAACTGGCCGACTATGAGCATCTGGCGGTCGTGGCCACGGAAAGTGATTTTTTGCGAGACGGTTTTGGAGCGAATCCGAAGTTCCGCGCGCTGATCGCCGAGTGGGAAGGGAAGCCCGCGGGCTATGCGATGTTTTACGATTTCTACTCCAGTTTTCAGGGGCGGTGCGGATTGTTTCTGGAGGATATTTACGTTCGCACGGAACTTCGCGGAAAGGGAATCGGCAAAGCGTTACTCGCGCATGTGGCGAATATTGCGCAGCAGGAGAATTACTTCGGCATGCAATGGGAAGTATTAGATTGGAACCAGCCAGCGGTAGATTTCTACGAGCGCATTGGCGGCAAGTTCATGGATGAGTGGCGGCTGGTGGCGCTCACTGGCGATGGATTGCGCAAAGTTGCCGGGGAAGCGAAATGAGTAAGGCGATACGAATTGTCGGTGCGGGACTTGCCGGAGCCGAAGCCGCGTGGCAGTGCGCGCGGCGTGGCGTGCCGATTGAGCTTTTTGAGATGCGTCCAGTGCGCTCAACGCCCGCACACCAAACCAGCGATTTTGCGGAGTTGGTCTGCTCCAATTCGCTAAAGTCGGAGAGCGAAAACACTGCGCCCTGGTTGTTGAAGGAAGAGATGCGACGCGCGGGATCGCTGCTGCTGCAACTGGCGCGGGAGTGCGCCGTGCCCGCCGGCCACGCGCTGGCCGTGGACCGCGCGGCATTTGCGGCACGCGTCACCGAAGTAATTTCGCAGGAGCCGCTCATTACCGTGCTGAGGGAGGAAGTCTCGCAGATTGATTCAGCGGAAATCACCATCATCGCCACCGGGCCGTTGACCTCGAATGCGTTGGCGGAGGAGATCGCGCGCCTGACGGGTGCAAACCATCTTTCTTTTTATGACTCCATCAGCCCCATTGTCGAAGCTGATTCCATTGATATGGAAAAGGTGTATCTTGCTGCGCGTTATGACAAAGGAACGGCGGATTACATCAATTGTCCAATGTCGAAGGAAGAATATGACCGCTTTTATGATGCGTTGATTTCGGCGCAGCCGGTCGAAGAAAAAGACTGGGAAAATTTAAATTATTTTGAGAGCTGCCTTCCGATTGAAGAAATTGGCCGTCGCGGCCGCGATACATTGCGCTTTGGGCCGATGAAGCCTGTAGGTCTTAGAGATCCGCGAACCGGTAAGACGCCTTATGCTGTCGTGCAGTTGCGCCAGGAAAATATTCGCGCCGATTCTTACAATCTGGTGGGATTTCAAAACCACCTCAAGTTTGGGGAGCAGGCGCAGGTGCTGCGGCTTATCCCCGGACTGGAGAATGCGCAATTTTTGCGTTACGGGCAAATTCATCGCAACACATACATCAACGCGCCGACTTTGCTGAGCGAAACTTTGCAGATGATAGAACATCCCCACATCTTTTTTGCCGGGCAAATCTGCGGGGTCGAAGGATACGTGGAATCGATTGCTGCCGGATTGATGGCGGGCATTCATGCCGCGGCTCTCGCAACTGGCGGTGAGTCCGTGCCTCCGCCACGGGAAACGGCGCTTGGTTCTCTCGTGCATTACATCACTCACGCCAACGCGAAAAACTTTCAGCCCGCGAATATTACTTTTGATCTTCTACCTCCGCTGCAAAAGAAGATTCGCGACCGCAAAGAACGGCACAAACGGCAATGTGATCTTGCGTTGGAGGCTTTCGAGCGATGGAAGCAAATGATCGATCAGGCCTACAAACCCGCTTCCGTCCTTTCTTCCGCTCTTCCCGTTTGTTAACGCAAGAATTTATTTGACCTTCCAAGCGAATCACTGTACGTTTCTGCGAGTTACTGTGGCTCGTTTTGAGGTGATGCTTTGCCGACTTCCGCTACCGACGCCATTTCGCCCGCGATTGACCATAGCAAAGCGCAATTATTCAAGCCTTTCC
>JANWKU010000018.1 GCA_025451215.1 Terriglobales bacterium
AGCAATTTCTCCTCAGAACGTGACACCGCTTCCAATTTTGAACTCGCAGCGCTCATGCTGAAATCACCTCCGTCCCGCATTCCAGCTTGGTGAAATAAAACTGCGGCAAAATCTCCACCTGCGCCGCAGGCAAAATCCGTACTCGTCCCACACCTTTTTTCAGCGCCTGGGTGCAGGCTTCGAGCTTTGGTAACATTCCACCACCGATGACCGCTTTCTCGATCAGCGCTGGCATTTGTTTTACCGTTAGCCACGGAATCACTTCCCCATCTGCGCCCTTCACTCCAGGGACATCAGTGAGAAAGATCAAAGTATCTGCGTGGCAAGCCGAAGCGCACGCGGAAGCCATCTGGTCCGCATTCACGTTGTAATACTCGCCATCCGAACCTAACGCCAGCGACGAGAGCACGGGAATTCCACCCTGTCCCCAGATGGCGTCCAGCCAGCGAGGTTCGACGGAGCAGATTTCGCCAACAAATCCCAGATCATAACCCTTAGTTTGTTTTTTGCGCGCGCGGAAAGCCATGCCGTCGCCGCCACACAGGCCGACAGCGGGAACACCCGCCGCCACAATCGCGGCGACAACACCCTTGTTCACCATGCCGGCGAGCACCATCAGGGCTACATCGCGCGTTTCGGCATCGGTAATTCGCAGGCCGTCTACGAAGTCGGACTTCTTGCCCAGCAACTGAAGGGTCCGCGTCAGCGTGCTGCCGCCGCCATGCACCACAGCGATCTGATGTCCATCGTGCGCCAGCTCAACAACCGCGTGAGCGCACTTTTGCAGCGTCGGCTTGTCTTCAATCGCTTTACCACCGATTTTGACGACGATTTTCAATTCAATCCTTCCTCTTCGCCCCAGCCGTACATCACATTCATATTTTGAACAGCCTGGCCGGCGGCGCCTTTCACCAGGTTGTCAATGCAGGAAACAACGATCAACCTGCGTCCATCTTTCGCCAACGCAAACCCAATGTCGCAGTAATTCGAATTTACCGAAAATTGGATTTCGGGAAGTTTAGGGTTGGCAAAAACCCGCACCCATGGCTTCCCCGCATAAAACTTCCGGAACACTTCTTCTACTTCAGATGCTTTCATCTCACGATTCAGATGAACATAAATCGTGGAGAGAATTCCCCGAGGAATGGGCAGCAGATGCGGCGTAAAAGTGACTTCGCCAGCATTCAGGTCCAACTGTTCCAGCATCTCTCCCAAGTGCCTGTGCCCAAATACTCCGTACGCCGACAAATTGTCAGCCACGGAAACAAAATGCGTTTTCGCTGTCGGCTCTTTTCCGGCGCCTGACACTCCGGACTTCGAGTCGGAAATAATCCCTTTTTCGCGATCAATGATTTTGCTCTGCACCAGAGGCGCCAAACCAAGAATTACGGAAGTGGCATAGCATCCCGGATTCGCCACGATTTTTGCAGAAACAATTTTCTCGCGGTGCAATTCCGGCAGTCCGTACACAGCCTGTTTCATGAATTCCACGGCCTGCGCCGAACCTTCATCCTGAAATTTATAGACCGCGCGGTTCTCGGCATTCTGCAGCCTCCAGGCGCCGCTCAAATCAATCACGCGCAATCCGTGATTCAATGCCTCGGGCGCCAAAGCGCGGGAAGCTTCATGCGGCGTCGCAAGGAAAAGCAATCCCACGCCTTGCTCTTTCAACGCTTCCCACGACAACAGCTGCAAAGGATACGATCCATTCCCATTACCAGCCAGCGCGGGAAATATATCGGCGAGGTTCGCCGGAGTCTTTCCATCCGCACTCCTGCTTAAGAGAACGGGCTTCTCCACGCGAGGATGCCGCAACAGGAGGCGCGTTAATTCGAAACCGGAATAACCGGTCGCGCCCAGCACCGCCGTCTTAAGCTTTGCCGCCATTACGCCGTCATCTCCTCGATTCGAGCCGCGAGCTTCGTGGCTGCCTTGTTTTCCAGGCAAACGATCAAAATTGTGTCGTCACCCGCAATGCTGCCCACCGCCTCCGGCCAGGCTTCAATATCAAGCGCGGCGGCCACTGGTTGCGCGCTGCCCACGGCCGTTTTAATCACCAACAGGTTCTGCGCCGGCCTTACATCCAGAACAAACTCCCGCACCAGACGCGAGACTGGCGGCAACGCGGGATCAATTTGCAGGTCTCCACTGGGCAGCTCATAGCCTCCACCTGTTTTTGCCAGGCCCAGCTCGCGGATGTCCCGCGACAAGGTCGCCTGACCTACACGAAAACCACGCTTTTTCAGCGCGCGCTGCAGGTCGTCCTGATTAGCGATCGGGCCTTCGTCCAGTACTTCCAGAATGGCCTTTTGTCTGAGTGGCTTTGGGCTCATGAATTTATATGCATTATAGAGAATATTTATTCACTGTGACAAGAGGATTTATGGAAATAGTTCAGGGCGCAGCAATTACGACAGTCACCAGGACGCCGGTCGGAAATAAAAATGGGCGACCCTAAGGCCGCCCCGTTTCAGCTATATAACGGAATGTCAGTGGCGAGCAGGTGCAGACGCTGCCACAGCCGAGCCGCGCGAAGACGACATACTGGGAGATGACATACTTGGCGATGGCATACTTCGAGATGGCATACTTGAAGAAGGCATGGAAGATGCACTGCGGCCAGTCGCAGTCCCAGTACTTCGAGAACCGCCGGTTTCGGAAAAGGAGGGCGATGCTGATCCTCGATTATTGGTAGAGCGGTAGGCTGCCAAGCCGGGATTTTGGGGCGTTGTTCTGTTAGCTACAGCCGGGCGGAATCCTTCACTCCCAATGAAAACCGGCACCGAGGTTGCACGGATCGTGGTGGTTGCTTCCCCGTTGCGCTGCACCTGCGCCGTGACTTTGTTCCAATTGCGAATTCCTCCTCGCGGAACACCTAATCCCGCAGAATCACTGCGCAATACAATTTTGCCGCGGAAGCCCGGCAAAGGCATGGGATGCCGGTTCACGACAACGATCGGATTGCCTCCACCTCCGCCTTTCACGGGTCTGGCGGGTGGGCGTGGCAGGATAAATCTTGGTGGAGAACTCGTCACAACCGGAGCATAGTTCCAGCTCTGCCAAGTGCCTTTCGGATTCCAGAACCAGCCAAAAGCCGCTTCGTAATTCCACGAGCCATAATAAAAAGGCATCCATCCCCAGGGATAACAGGAAACCCACACGTTTCCGACTGATGGGTACAAAACCCACCTTCCGCACACGAATGGATTCCAGTCCGCGCTCGCCAGGCGCGGCTGCCACATCATTCCATAGCCCGGAACATTCACGTAAGTGCCGTAATAGTTCAGATCGCTTATGCCATAGGCGTATGGCGAAGAGCTTTTATAAGAAGCGTTCGCCATATAGCGATCATGGTATTTGAGTTGGCTCTTGTCCCAGTCGTCAAACACGTTGGGCTCAATATTCTTGACCAGCTGATATTGATCCTGCTTCGTTAGATTGAAGTCCCCTGTTTGGTTCTTGCGGACAAGAACCTCGCCGGAAGGATTTTGTATTTGGACCTCTCCGCTGAAAACCGACAGCGCGGCCTCTTGGCCATCCATTCCCAAACGAAAATGTGCGGGCTCATCCAGTTTCACCGTCTGGTGCCCGAAGTTCAGGGTGAACTCATCTCCGTTTGCCGCACTGCAATTTACATAGAGGATGCCCGAAACGAGAGTCACTGATGAGTTCCGCTTACCAGAGTCGCGAAGCGAAAGCTGATCAAAATGGATTTCCGTGAAGGGTGCAATGCGGAGAGTGCTGCCGTTTTCGAATTCTATCTCGGCGCGGCCATCGCCTTGTGTGCGCAGCTTTACGCCTTCTGTGATGGGCAAGTTGAGTAGGGCATTTTCGAAGCCCTGGCCAATGTTGCGATCCACTTGAACATTGCCTTCCACATCGCTTAAACGCACAATGCGAACGTGGGAATCAGCAAACAGCGGTATTGTTAGGAGCAGAAGTGCTGGAACCAGCACCCAGAAGAATGTCCCCGGCCGAATTTTTCTCATGGCGACCTCCCGGGACTACCCAATGTATCGGACTAATTAGAGCACCTTTCAGCATTTATGGTGCGTAAATTATTGTAATGTTTTTGATATCTGGTTTACTGAATCTGCAAATACTCGCTTCCAAATGCCAGTATTATCTATCATTTAGCTTTAGCAACAATTCGCATCGCCCGGGCGCGGGCCACGTTGATAACGGTAGCGTCTTTTACTATCTCATTCAAAATAGGCAGGATGGGCGAGATATCCCCCAGGCGATTGTCGTTGATCGCCTCCTCCATGTTCGTCAATTGCTCATTCAGCGCCAGCTTTTGATGACGGTAGCTATACTGCAAACGACGGCCAAACTCCAGCGTGGTCGAAAGGTCCTGGAAAAGCCGCGTGAGAGATTGCACAGCGGAGATGGTCGAATAGTTGTAGGTGGCCTTGGTTTGCGTCGGCCCGTCCTGATACGTCAGTGTCTTCACTCCCGTGGACGCGACATTTTTCTTGGCGTCAATTTCTTTCTCGAAATAGTGCGCGCGCTTGGCCAAATCGAAAATCTGCCGCGTTGTCCCCGGGGAGAGAATAAAATCAAACCCATCCTCTGCTCCGGCTTCCCGCTGGACAGCCAACTTTCCATTGGATTGATAACCACCGTGCCCATCGGAGGCGATCGTAATGCTGTAATGCTCGGGATCAGAACCGGGGAAATCCTGAGAAAACGTTACCCTTGGAAGCGGCGCTGCCTGCACCCGGCATTGCAGACAGATGAGCAGTAAGGCAACGAAAAACAACATACTGTGTTTTTCGTGCTTCGACCACATTCGCGGAAACATAAGCGGAATCCTTTGCACGAGCAACTGAGGAAAACTAAGCCGTCGCCGATCTTTGATTTTGGCGTTCCAGCGTGGCTGAAGTATTCAAATGACAAATCGCAATGGCCAGCGCGTCCGCCGCATCAGCCGGCTCAGGAAGTTCGCGCAGGTTGAGCAGCCTCGCCACCATATGCTGCACCTGGTGCTTCTCCGCCCGGCCATAGCCCACCACCGCCGACTTGATCGAAAGAGGAGCGTACTCCGCGACGTGCAAACCCACCGAAGAGGCCGCCAGCATGGCGACTCCGCGCACCTGTCCAAGTTTCAACGCCGACTTGGCATTCACGGAGTAAAAAACTTCCTCAATCGCTACCTGGTCTGGCTGGTATTGTTCAATTACGGTGCCAAGTTGCGCGAATATCGTGGCCAGCCTTGAAGCCAGAGCCTCGCGCGAAGAAAGTTTGATTGCGCCAAATCGCAGACATGACAGTTTACCGTCCGTGCAAAGCTCGACCACGCCAAAGCCGGTGCACTCGGTACCGCAATCGATTCCCAGGACGCGCATCAGCGCAAGTTTAACACCAGCGCTGGAAGTTTTAAGATTTGGCGAATGTTGTTTAACAGGAGACTTGCCGCCGGGTCGGAGAGCCGGCGCTACACAAGCGCTATTCCGGATTCAATACGGACGATCGGTCAATGTGCTCACCTTTAAAATAAACCGCCGAAATTCGTTCAATAGCAGAAATGTCCTGTAGAGGATTTCCATCCACCAGCAGCAGGTCCGCGTCATTGCCTTTGCGAATGGATCCGATATGGCCGTCCGCACGCAGCAGGCGCGCGGCATTATAAGTAGCAGCCTGCAAAGCTACTGGAGCAGGAATTCCCGCCCACACCCAAAGCTCCACCTCGTGCTGCACGGTCGGACCATGGAAAACAAGCAGATTGCCCGCATCGCTTCCCGTGACGAGCATGACTCCGTGATGATAGGCCTCCAGCAAATTTTCTTTGCCCGTTTCCAGGCTCACCGGAAATCCCGCCATCTGCTGACGCGATTTTTGTCCCACGGGAGAATTGATCCATGCTTCCGTATTGGCCAGCAAACGGGGTGGGCCCACCTGCTGTACCAGCGATCGCTTCAGCAAGCTGGTGTCACCTTCGAGCAGCGCCTTGTAGGCTTCGCCAACACTCAAGGTCGGGTCATAGTAAGTTTTCTGCTGGACCATCTGATCGAATAAGGCGTCAGGGATTTTCTCGCGGAAGGAACCGTGCTCAATCGAATCCGCGTTCGCTGCCAAAGCATCCGTCACGTCCCGAACATCACCGGTATGTACGGCCAATGGGAGCACTTGCGCATGAGCTTCCTGTGCGATGGCCTGGAACTCCGCAACATCAAGCCGGTTGAACACGCTGCTTCCCGCCCCTGAATCCAAAACCGCTTTGACGCAATCCACCCCGTGCTGCTTTAGCTCATCCACCTGCTGGCGAGCGTGATCTGGGGAATCCGGCGTGCGGACAACTTGCGCTTCTGCTTGTTGCCGCATATTTTCCGGAAGCTCTTTAAAATATTCCGTGCCGTGGCCGCCTTGCGCGGTAAACATGGGGCCGCATGTGAACAACTGCGCGCCCAATCGTTCGCCGCTGTTCACCTCGCCACGCACCGCAAGCACGGCATCTAGCGGATCGCTCAGGCTACGCACCGTTGTGACACCACTGTACAGATATGCTCCAAGATGGCGCAGCATGGTGTCGGCCGCATTGTATGGGTTGGCATTCGGCTCAATGCCTCCGGGCGCGGAAAGATGGACGTGCACGTCAATCAGCCCGGGCAAAATCGTCTTTCCCGCGGCTTCCACCACCGAAGCTTTTACAGATGATGGATCAGGGCCTTCTCCTTCATAAACCCCAGCAATCTTGCCGTCCTGCACCAGGATTGCCCCAGATTCAATCACGCGGCCATCGCCGACAAAGATGCGCACCCCGCGAATCAGGTAGGTATCGCTACGCGCAATCTCGCGAGCGAGAATCTGCGTCTTCTCGACGTTTTGCTGGGTATGCGCTTCCCACGTTCCCAGCAGAAAAAATGGCGCAAGCACCGCCATGATCCACAGCTTCGCGGAGTTCTTTATCTTCTCTTCTTTTTCCCAGCGAAAGAGCTTTGCCGCAATAAAAAGTCCCAAAGCAATCGTGAGGACCAGCGCAAGCACAGCCAGACCGTTTTGCTTGAGACCTTCATTGCGTAGCATCATGGCTTCGAAGCCTGAGACCAGATAGGTTGCGGGCAAAAACTGCACGATTACAGCAAGCCATGGGGGAAACAGCGACGCGGGAAAGGTCGCCCCACTCAACAGCAGCATGGGCAGATAGAGCAACTGCACGATGATCTGGCTCTCCTGCATGGAATTTGCCGCCGCAG
>JANWKU010000019.1 GCA_025451215.1 Terriglobales bacterium
AGTTATTCGACAGATCCACAAGCGCCTGGTCCATAACCGCGTGAGCGCGGTATTCCTGCGGACGACTATCCGGGTTGCCCGTCATCTGTCCCGAGTCTTGATCGCAATAGTGGCTATGGGAGAGCGAGCGTGAGCCAGGCGAGTATGGATTTCATTGGCCGATTCTATACTGCAGTATGCCAATCAGGACAATGCCCCCCAGTTAGGTCATGGTTCGTCGGCCATTCGGAAGTCATAACGTCGGGCTTCTCGGTTGGTGCAAAATCGCGAATGCACTCAATGACAATCGATGAGTGCCGATGAGCATCTCATGGCGAGTGCGGCACATTGCACTGCGGCGGCATATCTGTTTATCCAGCGTTTGCCGCGCAAAAAGCAGGTCATGGAAATGACAGAGTATGGAAAGCATGGAAAGCCATGAAGCCGGTTTTCCACCCTTCCCACACTCTTTGAAAATCCCTTCGGGATCCCACATCCCCACGGCCTCGACGACTAGATATATGTTCTCTCGTCCCCCTCAACCCGAATCATCGCCACCGCAAGGGGCTTGTAACGGATGTCTCAGGTCCACCACGTAACGCATGTTCCGGTACACTCATCTCCACCTTCGCGTTCGCTCAGGGTCGGGATGACATGCTTTAAGAGTGGAACGAGGCACATGAAAAGGGCGCTAGTTGCAGAGGTCCTTCGCTGCGCTCAGGATGACATTTTTAAGCATGAATCCCTCGCGAGTATCCCCTAAGGGCACCGGTTTTCCTACGGATTCGTAGTCTGAGACCTACAGTTTCGGCAGGATTGTTGCCATTTCATAACGGGGCTATTGTGGTTCCACGTTGCCCTCATAAAGCCCACCTTTCCGAGGCAGGGGTTGATTAGAAATCAGCCCCTGCTGCTCGCCTTTTACATATTTGATCTTAGATATTCACTCCGATTTTGCTTGTGATAAAGCCCGTGCCAACGCCGTCTCTGATTTCCGCATCTTCATACAAGCAAAGCGACTTTAGCAATTCTTAGGAGATGGCAATGGGACGGCATAAAGAAAAGCTTCTGTGGAACGTACTCCTGGGCAGCAGCGTGTATTTGTTGGATTCACTGCGCGAAAGACTGTCCGGCAACCTGGACGATGTAAAAGAACGGGCGCGCGACACTTACGACACGGCGACTGATCGTGTAAGCCGCGCAACCGATGTGATTCGGGGCGAAGATCATCCCGGACTGGGGACAGCGGCGGCCATTTTGATCGGCGTTGGGATCGGCGTGGGCGTGGGGATGTTGCTGGCACCGGCCAGCGGCGAAGAAACGCGAAGCAATTTGGCGGAGAAGGTGCAGGACTTCGGCAGTAAGATCCGCAGCCGCGCATCTTCCGAGCCCACCGGCGCAACCGGAACTTACGGCGAATAGAACGACAGGACGGTTCGCGGTGTGGTAACCATGCCGCGAATTACCTGTCCTTTAGGACATGTGTTTTGCCCGGCGTTCGTAACCTATTTTCGCCACGCGCAAGAACATAGTCTTAATGCGATGTCACCCCGGTCTCTTTTGTTCTCCTCTGACCAGGAGACGTTGCATGTCGTCGGCCAAGTCCTCAAGGAATTGGGACTTGAGGTGGAATCCTGTCTCGAAATCTTTTCCGCAATCGAAAAACTTACCACCAAGGCGTTCGACGTGGTTGTTGCTGACCTCGACGATGGAGCAGAGGCCGCTTTTCTGCTCAAGACCTGTCAGGAATTGAACTCTACGCGCTCGTCGCTCGTCGTAGCGATTGCTGGGGTGGGCATGAGTTCCGCCCAGCCCGGAGCAGGCCTCGTCCTGAACAAGCCGCTGGTTCCCGAACGAATGAAGTGGTCGCTGATGCATTGGGAGCCGTTTTCCACCCGGTTGACTGGGAATCCAATTTCGGGACAAGTTTCTGTTGTCACAGCAGTACCGGTTGTCAGCAAGCGGGGGCCGGTTTTAGTTAAGAACGTTAACCCCGGGCAGAAGCAGGCGGCGCTCCGCCCGCGGCTGGTCGTGCAATCACCCAAAGTTGAATCGCGCAAGGCTGACTTACGCGGAGTTGAATCGACCCAGCTTCAGCCAAGCCGGCTTAAATCGACCCATCTCAAATCGATCCAGGTCGAATTGCCTCAGCACCGGATTGATTTTCCCCAGCAACAAGTGGAGGTACAGCAACCGGAACAAAGCATATGGGACTCCGAGTTGATACTGGAGGACGGACTGGTTCCGCTCGCGGAATCCGCCAACGCAAAGTTTCGGGGCCAGGCGCACAGCACTTCCTTTACGGCAAGCGCGCGAGGTCTTGGCTTCCTGGATGAGCAAAATTCATTGCATGTGCCGGGCCCGAGGGCAGATCAGAAGGGCGCGTTCTCCCGAATTTATCGGCCTATGATGATGGCGGCGGTGCTGCTCTGGCTTGCGTATATAGGGGTGGAGCCAGCCCGGAGCGCGGCCCTGGTAAGTTCGGTGGCAGTCATCTACACCAAAGCAGTGGAGCATACCCAATCATGGCTGCAAGCGCCGAAGGCAGGACACTCCGACGATGAAGATGCAGACCTAGAAAGCCGTCCGGTTCGACATCAGGCATCCCGGCCGGAACGGGTTGAAATGATTCATCTGGAGCCGGTTCCGCAACCACCACTTCCCGTGGCAGGAACTCCGTCTCCGGAGAGCGCCGCGCAGGCAGTGGCCTCCGGTTCGGGATCCAACATCCCCGATAGTCTGAAATCGTCTTTACCGCAGGCACCGGCTGGCGTGGCTTCAGCGGCAGTGGAGGCGAAACTCGCACCGTCTTCGGTATTGAGCGGGATGCAACCTGTGCTGGTTCCAGAGGAACTTGCCAAGAGCATGGTGCTCGACCGGGTGGAACCGGACTATCCGAAGCAGGCACTCTTGTCAGGATTGAAGGGGCCGGTTGTGTTGCAGGCGTGGATTGGCAGAGACGGAAAAGTAACCGAACTGAAGCTTGTGCGGGGCTACATGGTGCTGGGCAAGGCCGCCTCTGACGCGGTGCGTCGCTGGCGCTTCAAGCCATACATTCTGAACGGACAAGCCGTGGACGCACAGACTTACATCACGGTAGATTTCAAGCTGCCGAATACATAGGACCTCACTTCCCTCGCTGGTACTCCCAAGGGACAATTCACAACTTTTTACTTTTTTTCACTCTGGATTGACACCCCTGCCGGAGTATTTCCGCTATCGTCTTCTGCATGGACGCTGAAGCAGGGCTACGATAGGCGAATGCGATATTGGAATGAAAAAAGCCGGTTGTTGCTGACCCTGGAATTGGCGGTGATTCTGCCCGCGGCAGCACTGGTGTTCCTAAGCGCATGGCAGCTGAAATCCATTCAGCGGGACCGGTCGGTGCAGGCTGCTTTTCAGCGCGACTTCACGCAAATGCTGAAGATTTCCGAAAAGCAGATGAACCAGCGGGCCTACGACCTCACCGACGACATCCGCAAACAATTGAATGCGTCGGGACCAACCTGCACGCAAACGCTGGATAGCGTGCTTGCGAATTCGCCTTATATCGTGGGCCTGTACGCTTATGGCCCCATGAGTGGTTTGATTTTTCGCGGCCAGCCCTCACGCATGAAGGACCCGAGATTTTGGCATGAGGCGAATGAGTTTGAGGAGAGCGCCAAGAAATGGGCCCCGGCGGAATACAAAGACCAAGTAGAGATGCTGGAAGAGATGGAGAAGAAAGGCAACCCATACCACTTTTACTTGAACACGGTGATGAGGGATGGCAAGGAAGTGAACGAGCCTTTTTCCATGTTTTTGACAAAAGGACCGAACGGGGAAAAAGTCCTGGCTGGTTTTGTTTTTGATCCGGACTACCTCTACAAGCAATTTTTCCCGCAAATGCTGGACGAGGCCGTAAGCCACCATGAAGAGAAGGACGAGAAAAATCCGGTGGTCATGATGCTACGGACACGGAACGATTACACTCCCGTCGCGACATCCAGCGGCTGGGACAAAGGGGAGCCCGAAGTTGAGCGCGATCTGGGGGGCGCTTTTCCTGGCTTTGTGCTTGCCATTAAAATGCGGGGCACGACGCTGGCCGCCATTGAGAACCATTTCGTGAAGACCAGTTTCCTTACGCTGGCTGCGATTACGC
This sequence comes from Terriglobales bacterium, assembly GCA_025451215.1. GTDB lineage: Bacteria > Acidobacteriota > Terriglobia > Terriglobales > Acidobacteriaceae > JAICKN01. The sequence continues at coordinate 4,121 of JANWKU010000019.1, forward strand.
TGCTGCTGGTTGTGGGATTGGTATTCACGCATCGCAGCGTCGCCAAGGAGATGGCGCTGGCGCGGTTGAAGTCGGACTTTGTATCCAATGTTTCTCATGAGCTACGCACGCCGCTGGCGCTTATCCGCCTGTATTCGGAAACGCTGGAGATGGGCCGCTTGAAAGAGCCGGCGAAACAACAGGAGTATTACGAAATTATCCGTAAGGAAAGCGAGCGCCTGAGTTCGCTGATCAACAACATTCTGGACTTTTCGCGGATTGAGGCGGGCCGCAAGGAATACGACTTCCGCGAAACCGATGTGCGGGAGTTGGTGCGCACCACGCTGGATGCCTACCGTTATCAGATTGAGCAAAGCGGCTTTACCTTCGAAGAGAGCATTGATGAAAATGTTCCCGCCATGAAGGTGGACCGCGAGGCGATTTCGCGTTCGTTGTTGAATCTGGTGAACAATGCCCTGAAGTATTCACCCGATCACAAGTACATTGGCGTGAATTTGAAGCACAGAAATGGCTCGGTGGAGTTGCAGGTGGTGGACCATGGGATGGGGATTCCGCGGGAAGAGCAGGGCAAAATTTTCGAGAAATTTTACCGGGTTGGCGATCCCATGGTGCACAACACCCGGGGGAGCGGGTTGGGACTTTCGCTTGTCCGCCATATTGTGCAGGCGCATGGCGGCACCGTAACGGTGGAGAGCACTCCCGGTGAAGGCAGTAAATTTACCATCACGCTTCCGGTGGATAGCGCGCGGGAAAAGGGCCTGGCAGTCGCGGAAGGCGCGTAGAAATTATTCCTATGGCGAAGATACTGATTGTCGAAGATGAACCGAACATGGTCGCGGGGCTGCGCGACAACTTCGAGTTCGAGGGATATGAGGTGATCACGGCGTCCGATGGGCTTTCGGGATTGAATCGCGCGCTGCATGAGTCACCCGACTTGATTGTTCTGGATGTGATGATGCCGCGCATGAGCGGCCTTGACGTGTGCAAGCAGCTCAAAGCCAAGCGCTCTACGGTGCCTATCATTATGCTGACGGCGCGGGGGCAGGAAGTGGACAAGGTGGTGGGGCTCGAGTTGGGAGCGGATGATTACGTGACGAAACCGTTTTCCATCCGCGAGTTGCTGGCGCGGGTGAATGCGGTGTTGAGGCGGGCGAAGACCGGCGGGCAGGAAGCGGAGCAATATTCCTTTGGCGACGTGGAAGTGAACGTGCGTGCGTGCCAGGTTATGCGCGCGGGAAAGCAGTTGGAGTTCTCCACCAAAGAATTCGACCTGCTCAAGTATTTCCTTGTTCATCGGGGAGAAACTTTGAGCCGCGACCGTTTGCTGGAAGACGTGTGGGGATATGAGCACTTTCCCACCACGCGCACTGTGGACACGCACATCCTGCGCCTGCGTCAGAAAGTGGAACCGAAGCCGGATGATCCGCGTTTCATCCTTACAGTGCATGGCACGGGATACAAGTTTGTCGGGTGACGTTTGACGGGGAATGACAGCTTTGCCGGCGGGGCCGGTGGTTAAAAGGCCGCGGCTGTGTGGCCTGCTGGTTAGCAGCACAAAGATAGGAGTACGAAGATGATTGCCGCTGAATCGAGATCTGGGCTGAAATATGAATCGAGCACGTCGTCCACCGGCTGGAACCCCGGGATGGCCCCAGCGGAATGGGAGGCACCGGCGCGCCCGGCTGGCCGACCCAGCGGAGTCGACGACACGCTCCTTGTCCGCGATGCGCAGCAGGGCGATACGGACGCGTTTGAGCGGCTTGTGCGCCACTATGACCGTCCGGTGCTGCGGCTGGCAATGCACCTGACCGGTTCGGTGGAAGACGCCCAGGACATTTATCAGGAAGCATTTTTGCGGGCCTATTTGAACCTTTCCGCTTTTCGTTTTGAGTGCTCGTTTTTTACCTGGCTCTACCGCATTGTGGCGAACCTTTGCCTGGACCATCTGCGCAAGCGGAACACGCGCGGGCGCGACCTTACTGTCGTTGTTTCTCGCAATGGAGAAGCGCAAAGCATCATGGAATATGTTGCGGATGAGCGGAGCGGGTCCAGCCCGGAGCGGAGCCTGTTGGGAACGGAGCTGCGCGGACATATTACGACTGCGTTAGGAGAGCTATCTCCTCGCGAACGCATGGTGTTTGAATTACGGCATTACCATGGGATGAAACTCCGCACGGTGGCCGGAATGCTGAACACGACTGAAGGCACCATCAAAAATACGCTTTTCCGCGCCACCCACAAGCTGCGCACCGTACTTGCCGAAGTACGGTAGACTTCCTGATGTGCCCGATTGTGCTTTCAGGGTACTGCGACCATTCGCAGCGGTTACCTTGGCGCGCAGCCCGTTTCAGGCATCAAAGCAGCGCTCAAAGTCATGCCTTTCCATCAACATTTGGCTCCGTCGCGATTCCTGGGGGATAGATTTTGACGCAACTTCCGGATGGGCTCTGGTATAAAGACGCGGTCATTTATCAGGTGCACGTGCGCACGTTTTTCGATGCGAACGGCGACGGCATCGGCGACTTTCGCGGACTGGCGCAGAAGATTGATTACCTGGCCGAGCTTGGCGTTACCGCCATTTGGCTGATGCCGTTTTTTCCTTCGCCTTTACGCGATGACGGATATGACATCGCCGACTATCGTACTGTCCATCCCAGTTACGGAGTACTCGACGACTTCAAGGCCTTCCTGGAAATTGCCCACGCGCGGGGAATCCGCGTAATTATTGAGTTGGTGCTGAACCATACTTCCGACCAGCATCCGTGGTTTCAGGAGTCGCGCAGCTCGCGGGACAATGCGCGGCGCGATTGGTATGTGTGGAGCGATACGGACACGCGCTACCACGGCACGCGCATTATTTTTATTGATACGGAACTTTCCAACTGGGCGTGGGACCCAGTGTCGAAGCAATATTACTGGCACCGCTTCTTCAGCCATCAGCCGGATTTGAACTATGACAATCCGGCGGTGCGCGAGGAGATGTGGAGCGTCATGAAGTTCTGGCTGGCGATGGGCGTGGATGGCTTTCGGCTGGATGCGATTCCTTATCTGGTGGAGCGCGAAGGGACGAGTTGCGAGAACCTTCCGGAAACGCATCAGATTATGCGGGAGCTGCGGGCGCGCATGGACCAGGAGTATCCGGGAAGAATGCTGCTGGCGGAGGCCAACCAATGGCCGGCGGATCTTGGTCCTTACTTCGGCAACGGTGACGAATTCAACATGGCCTTTCATTTTCCGCTCATGCCGCGCATGTTCATGGGGCTGAAGCTGGAAGACCGCAAGCCGATTACCGAGATCCTGCAGCAAACGCCGGTGATTCCGGAGAATTGCCAGTGGTGTCTGTTCCTGCGAAATCATGATGAGCTTACCCTTGAAATGGTCACCGACACGGAACGGGATTACATGTATGACGAATATGCCAAAGACAAAAGCATGCGTTTGAACCTGGGCATTCGGCGGCGGCTCGCGCCGCTGCTGGACAACGACCGGCGGCGGATTGAGTTGATGAACGGGCTGCTGATGTCGCTTCCCGGAACGCCGATTGTTTATTACGGTGACGAAATTGGCATGGGGGACAATGTGAACCTCGGCGACCGCAATGGCGTGCGCACGCCGATGCAGTGGAGCGGGGGATGGAATGGCGGTTTTTCCAATGCGGACCCGGAGGCGCTTTATACGCCGCTGATGCTGAATCCGGTTTACGGGTATCAGGCGGTGAATGTGGAGTCCCAAAAGCGGTTTGACCACTCGTTGTTGTCATGGATGAAGCGGCTGATCAGGGCGCGGAAAGCTGCGCCGGTTTTTGGACGGGGCAGTATGGAATTCTTATATCCGGCGAACCATCGCATTCTGGCGTTTGTACGGCAACTGGACAAAGAGACGGTGCTGGCGGTGAATAACCTTTCGAGCTCCGCGCAGGCGGTGGAGCTGGATTTGCGGCGCTATAAAGGGAACATTCTGATTGAGATGTTCGGGAAGAACATTTTTCCGCGCATTGGCGACCTGCCCTATCTATTGACCATGGGGCCGTATGAGTTTTTCTGGTTCCGGCTGCGGAAGATTTAGGAACGCCAGAAGTAAGGATTCTGCATTCAGGAGGATTTTGTTTTGGCCGAAGAGAGCATTCTTTCGGATGATTTTCTTCGCGAGTTGATGAACGTCGGGGAAGTGGACATCCTGGTTGGATTGCCCACTTACAACGACGCTCGGACGGTCAGCCATGTTGTGCAGGCGGTCCGCGCTGGGCTGCTGAAATATTTTCCCCGGCAACGTGCGGTCATCATCAACGCGGATGGAGGATCGAAAGACAGCACGCAGGAAATTGTGCGCGCATCCTCGATCAGTGATTTACAAAATGCTCCCAATCTGCATGCGTTGCGGACGCTGCATTCCATCAGCACGCAATATTCCGGCGGGCACGCTCCCGGGGCGGCGCTGCACACCATTCTTGCCGCGGCTGAATTGTTGCGCGCTTCCACTTGTGCCGTGGTTTCCCCGGACTCGGTAAACATTGAACCCGAGTGGATTGATCGGCTGCTGCGTCCGGTGGCGCGGGACAACTTCGACCTGATCACTCCAATTTACCGGCGGCATAAGTTCGAAGGGCTGCTGGTGAGCAATCTTTTGTATCCCATCACGCGGGCTTTGTATTGCAAGCCCATCCGCGAACCGTATCCTTCGGAATTTTCTTTTTCAGGACGACTGGCGGTCCAAATGGCGGGGCTGGACATTTGGCAGCAGGAAACTGGGCGCATTGGCGGAGAGACCTACCTTGTGGTCTCGGCGATCACAGGCGGCTACCAGACCGGACAGGTATTTTTAGGGCCAAAGTCGCGTACCGACCAGTCCGCTCCCGCGGACATTGTTAAGGCGTTGCGGCAAACTGTCGGTATTTTGTTTTCAACGCTGGAATCGAACTTTCCTTCTTGTTCCGCGCAAGGGGAGATGAAAATTGCGAGCTCGCCGGATGGGCGCCCCGCCGAAATTGATACCGAGCCGATACGCGTGAATCGAAAACGATTGCATCAGATGTTCGTGCGCGGAATAGTGGACCTGGAGCCGGTGCTTAAAACCATTCTGGCGGCCTCGACGCTTGCGGAATTGCAACGCGCCGCGGCGTTGCCGGAGGAAAACTTTCGTTACACGGATGAGCTGTGGGTGCGCAGCGTGTACGAGTTCGCCGCGTCATATCACCACTCCATCATTAGCCGCGATCATATTGTGCAGGCGTTGGCCCCTTTGTATCGCGGCAAGGCATACACGTTTTTGACAGAGAACCGGGAGACATCTGCGCAGGAAGTAGAAGTTTGCGTGGAACAACTTTGCGTGAAATTTGAGGAGTTGAAACCTTATCTAGTTGAGTTATGGAACGGCAAAAAGTGAGGTCAATATGTGGGACAAATTTGTTCTCGAGCTGACGCAGGCCAGCCATGGCATCGTGGAAAATATTGCGCGGTTTCTTCCCCGGCTTCTGGTGATGATCGTGATTGTCATCATTGGGTGGTTTATTGCGTGGATATTCAAAGTAGTGCTGCGCAGCATTCTGCGGCTGGCGAAGTTCGACAAGCTTTCGCAAGACGCGGGCGCGGCGCAACTGTTGAATCGCGCCGCGCTGCCGTCGTCGTCGGAACTTCTGAGCCGGTTGGTGTTCTGGGTCGCGTGGATTGGATTCATTCTTATCGGCGTAAGTGTGCTGGGCATTGTCGGCATTGAGGAGCATGTGGCCCGCTTCTTTGGTTTTTTGCCGCAGCTATTTGCTTCGCTGTTTATTTTGTTTTTCGGCCTGCTGGCCGCGAGCTTCTTTTCCCGCGCCGCGCTGCTGGCTGCGGTCAATTCCGATCTGCCTTCGCCACGGCTCATCAGTTGGACAATCCGAACATTGATCATCGTCTTCACCATCTCCATGGGCCTCGAAGAACTAGGACTCGGCGAGCACACCGTGGTGGTGGCGTTCGGCATAGTTTTTGGCGCTCTGATGTTCGGCTTGGCTTTGGCGTTTGGCCTGGGAGGGCAGGATTTGGCGCGGCAATTCCTGCAACGCAGATTTGGAAGGCATGGGAAGGAGGAACACGAGGATGAGCTTTCGCCGTTATAATCGGGAATTCATTGTAAGTCTTTCTGATGCAATGAGATGGGGCTTGGCCAGGCTTTGACTGAATACTGCCGCGGCAGTATCTACTCGTGTCCTTTTGGGTGCATCAACCTGCTCGCCGTCCGCATCAAAACGGATATAATGTAAGCAATCTCCGCGGAAGAAAGCCTTCCTGACGAGAACAATCAATCCGATGTCCAAAAAAATTAGCGCTTCTATTCTTGTAGTCTCCGCCGCCATCTTGATTTTCACCGTTGTAGGAGGGCTGGACCGTGTCCGCGCCTCCGACAAAGACGGCGCATATCCGCAAATTGAGGTTTACAGCGAAGTGCTTTCGCGCGTGGAAGGCGAGTACGTTGAGGACCCGAATATTCCCGCGGTCACCAACGGCGCGCTGCATGGATTGCTTGAGTCGCTCGACTCTGATTCCAGCTACCTGACTCCGGAGCAGTACAGCGCATACAAGGAGCGCAAAGAGGCGGGAGCGAAGGCGGACATCGGCGCCACAGTTGCCAAGCGCTTTGGATATGCGACGATTGTCGCGGTCATTCCCGGCGGCCCGGCGGACAAGATTGGATTGCAAGACACCGACATTATCGAGAGCATTGGCGGCAAGAGCACGCACGACATGTCGGTCGCGGAAATCCGCAGTCTGCTTTCAGGACGCCCCGGGACCACGATCAACGTAGAGTTGGTGCGGGCACGCAAGCCGGAGCCGCAGAAGGCCGTGTTCACTTTGCAGGCTGTCAATGTTCCTCCTGTGACCGACAAGCTGCTGGACAATGGCATTGGTTATCTGAAAATGGATACGTTGAACCAGGGCAAGGCGCAGGACGTTGCAAGTAAGATCAAAGAGTTGCAGAAGCAGGGAGCGAAGAAGCTTATCCTCGACCTCCGGGACTGCGCCGGAGGAGAAGAATCCGAAGGCATCGCTATCGCTAATTTGTTCTTGAATCACGGAACCATCACTTACCTGCAAGGGCAGAGATACGCGCGCAAGGCGTTCCCTGCGGATGCGACCAAGGCAGTTACCACGCTTCCGGTGGCGGTGCTGGTGAATAAAGGCACGGCGGGTGCGGCGGAGATTGTTGCTTCAGCGATTCTCGACAACGGCCGCGGCGACGTGATTGGCGACAAGACTTTTGGGGAGGGTTCGGTACAGAACCTGATTGATTTGAAAGACGGATCGGCGCTCATCCTGACAGTGGCGAAATATTATTCGCCCAACGGGAAGGCCATCCAGGACAACGCGGTCACGCCGAACGTTCTGGTGGCGGACAACGACGACATTGCGATTCTGCCCGATGATGATGAAACGACCGCGCCAACGCCTCAGGAAGACCTGCAAAAGGCGCCGCGTCCGGATGACACTTTGCAGAAAGCGATTCAGGTGCTGGGCAAAAAGAGCTAACGGGCGCGGAGCTTTTTGCGAGGTAGTTTTTCGTAAAATTTGGCGCAATTTCTGACGGGAGCTTTTTCAGTCTTAACGCAGAGAGCAATCTGCTCTTATTCCGCAGTCTCAGGATTCTCGTCCGACCATTCGTGCTTGCAGGTGTGGCATTTCCAGCCTGGTTGTTCAAACGTAATGTCCAAGGAGCCGCATTTCGGACACTTGGGCTGCTCGTAGATTCCTACGCCCTCAGTGTTCAATCCGGCAGGAATCGGCTGCTTGAGCATTTCGAACGCTTCTTTGGCGTCTTCTGGCTTCACGCGAAGTTTGATTCCGCCCACCGCATTTGAGTAGAACCAATCCATGCGTACCAGGTTGTCATCGGCTAGCGAACACTCGATGCCCGCAGATTGTAGAAAACCCTGGGCAAGCAGGGCGTCAGGCAGGTCGCGAAATTCGCGAATGGTGACCAATTCCTGAAAGACGGGTTGCGGAGCTTCGGCAGGAGGTATTTTCTCGACTTTGTCTGTCAGGCCGCGCCGATCGAGTTCAGCTTTGAGCACGTCCTGGGCTTCGTCAGTGAGGGAGTTCCCGTCGGCGGCGAGCTGTTCCAGTTCGCCATCGGCCATGCCGACATAGAGTTCTGTTAAGCGGCGATATTCGTCGTTGGTGTTTATGTTCATAAGACTCTGCTTCTTAATTTAGGCAGTAGAAAACCTGCCTCGCGTTTGTGGTTTTCGAATGCTTCGCCGAATTGCACGGACAA
>JANWKU010000020.1 GCA_025451215.1 Terriglobales bacterium
CAGATCAGCCTGGCGGCGGAAACCGACATGGCCATTTTGCAGGATTTGATCGTTAGCGTGCGTAATCTGCGGGCGGAGTTGAAAGTGGAGCCCAGGGAGAAAGTTCCGGCGCAGATCTTCGCTGCGGATTCTGGTGTGCGATCTTTAATGCAGCAGAACCAGACCGCGATTGAGCGGCTGGCAAATGTTGGGAGTCTTCAATTTTCCGAGACTTCACTGGCGAAATTGCCGAGCACGCGCAGCACGGCGCGGTTTGATGTCCACGTGGTGTATGAAAAGAAAATTGATGTGGCTGCGGAGCGGGATCGGTTGAAAAAAGAGCTTGAAAAGTTTGATAAAGAAATTGCAAGTTTAAATCGCCAGCTTAACAATACAGAATTTGTTGCGAAAGCTCCAGCGCAAGTTGTCGACAAAATGCGGAAACGGCATGAAGAATTGCAAGTTTTGCGCGACAAGGCACGAAGTAAACTAGACGAACTTGATGGTAAGCAATAAATTTTGAGATAGAGCATCGACGTTAGCTAATGTGATCACAAAGTTATGGACTGGAATAGCCGCCGCATCACCGCAGTTTTAGAGAACGCGCTGCTCGAAGACCGGGCTACGCATGACGCGACAAGTTACGCCTGCATTGATTCCAACCAGAGGGCCACGGCCACTGTGCTGGCCAAACAGGACTGCATTCTTGCCGGCATTGGAGCGATCGCGCGCATTCTCGACGTTTATGCGGCACTGGATAACGCCGTGACCAGCCATTACGAGGTGACGACGCATCCGGAAATTTTTGATGGAGTGCGTTTGCATAAACGGCAATCGGTGGCGGTGATTCGCCACAATGCGCGGGTCATTCTTTCCTGCGAGCGGGTCATCCTGAATTTTTTGCAGCGTATGAGCGGCATTGCGACGGTCACGCGGCAGTATGTGGAGGCAATTTCAGGAACGAAGGCGCGGATTCTGGATACGCGCAAGACCGTGCCGGGCCTGCGCGCGATTGAGAAGTATGCGGTCCGCTGCGGCGGCGGGCAGAACCATCGACTGGATCTTTCGGACGGGGTGCTTATCAAGAACAACCACATTGCGCTGGCGGGTGGGATCGCGCCGGCATTGGAGCGGGCGCACAAGAACCGGCGGGGCACGCAGCCCATTGAAATTGAAGTCCGCAGCCTGCAGGAACTAGAGGAGGCGCTGACTCACGGCGCTGAGGCGATCCTGCTGGACAACATGAGCGTCGAGGAAGTGAAGAAGGCGGTGGAGTTTTGTTCCGGGCGTGAGCGGCGCATTCCGCTGGAATCCTCGGGCGGCATTACGCTGGAGAATGTCCGCGCCTACGCGCAAACAGGAGTGGACTTTATTTCCGTCGGCGCCCTTACGCATTCGGTGCAGGCCGTGGACATGAGCCTGCGCGTGGTCCCGGCCTGACGTTGTAATTCCCTCAGGGGCTAAATCCCGCTGTATTGTGGGTGCTTGGCGGCACCCTTCGGCTTTGCTCGGGGCAGGCTATAAACTGAAGCCGGGCCCTTCCCGAAAACTATTCGAACCATAAAGGAATGATGAAAATGCCGCCACTTGAACTGCGTCCCAACTGCGAACTCTGCGATCGCGACCTCCCGCCGCAATCGTACGACGCTCGAATCTGCTCAAACGAATGCACCTGGTGTGCCGACTGTGCCGACCGCATCCTTGGGAACGTGTGCCCCAACTGTGGCGGCGAAATGGTGCGGCGGCCCATTCGACCGCTGGAAGCCTACCGGCCGGGTGAAGGTCTCCGGCTAAACCCCGCGAGCACCACAAGGCGGCATCCGAAATACTCGCGAGAAGATATTGCGGCACTCACGGCCAAGCTCCGGGATGTCCCAGCACATCGGCGCTAAGGAGATTCAAAATGTTTGAGAGACCAGAATGTCGGGAATGACCTCGAATAGCTCCCAGGCGAAGGAGATGGCCCACCAGTCGATGGTCCGAAACCTGGCCGCCACGCTGCGGTTTAGCACATGAGAAATCCTCCCTCCCGGTGCCTGTCGGCCTCCGCGCGGCAATGCGCTCCCTTCTCTTTCAAAGCGAACTGTTATTGGAGTGAGCGTAGAGGGGCCGTACCCCTCAAACCTCGTGCCCCCTGGAATGCAACGCTACCATGCCTTCCCAAACCAGCTCATGAGATAGTTTGCCACGCCTGCGGAAATTTTGGCGGCTTTCCAGAACCTTTAGGCATTTGAACCCGTTGCATCTTCTCCCCGCCGCGTTTTCTGGATATCAATTCCCAATTGCTCCGCCTTTTTGTAAAGATGGCTGCGCTCCACGCCGAGCGCACGGGCGGTATTGGTGATGTGATAGTTCTGCTGTTTCAGCTCAGCGAGAATGGCTTCGCGCTCGAAGTTCTGGACGCGGTCGGCAAGCGGCCCGGCGGTCACTATTGAAGCCGTGGCAATAGACGTCCGTGGAAGGGCGCTTTCGACGGTTTCAATAGTGATGGCGTTTCCGGTCGTTAAAAGTAAAAGACGCTCCACCACGTTGCGCAGTTCGCGGATGTTTCCGGGCCACGAATAATTTTGCAGGAGTTCTACCGCTTCCGGCCGGAACGTGATCGGCTTCCAGTTATTTTGGCTGCAAATTTGTTGGGCAAAATGGGCCACGAGCGCGGGGATATCGTCGCAACGCTCGCGCAGCGGCGGCAGCACGACGGGAAAAACATATACGCGATGGAACAAGTCCTGGCGGAATTTTCCGTCGCGCACCAGGGTTTCAAGATTGCGGTGCGTGGCGACGATTACGCGGACGTCCACGGCGACGGGTTTGTCGCCGCCAATCCGTTCCACTTCATTTTCTTCCAGCACGCGCAGCAGCTTCGCCTGCATAGCCAAGGGCATATCGCCGATTTCATCAAGAAAGATGGTGCCGCGCTCCGCCTGCTCGAATTTTCCGACGTGCCGCCCCGCCGCTCCGGTGAATGAACCTTTTTCGTGGCCGAATAATTCTGATTCGATCAGCTCCGCAGGGACTGCCGCGCAATTGAGCGCGATGAATGGCCCGGAGGCGCGCGCGCTGCGTTCGTGCAGTGTGCGCGCGATTAATTCTTTGCCTGTGCCCGTTTCCCCCAAGATGCACACGCGCGTATCGCTCGCGGCCACGCGCTCCAGTTGAGCCATGATTTTTTTCATGGCTTCGCCGGTCCAGATGATTTCGTGTTTGCCCAGTCGCTGTTTAAGCTGCCGGTTTTCTGATTCCAGGCGCTGGAGTTTTAGCGCGTTCTCGACTGTCAGCAAGAGTTTTTCCGAAGAGATTGGTTTTTCCAAGAAATCGAGCGCGCCAAGTTTAGTGGCGCGGACGGCCTTTTCGATGTCTGCCTGACCCGACATCATGACGACTGGAACGGAGATGCCCTGGGAACGGATCTCTTCCAGAAACGCGAGGCCATTTTTCCCGGGCATGACGACGTCAGAAAAGATCAAGTCGAAGTTTTGCGATTTCACCAACTGCAAGGCGCGCTCGGCATTATCGGCGACTGTGACTTCATGGTTCGCCAGGCGGAAGGCGCGAGAGAGCGAGGCAAGCGTGTTGGCCTCATCATCCACAATCAACAAATGCGCTTTCATCGTGGCGCCTCCTCAATCTTCGATTTCAAACCTGATTTTCGTTTCGTTGCTCGCGCAGCTTGTCTAGATTACGCGGTAAGACAACTGTAAATGTAGTGCCCTGCGCGGGCCCACTGCGAACGCTCACCGTGCCACCGTGATCACTCACGATGGACTGCACAATCGCGAGGCCGAGGCCTGTGCCGTGGCCCTTGCTGGTGTAGTAGGGAGTAAAGAGCCGGGCGCATTCCTCCGGCGTCAATCCCGTACCTGTATCCTGAACCTCGACACTGACGCTATTTTCCTGCGCATGCGTAAGGAGAGTAAGGCGTCCCGCTTGCGGCATGGCGTCCATGGCATTCAAAACCAGATTGGAAAGTACGCGATGCAGCAATTCCGGATCACCTGCGATTTCACCGGTATCCGCGAGTTGCATTGTGCATTCAATCGCGGCCCGGTCCGGCCCCTGCAATTGTGCCCGGACTAATTTCACCACATCCCGAACCAGATCGTTGATTTGCAGTGAGTGAAATTGCGGTTGCGGCATGCGGGAAAATTCGCTGAAGCGGGAGATGATCGCCTTGAGGTTCGCGATCTCCGCCAGCAGCGTGGTGGAGCTCTCATGAAATATTTCGTCAAACTGTTCCGGCGTTTGCTGCCGCGCGCGCACTAGATTTTCCACGGTAAGCTGGAGAGGAAACAGCGGATTTTTCAATTCGTGCGCCAAGCGCCTGGCAAGTTCCTTCCAGGCGGCGATGCGCTCCACGCGAACCAGATGTTCACGCTGTTCAAGCAATTCGTGGGTCATGTGGTTGAAGGTGTCGGCCAGTTCCGCGATCTCGCCGGAGGAATGGACGTTCACCCGCGTGTCCCAATTTCCCAAAGCGACTTCCCGCGCAGCTTGGGCAAGTTGCTCTACAGGCCTGGTGACGCGCGCCGCTGCCCATCCGCTCAACAAGATGGCAAGCAGCAAACCTGCGCCTCCGGCGAAAAGCGTCGCGGAACGAATCTGTTGCCGCAGTTCCACATATTGACGACGGGAACTTCCGACGAGAAGCAGGCCCGCGATTTGATTGTCGAGGCCGCGTAAAGGGATAGCGTGCAGCGTTTCATCCTCGGCAGGATTGGAGGTCCAATGGATGAGCGTTGTTGATTCCTGTTTCTGCTCGAGCACGTGCTGAACGAAGCTCGCAATCTTTTGCGGATCTTGAGAGGAACCCGAAGGATCAATCAGCGATTGCGGCGAAAATCCGCGATTGAAGTTTTCGTAGAACATCGCCCGCATTCCGGCGGGCAGTTCCAAGCCCGAGATGAATTGCTTGTCGAGCCGACTGCCTCCGACGACATAGGCTTCATCATGGCCCTCTCCGGCTTCCACGCGGCGAATGGAGAACAAGCCGAGGGCTTCGCCATCAGGCAAATCTTCTTTTTTTAGAAATGCATTCTGCGGCGGTTGAGACAGCGGGAGAGAGGCGTCCGGGTATCCGAACTTGGCGGGCCATTGCGCCGAGGAAATGATAGTCCCCTGCCCATCCACAAATTCCAGGAAATCAAGCTGCTGATTATCGGCGATGGTGCGAGCGTCGCCCAAGAATGGGGCATAGTCTTTGTCTCCGCGGCTGAAGGCATACGAAATGCGCGTGGCTGCGTCACTGGCGGCAATCGCAGCGACGCGGGCGGTGATTTCTTCTCCGCGCCGGTTGAATTCATGCTGAAACTGGGCGACCAAAGCCGCAGTGCGCTCGTCGTCAGCTTTTTCAAATGCTCGCCGGGCAAGCACGGAAACAATAATCGCGACAGTGGCCACGGAAATAAAGACAGTGAGCGCGAATATGACGAGCAGCTTGCGGCGGAAGGTCACGGCTTCTCCGGGCTCAACCAGACATTTGGTAAATTCCAGCTTCCATCCTGGGCTTCGCTCCATCCGTGAACGTTGCGAGCCAGGGCCACGGAGGTGCGGAGGTGCAACAGCGGAATCACGCACTGGGTTTGCAGGAAGGTATTCTCGACGGCGTACAAATCCGCAGTGGACGGGCTGGATGTCATTTGCGAAGAGGCCCTCTGAGAACCCGGCGTCGCGAGGTTGAGCATGAGGGCCAGATGAGAGAGCGCGACTTGAGCATCGCGTGAGACCAATCGTATACGCACCAGTTGCGCGTCGGGTGAGGCAGCCGGATTGGGTCTTATATTGATTCCGGCATCCTGAGCATTCAACACAATTCTCTCGGCAATCACGCGCGCGGCTGGGTCGGTTTGATCATAACCGAGGCTCCAGGCGGATGACTGATTGATACCTTCATGGATCTGCCGGGCGCGTTGTGAATCCGGCGATCTGGGAAAAAGAAATTCGTATCCTGTCATCCAGTTCGGAAGCAAGCCTCCCGCCGGTTCTCCAGCGGAGTGCAGGACCACGGTGTTCAACAGATTGCGATCTATCGCAAGGCCAAGCGCCTGGCGCAGGCGACCCTCTTCGGGCGACTGCACACCGCGGCTGAAAACAATGGCGAGCAATTCATCCGGAGCGGAGTTCACCACTCGGCCGCCAGCAACCGCGCCAGACGCCTGTTCCGCCGCAAGTTCGACTCCATCCAACCTGCCGAGTTCGAAAGAAAGCATCTGATCCCGCGGGGAGCGGCCGATGGCAATTTCAACTGAGTCCACAAAGGGACGCCCGGCCCAATAGTCGTCCCGCGCGCTGAGGACAAGGCTTTTGCCTGGGCCCCATTGAGCAGCGGTGAACGGCCCGCTGCCAATAAGTTTGCCGCCCTCTCGCAGCACGATGCTGTTGCTAGAGAGCGCCAGTTCCGCGGGAAGTTCCGGAGTCGCGGCATCGCTCTGAATGATCACCGAATCGCCCTGTGGCGAAACATTCCACCGTGGATTCGCCACCCGCAGCGACGCGGCTACAGCATTCGCCGTCAGCAATGTTCCGTCAGAGAATGTAATTCCGGGCCGCAGTTGAAGCTCCCAGCGTTGCGAACTAAAGTCCGACTTCCAAGCTAGTGCCAATGACGGCTGAGCCTCGCCGCGCTCATCCAGTGTGGTGAGGGTATTAAAAAGCAAAGGCGCAATGCGCTGGATGGCGGTCTGCCCCGAAACATTGGTGGCGTCGGCAGGATCGAGCGAGGGAACCGGCCCGGCAATCGCCAACCGCAGAACGCCGCCGTAGTGAGGGCGCGTAGCCGCCCGCGCGACAGTCGTTATCATGAGACTCGCCACCGCCAGGCCCGCCAGCGCGAGGCTATTGATCGCAAGCCAGAGTAAGCTGGTACGCTTCATATTCTCCCTTGCTGGAATCGTGTAACACGGCGACTGCGCTGGCACCGTCCGTCTGCGGCCACAGCGCGGTAATTTCTCCGCGAAATTCCGTGGGCTGGCCAATCAAAAAAGGTTCGCGGTCGGGGACCTCGAAAATCCGCAGGCTGTCGTTTTTACTATCATCACTGTCTTGCGCGGTTGCCAGCACCTGCCATCCTGATCCGCAACCGCTATGCACGCTGGCAATTTCACTGCCCCAATCGGTAGCGGCGGACTGGTCGGTAAAACCGTCCAGCAAATGCAATTGGCCATCGGTTGTGGTGAACAGCCACAGCGTATAACGATCGCGCGGCAAAGGCGCGGCCGCGAAAAAAGCCGGCGCCGATGTCTGCTTTCCTACGCCGGGAGTGAGCGCTCCAGTAAAGAAGTTTCGCGACGACGCGAAAAATGCGTTCAATGGCGGGTCCGCGACGCCGAGCGGCCAGGGATCGTCACTCTCGTGGCACGTTAGCGAGATGCCCGCCGCCGTCGTACAAAACACTCCGGGCAGATATGCGTCCAGCAGATGGTCCTTCCTAAGCACGAGCCTTCCGCGAAGATCGCGCGGCCAAGGCCGTGAATGCGAGATGGCGAGAGCCTGCTGCGGCTGCCAGCGCCCGGCCAGCATTTGATAGATGGTGACGCTGTTGGCATCCAGCACGAACAGACGTTGCGGAGTTCCGTTCAGCAAGGCCGCGTCAAGAATGCGGCCGGGCTGCGACCACAGCAATGTTCGGCGCAAAATGATTGACGGTGTTGCATGACCGGAATCTGTTGCGGAAGTTCGTGGAAGCGAGACTATGACCACGGCAGGTTCATTTTTCCCCTGCGAAATTTCGGCGGTCCACACATATTCGCGCAAATTTTCGGAGAGCGAAATGTTTATCGTCGCAGCGGCTTCCTCGGGAGCCACTGAACGCAGCCCCAGAGAAGAAAGCTCTTGCAGAAGCCCGCGATGGATTTCTTCCGCTTGCGTGCGAGTGAGCGAAGAGCGGTTGGCCAGTTCAAGAGAAATCGCACCCGGACCGGTGACGGCGGAAATTTTATCCGCCAACTGCTGCTCCGGAACATGCCAATTCGGCGTCTGCGCGGCAGCCCAGCCCGAAACAATTATCAGCAAAAAGGAAAAAAGAAGTGAGCGGCGAATTGGGCGTGAAGGCATTCGAGGATTGCGCGAATTATAAACCGTAGGCTGCATTTTTCCGCGCATGCTTTTGCCTCGTCGAACCCTTCTTCTATTTCATAGACACCGTACTGCTGCGTGTATCGCCAGACTTATGGCACGCTTTGGCCTACTTCTGCTGGGGCTCTTGCGCTTCATCCGCCTGACCGGCCTGGTTAGCCATGTTCATGCTATGCAGCACGTCATTGGCGAAGAAGAACTTGCCGTCCGAGGGAACCATCATGATCTGCAACTTGTCCGAAAGCCGCTCGGCGACGATTTTGTTGATCAGCAACGG
This sequence comes from Terriglobales bacterium, assembly GCA_025451215.1. GTDB lineage: Bacteria > Acidobacteriota > Terriglobia > Terriglobales > Acidobacteriaceae > JAICKN01. Next base: position 8,327 of record JANWKU010000020.1, read on the forward strand.
GTTTTGTTTGAGGATCGCGCCTTCGCTCTTCATCCGTTCGGCATCAGCTACGGCGGTGACCCGGATGCGGTCGGCCTCGGCGTCGGCCAGCATCTTGCGCCGCTCCATTTCCGCTTTACTGTCAATCACCTTAGCCTGCGCCATGGCTTCGGCGTTCTGCACCGTGGCTTCCTTGCGGGCTTCTGCTTCGAGTTTCGACTGCTCAATCTGCTTTTGCTTCAAGGGCAATGTATATTGCATGGCGTCGGCTTCGCCCTTGGCTTCCAGAACTTTGACCCGCGCCTCACCTTCGGCCTGTTTTACTTGTCGCGCCTTCTCGGCTTCGGCCTCGAGTTCCGCGATCTTCACGTTCTTTTCTTTCAGTTCGGTTTCCACTCCCATGCGGTCGTTTTCCTGCTCCTTCAACAGAAGGCTTTCGAGTCCCTGGGCATATTCCGGAGGCAATTGGATGTCTCGGAGCATCACTTCCTTCACCAGGATTCCGTCAGCGGCCAGCTTTTGCGTGATGACTTCGGCGGCCCGGCGGCGGACTTCTTCACGTTTGGTGGCGAAGACGTCCCGGACCGTATAGTTGGGCACCAGCTCGCGCCAGGCGCTGGCAACCACGGCGGGAACAATTTCCCGCTCCACTGGCTGCGGCAGGTTGCTCTGGATGTAGTCCAGATGCGCGGGATCGAGGCGGTAGCGAACTGTGATCGCGAGCCCCAGGGTCAGTCCTTCTTTTGCCTGGACGTTGAGCGGCTCGGCTTTCGATTTGTCAGAAAGGGCCTTGCCATCTTCCAATTGGCCGGTGGTGAACAACTGATCGCGAGTATCGAAGAGCACGACGTTTTCTACCAGCGGGGTGACGAAGTGCGCTCCGGGATAGAGCGTGCCAGACAATGTGCCGCTGGTTTGGCTCACACGGATCCCGGCCATGCCGCTGGGTACCACGATAATTCCCACGGCCAGCAGAATCGGTCCCCAGGCCAGCGCGCCCAGCGCGACTGCCACACGCCAGCGGACTTTCGGTTCGGCAGGAAATGGCTCCGAACCACCGGCGGCAGTCGCCATTTTGTAATTCACTTCCAGATAAAGATCGTGGGCAAGAGTTCCCATTGCAGCCACGATCATTCCGATGCCACCCCACATGAAGAGATATTTCAGGAACAACATATGCGATCTCCTAATTGCTGCTTGAACTTCTGTCGCTTCATTTCTGCTGCTTGATTTCTACCGCTTCAATACTGCCGCCCAATTTCTGCCGCTTCATTTTCTGTTGCTTAGTTCCGGGAATCAGACTTCACTAGTACAGGTTGCGTGACCATGCGCCGGGACATGAATCCGAAGACTTTGCCGAACACCAGTTCTTCGACTGAGATAGCGATTGCCAGTGAAAACGTCATGCCTGCAATTACCGCCAGTGCTGTCATAAAGAGTTGCATTGCGTTGCTCCTTTGCTGAGGTGCGATTCGCAAGTGAGTTTGCAGGGCAGAGGCCAACGGGTAAATAACTGAATACAAGCCAGTTAATCAGGCGAGAGACGGATTTTCTGTGTCTTTAAGCTACATTCGTGTCAAAACGAGGACGAAAGCAAACAAACCAAGAAAGCGGCCCAAGATCATTACTAAGTAGTTACCCGGTAAACCCTGTATAGCTTCGAGCGGCGCAAATTGAAATGATGCTTCTCCCAACCTATCCAATGGCCATGAAATGCATACTTTGCGTGGATGACGATGCCTCCGCTTTAGAGCTGCGCAAGTTATTGCTCGGCGCAGCAGGGTACTCGGTCTTAACGGCGGGCTCCGGCACCGAGGCGCTGGAAGTGCTGGAGAAGGGCGCCAACGTAGATTTGGCCTTGCTGGACTACATGATGCCGGGAATGAACGGGGATGAGTTGGCTGAGAAGCTTCGGCGCACGCATCCGGAAATTCCCTTGGTAGCGGTCTCAGCGGTCGGGCAATTGCCGCAGGCGTTCTTGAATATCCTGGACAGCCGGGTGCAAAAGGGGACAGGACCCCGAGGTCCTGCTTTCGACGGTTTCCAACGTGCTTGCGCGCTCCGGAAAAGATCAGGCCCGGAAAGGCGAGGCCCAGGCAAACGTTCCGCCAAGAACCATTCTGTGCGTGGAAGATGAGGAGTGGATTCTTACCCTGCGGGAGAAGCTATTCGAATCAGCAGGATTTGCCGTGCTGAAAGCGCGCTCTGGGGCCCAGGCGATGGAACTTTTCCGCGCGCACCATGTTGATGCTGTGGTACTGGACTATTTCCTTTCGGGGATGAACGGCACTGCGGTAGCCACAGAGATGAAGCGTTTGCGTCCTCGAATACCCATTGTGATGATGTCTGGCTTTGCATCCCTGCCCGGCGAAGGAGCGGTTGTAGACGCATGGCTGCGAAAGGGGGACGTGGAGCCTGAAGACCTTATCAAAGAAGTTTCCCGCCTCATTGAGCCTCGCGCCGGCACTCCACGGAGCGCCAACTTCTGAATGAAAAATCTCTGGCGCTGGTTGTACCCGATATTCCAATTGTTCGTTGTGGCGGTTGTGTTGTTCGCGGCTTGCGCTGCGACGGCATCCGCCGATCAATCGCAATCCAGCCTGCAAACCAACAATAACCCTGTAAGGGATTTGACCCTGGAACAACTTGGGGACGTGCAGGTGACAACCGTCACCAAGGAACCGGAAGAGGTTTGGGACACGTCAGCCGCGATCTATGTGATTACGCAGGAAGACATCCGACGATCGGGAGCCACCGACATCGCCGATGTGTTACGGCTCGCTCCGGGAGTGGAAGTGGGACGGATTGATTCAAATACCTGGGCGGTAGGAATACGCGGCTCTGAAAGCAATTTTTCCAAGGCCGTGCTGGTGCTTATCGATGGGCGCAGCGTGTACACGCCATTGTTCGCGGGCGTTTATTGGGATGTGCAGGATGTATTGCTCGAGAACATTGATCGCATTGAGGTGATACGCGGTCCCGGGGCGACAGTTTGGGGACCGAACGCGGCCGACGGCGTGATCAACATTATTACGAAAAAAGCCTCTGAGACGCAGGGAGTCATGGTTTCCGTGCTGGGCGGAAATGTGGACCACACCGTTGCCGAAGCTCAGTACGGCGGAAGCCGCGGCCAAAACTTTAACTATCGCGTCTATGGCAAAGGTTTTTTGCGAGGCCCCGAATTTCATACCGACAATAATAATTTCGACAACTGGAACCAGGCACGCGGCGGATTTCGCACCGACTGGAACATAGATTCGCGTACCGATTTTACTCTTGAAGGAAATATGTACAGTGGAGATGCACCCCATGAAACCGGCCCAAGCGCATTTGTGGATTCAGTATCGGGAGGAGACATGCTGGGCCGTTGGACACGCACCATGGAAAACGGCTCGAACCTGTACTTACAGGCCTATTTCGATCGGACCATCCGTATTGGCCCGCTTTCCGGAGAAACTCGAAACACCATCGACATTGATTTTCTCCACCACCTGAAGTTCGGAGACCGCCAGGACGTCAGCTATGGCGGGGGCCTGCGCTGGAGTCCGAACCGCTACATCCCCGCGACACCGCTCTTGAACGTCTTGCCGGAAACGAACACCGACCACATTTACAGTGCTTTTTTTCAGGATGAAATCCACTTCGCAGATGATCGATTTACGCTGACGCTCGGGGCCAAATTACAGCACAACAATTTCAGTGGTTTTGATGTGCAGCCGACGGCGCGAGGTTTGTGGAAGTTCAATCAGCATCAAAGCTTCTGGGCCGCGGTCACCCGCGCCGTGACAACGCCTTCGCGCATTGAAGAAGGGATTCAGATCAACGCAGGAGAAATTTCGGTGGCGCCTCCCATTTTCTTGTTGGTTTCCGGTAATCCGCAATTTCAATCGGAAAAATCAGTCGGCTATGAGGGCGGCTATCGTCAACTGCTAACGTCCAAGCTCTATGTGGATTTGGACGTGTTCCACAACAACTACGACAACTTGCAGAGTTTCGGCACGCCCACTCTCGTCGGGGACGATCTCACCATTTTTTATGAAAATGCGATTGCCGGAACGACCACCGGTTTTGAAATCGCTCCCAATTGGAATCCCAGACCGTGGTGGAAACTGTCAGGTTCCTATTCGTATGTTGGCATTGACATGCATGCAAACGCGCCGGGATCGGACATCAGTTCTACGGGGTCGGTGCCTACGTATGAAGGTTCGAGCCCGGCTCACCAGGTAAAGATCCAATCCCGTTTCGACATTTCCAAAAGATTTGAGTTCGATCAGACGTACGGGTATGAGAGCGCCCTTCCCGCGCAAAAAGTGCGCGCTTATCAGACCATGGATCTGCGACTGGGCTGGAACCCCACCAAGGAATGGAACCTTTCTCTGGTTGGCCAAAACTTGTTTCAGCCCTACCACTTCGAATGGGGCACGGGGGATCCGAGTGAACTCCCCATTGGAATTCGCCGGGCAGCTTACGTGAAACTCAGCTGGAGAGCCGAGCGTTAACGGCGAATCATTTGGCAACAGATCACGTGGAGAGCATGAATACTGCGGGCCATTGGTTGCATTTCGAGGGTAAATCGTTGGCAGCCCGGATTTCCCGCGCGCGGCGGTTCCGCTATGTGATTGCCGGTCTTTTGTGGCTATTCTCCCTTTGGTCATTCGTTTCCCTTTGTTCGGCGCAACTGGCGACGCACCCGACCGAATTCCAGGTGGAATCCGCTTATCTATATAACTTTGGCAAGTTCGTCCAATGGCCAGCAGGCCGCGTGGCGGCTTCTGACTCGCTGCAAATTTGTTTGCTGGGCAAAGATCCCTTTGGCGCGATCCTCGATTCGACCGTGGCCGGAGAAAAAATTGACGGCCGCGCTATCACTGTGCGAAGGCTTTCCACCATCGATGGCTCCTCCGCATGCGGCATTCTGTTCATCAGCTCATCGGAAGAAGCACGGTTAAGCGTCATTTTGGCCAGCGCCGAACGTTCCGGAGCACTGACTGTAAGCGATATTCCACATTTTGCCGAACGCGGAGGCACAATCGGATTTGTTATACAACAGGGCCGCATCCGTTTTGAGGTAAACCGCGCCGCCGCGGCGCAAGCCCACTTAACGCTCAGTTCGGAATTGCTCAAGGTGGCAAGCAGGGTCATCAATAAACCCTCGCGGAAAGCGGCGCCATGAGCCGCCCGCGCACACGCTCGATTTCCAGCCGCCTGACTGTGATGAACATGATGGTGAGCGGCGCGGCGTTGCTGCTGGCGTGCATCGCCTTCTTTGCCTACGATCAAATCACCTTTCGCGAGGGTCTGGTGCACACTCTTTCGGCCCAGGCGCAAATCATCGCTTCCAACAGTGTCTCCGCGGTCCTGTTTAACGATCCGCAAACCGCAACGAACACGCTTTCAGCGCTGAAAAGTTCCAGCAACATCGCCTCCGCGGGCATTTTCACGGTGGACGATCGCCCCTTTGCGCAATATACCCGCACCGGCGAAAGCAAGCTTCTCACGATTCCCGCGCTTTCTGAAGGTCAGGTGGAGAGCTACCGATTCGGCACCAGTCACGTTCTTCTAGTGCGAAAAATTTTGTCCGAAGGGAAAGTGATTGGGTTTGTGTATATTCTGGCGGACCTGCACGAAATTGATAAGCGACTGGCGCGCTATGCGTTGATCGCAATCGTAGTGCTGCTGGTTTCATTGTTGTTTGCGTTGCTGGTCTCATCCGCGTTTCGCAAATCGGTGTCTCAGCCAATCGTGAACCTCGCCGAGATCGCTCGCCGGGTCTCCCGCGACAAGGACTACTCCATCCGCGTCGCCGATGTTGGAGAACGCGATGAAGTTTCTGTCTTGATCGAGTCGTTCAACGAAATGCTGCGCGAAATCCAACTACGCGAGGGCGCGTTGCAACAGGCGCACAATGAACTGGAAGACCGCGTCTCAGAGAGGACCCGTGAGCTGCTCTCCTCGAACCGGGAACTTGAGGCGTTCTCATATTCGGTTTCGCATGATCTGCGCGGGCCGCTCGACGCGCTCAACGGCTTCACAAACCTGCTTATGCAGCAGCACGGAGAAAAGCTGAATGCTGGCGGGCGCGAACTGATTGAGCACATTCGTACTGCGGGAAAGCGAATGACCGAACTGATTGAAGATCTGCTCAACCTGTCGCGTGTGAGCACCAGCGTCATGCATATGGAAAAAGTTGACCTCAGCAAGATTGCACATTCGATCGCAGAGGAACTTTGCCACAGCCATCCCCAGCGAAAAGTTGAATTTGTGATTTCCAACACGGAGAGTGCGCAGGGCGACGTTCGCCTGCTGCGAATTGTGCTTGAGAACCTGCTGCGGAATTCCTGGAAATATACCTCCGGGCATAAAGAGTCGCGCATTCAGTTTGGCTCAGAGGGAAACAAGGGCCGGACTGTGTACTTCGTGCGCGATGACGGCGCTGGCTTCGATCCACGCTCCGCGACCCGTTTATTTCAACCTTTTCAACGGCTGCATTCCAAGGACGAGTTTCCGGGAAATGGAATCGGGCTGGCAACGGTGCAGAGGATTGTGCGCCGCCACGGAGGCGAGACCTGGGCCGTGGGCGCGGTGGAAAAGGGCGCGACGTTTTACTTTACCCTGAGCCCGCCGGCGGCGCAGCCACGCGCTTAAAGCTATAAGCCCGGTTGGTCTAAACCAGCGTCAAACTGACCGTCGGTCAAAACAATCCCGCATGGCGAAAAATGCTTCTTTGGGCTGGTAGTTGTCATCGAATGGCAGCGCCCGTTGCCGGCGGTTCGGCTGCTTCCTTTTTTGCGTTGGACCATTCAACCAGGTATAGCGATCTGTTACGCCCCAGGTGAGCACGGACTTGACGGCGGGATCGGGAAGCACGGTATCTAAATAGTTGCGATAGACTTCGGCAATCGCGTGATCGCGTTGCGCGACGTCGTTATAAGGCAAATCGTCTTCATTCACATCCAATTCGGTTAAGAAGACCTGCAGGCCAAGGGCGCGAGTACCGGCGATGTAATCCTGGATTCCTTTTCCGAACGAAGACGAGGACCCGGCTCTTATGTGGGATTGAATTCCAAGAGCGTCAAGCGGAACATTGTCTGCCTTCATCCGCCGCAGCAACTGCAATATGAATTCTCGTTTCCGCGCGTCTTCGTCGTTGTCGTATTCAACGCCGTAATCGTTGTAGGTAAGAAGCGCGCCGGGGTCTGCCTGGCGCGCCGCACGGAAGGCGATATCAATGTAGCCGGGACCGAGCAACTCAAGCCAGGGAGATTTTCGCAGCCCGTCGGGGCGGCCGTCTTTGACCTGGATGGCTTCGTTCACTACATCCCAGGAGCGGATTTTCCCTTTGTAGCGGCCCGCGACCGTGGCGATGTGGTCAGTAAGAAATCGCTGCGCATTTTCTTTATTTACTGTGGCCGCAAACCAGCCCGGCAGGGCCTCATGCCATGCAAGGTTATGGCCGCGGACTTTCATTTTATTTTGCTCCGCGAATGCGACAAGAGCGTCCGCCTCGTCGAAGAAATACTTGTCGGGCGCCGGACGCAAAGGCCCCCACTTCATGGCATTTTCGGCCACTACAAGGTCGTATTGTTCGCGCAGGATGCGAGCGTAATTGGCATCCGAGCGCAAGAGCCTTGTGTTCACCGCAGCTCCAACCAGAAGTTCGTGGGCCGCCGCATGCGCCTTCAAAGAGGCTTTGCCAGTGATTTCACCGCTGGCAGTTGCTAGCGTGGGATGTGCATGGACCTGATGCGAACATCCCGTAAGTATTCCAGTGGCCGCGGAGGCCACGGCGATGGCGCCAGTGGTCTGCAATCCGGAGGAGATGAATTCGCGTCGTGTCAGCAAAGTGTTTTCCTTATAGTGGGGAGGATGCCGGACATTTGTCTTTGACATCTTAATTCAAATCAAAGGATTCATTCAGCGCCAGGAGCGCAATCAGGGCAGCGCCGTTCCCACTTATGCCTGAACAAGAATTTTTTTAATCCTGAAACCTGGTATTTGAGGTATTTTTGCTGTTCTGGCAGAAGCAAATCTTAATCTAGAGGGAAACGTGTTCTCTAACGGAATAACGCGAAAAGATTTTTTGTCGGCGACTTTTGCTGCTGGGATTGGCTCTGTATCGGCCTGGGGACAGAGTTCCGCGCCGCAATCACCATCTTCCGGTTCGTCTCATGAGCGTGCGCGTGACATATTCAACGTGCGGAGTTATGGTGCCACGGGGGATGGTAAAACTTTAGATACTTCGGCAATCAATAAGGCGATTGAAGCAGCCGCAGCTGCGGGCGGGGGAACCGTTCACTTCCCTTCCGGAACCTATCTTTGTTATTCCATCCATTTAAAAAGCTCGGTTGCGCTTTTCCTGGATGCGGGCGCCACCATTCTGGCCGCGAGTGTTCCTCCCGAAGGCACCACCACTGGCGGTTACGATCCGGCTGGTCCGCCGCAGCCCTGGGAAAAATTTCAGGACTTCGGCCACAACCACTGGCACAACAGCCTGCTTTGGGGCGAAGACCTGCATGACGTGGCGATTCTCGGACCGGGTCTGATCTGGGGCAAAGGATTAAGCCGGGGTGACTCCAACGAGACTCCTCGCGCAGAAAGCCCCGGCGTGGGCAACAAAGCAATTGCGCTAAAGAATTGCCGTAACGTAATTTTGCGGGATTTCTCCATCCTTCAGGGCGGACACTTCGGCATCCTGCTCACAGGCGCGGACAATGTCACTATTGATGGGCTGAAGATTGACACCAACCGCGATGGGATGGACATTGATTGCTGCAAGAACGTGCGAGTCTCCAACTGCACGGTCAATTCTCCCTGGGACGATGCTATCTGTCCTAAGAGTTCTTTCGCCCTGGGTTATCCTCGCGCCACCGAAAACGTCACCATCAGCAATTGTTACGTAACGGGAATTTACGACTACGGCACGCTGCTCGATGGAACCTTCAAGCGCATGCAGTATCCGCTGGGCTTCCGCGCTCCGATCGGGCGCATTAAGTGCGGAACTGAATCGAATGGGGGCTTCAAGAACATCACAATCTCAAATTGCATCTTCGAAAGCTGCCGCGGTCTGGCGCTGGAAACCGTGGACGGCGCGCAGATCGAGGACATTGCGATCACCAACATCACTATGCACGGCGTTGTGCATTCCCCTTTGTTTCTGCGGCTCGGAGTTCGAATGCGCGGGCCGCAGGGGATGACTCCGGGAACTCTGAAGCGGGTGCTCATCAACAACATTGTCAGTTCAAATGCCGTGGCGGAATATCCTTCCATCATCAGCGGCATTCCCGGCAGTTACATTGAAGACATCAAGATTGCCGATGTGTATCTGCAGCAAATGGGCGGAGGCACAAAGGAGTGGGCCGCGCTCGATCCACCAGAGAAGGAGAGCGGTTATCCTGAGGCCTCGATGTTCGGCACGCTGCCCGCGCGAGGATTTTTTATACGGCATGCGCGCAATGTGGAGTTCAGTAATATTGAGATTGCGACGGTACAGCCTGACGCGCGGCCGGCCTTCTGGATGCACGATGTTAAAGACGCCGATTTGTTTCGCGTGAAGGCCGGGAAAAATACGGCGGCGTATGCTCTAAGGGATGTTAAAGACTTCCGCAGCTTCGGCAGCCATGATTTTCCTGACAGGACAGAAGACAACATCAGCAGCCTTGAGTTCTGAAAGACTCCCATGAATCGTCGCGATTTTCTGACGACAGCAGGCGTGCTTGCGGGTGCAGCATCTTTGCGGCCGCTCATCGCCCAAGTGGTGCAATCTTCCAAGACGACCACAAGTCATCCCCATGCACCGGCGGCCATTTCGTTCGAAACGAGCGATCATCGTTACCAGACCACTTATCGTCACGCGCTCAAGGTGCTGGCTGCCAACGTCGTTACTCTGCCCTCGCATCCGCATCCGGTGCTGATCGAAGGCAGCTCGTACCAGGGAATTTGGCAGGAATGCGCCCCGCAGGAAGGGCTGGTTTATTCGCAGATTCGCCCTGACGTCGCACGAAATAATCATTTTGCTTTTTTTGCCCGGCAACGCGAGGATGGTCAAATTCCCTGCTGGATTAGAGCAAAGGCCACCGGCTTTTCGCAGATTCAAATGGTCGTGCCGATCGCCGCCACCGCGTGGGAACTTTCGCAACAGACAGGTGACAGTGAGCTTCTGGAAAAAGGCTATCCCGCTTGCAGCCGCTGGGATGCGTGGCTGCGCCACTATCGCGACACCCGGCACACCGGACTATGCGAGGGTTTTTGCACGTGGGACACCGGCCATGACAACAGCCCCCGCTGGGCGGGAATGCCCAATTCTTGTCCTGATCACGATGCTCGCAAATGCCCGACGCTCCCATCTTTGCCGCGGCTGTCTCCGGATCTTTCCGCGACAGTTTTCGGAGGGCGCGTTGCCCTCGCCGCCATGGCGCGGGCCTTGGGAAAAAATTCCGAGGCGGACCGTTGGCTTGCGGACGCGGAAACCATCCGCACCGCAATTCTAAACAAGTTGTACTCGCAGGATGATGCCGCTTTTTATGATCTCGATGCGCAGAATAAATTCGTGCACGTTCGCGGAGACGTCATCAGCCGCGTGCTCGGAGAGCATGTGGTTGACCAGAAATTGTTTGAGACAATTTACAAGCGGCAAATCCACAATCCGCAGGCATTCTGGCCGCCGTATCCCTTGCCTTCCATTGCCATGGACGATCCGGCATTTGTACGTCCGATTCCGCGCAACTCCTGGGGCGGAGCATCACAGGCGCTCACCGCTCTGCGCGCGCCGCGATGGATGGAACACTATGGCAAGCCCGCTGATCTCGCCCATCTTATGCAGCACTGGGTGCACGCGATTTCTCGCGCGGGAAAGTTCCTACAGCAGATGGATCCGGCGACCGGCAAATTCACGCCAGACAAAGGAGATTATTCTCCTGCCGCACTCGTCTTCCTGGACTTTACCTGGCGGCTCGCTGGCGTGCGGCGAGACGAAAATGGCTTGGAATGGAATTTGCGGCCCAGCAGTGACGGAAGTATTTCCAGCTATCGCCTGCGGTTGCCCGGAGGCCAGACTGCGGAATTAAAGTACTCGGGAAAGCCGGGCGTGGCGGAGTGCCTTTTGAATGGCAAATTTTTATTCCGCAGTAGTGAGACAGTTCGTCTTACTACGGATCGCAACGGTCAGTTGCGCGAAGCAATCGGAATTGCTCCTGAAAAAACGCATGTCACGCTGCACACTTTGAATGGAAAGCGGAAGTTCACCATTGAATTGAACGGACGAATGGAATTTCGGGCGCAACACAGGGTTTGACTTTCATACGCGAATGCTGGCGGCGGGGCTTCACTCGCTTTTCTTAAAGTACAAGCGACCATCCAATATAAAGCCACAGTAGCCCGAGATTAGCCACCATTAGAACCATACATAGGATTCCGAGCCTTGCCTTCAATCGCGGGCCTTCAAAATATTTCTCTACTCCCATGTAGGCAGGGAAAACGATAAGCAGGTAGCGGGCGGTGCTTTGAAAGGGAGGATTGATATTATTTTTTGTCAGAAACAAGAGGATTGCCGCGTACGCGTAGAGCTTGTATCCCGTGTCCATACGACTAGCCGGCACAAACCAGAAAAACAAAACCAGAAATAAAAGATTGAATGCCACAATTACATTTGGCGTGCGTGCGAGGCTGAAAACAGTGGTCCATAACGTCATCCAGGGCCAGGAAAAGGTCACATGCCAATAGCGCGCATAAGCGTCGGTCGGTATTCCGTGTCCAGTCACGCGAAGCCAAAGGAGAAATACCGCTGACCCTGAAGGGGCCAGCAAAATTGGCCATGCCTTGAAGCTGCGACGACGCCAGGCGATGACTACGAGAGGGATGAGTGCGAGAACGCCCGCCGCTTTTGTAAGGCAGGCGGCAAATGCTGCAAGGGCTGCGAGCGGCCACCGATTGCGCCGTGCCGCGTAGAGTGACCAGAGAATCAATGCCAGCAGTAAAGATTCCGTGTATCCGGCAAAAAATATGAAGCTGGCTGGCCACATGGCGCAGATCAGTAATGCGCGGCGGACTTTATCGGCGGAAAAATCCAAAAGCAGCAACTTCTGCAATCCCCAGAGCAAAAAGAAAGTTGCCAATGTAGAAATGAATAACGCCGATGCCAGAGCATTCCCAACGACACTCGTAAGCCGAATAAGGATTGGATACAGCGGATAGAAAACAATCGAGCCCGTCCGGTCATATCCGAACTGGGCGATGTGCAGATACCACAGAGTGTCGAACCGGAGCCAGGCATCGAGAAATAAGTAATGGAAGGTACGGCTCGGGAGAGGAAGAGTATCGGTAAAGGCGTTGGAGCGAATCAACTGCAAATTAACGGGAATGACCGCGGCGAAAATCGCCGCGACGCCTGAATAGAACACACGCAAGCCGAGAGTGAGCGCCAGCGCGACGCGCCAGGGAGAGTACGATTTTTCCGGACAGCCGGTAGCATCGTTCAATGGCGCTTGTCCCTCAACGAAGAATGCCGTGCTGGTGCAGAAGAATACACTATGAAACGAAATCTCTTGAATTTGCGCAGCAACACTCGACTGTTATATACCGTAACTTCGAGCTGTTATGGCCGAGCGAATCGAACCGACCGCGGCTTCTCCCTCCACCATCCTACAAACCAAGGTGGATCCCACCTCCGCGCGCTTTGAAGCCAACATGCGCTTCATGGCGGACTTCATGTCGCAGATCCATAACGAAGAAGAAAAAATTCGTGAAGGCGGCGGAGAGCGCGCGATTGAAAACCAGCACAACAAGGAGCGGCTCACGGCGCGTGAACGGATTGATCTGCTGGCCGATCCGGAAAGTTTTTTCGAGCTGGGAATTTTTGCCGCCAGCAGCATGTACGAAGAGTGGGGTGGCGCGCCCGCCGCCGGAGTGATTACGGGCCTTGCGCGCGTGCATTCGCGGCTGGTGATGATCATTGCCAACGATGCCACGGTGAAGGCGGGCGCGTTCTTTCCCATGACTTCGAAGAAAGTGATTCGCGCTCAGAACATCGCCATCGAGAATCGCATTCCGACGATGTATCTGGTGGATTCAGCGGGAGTATTTTTACCTTTGCAGGAGGACGTTTTCCCTGACACGGATGATTTTGGACGCGTCTTCCGCAACAACGCCGTGATGTCGGCGATGGGAATCCCACAGATTGCCGCCATTATGGGTATGTGCGTGGCCGGCGGCGGATATCTTCCGGTGATGTGCGATCACGTGCTCATGACCGACGGCAGCGGGTTGTTCCTTGCCGGTCCGGCCCTGGTGCAGGCGGCCATTGGGCAAAAAGTTTCCGCTGAGGAACTGGGCGGAGCAGCCATGCACTCTGCCATCAGCGGGACCGTGGACTTTCGCGAGGCGAGCGATGAAGCCTGCATTTCTCGCTTGCGTTCCATCGTGGACAAGTGGGGATACCGCCGTCAATCTCCCTGGGACCGCCGAAAACCCATGGATCCAAAGCTTGCGGCGGAAGAAATTTACGGCATCTATGACTCTTCGCCTGCCCGTCCTTATGATGTGAAAGAAATTCTGGCGCGAGTCGTGGACGGCAGCCGCTTCGACGAATACAAAGCGGAGTATGGAAAAACTCTGGTATGCGGTTACGCGCGTATCGGCGGCTTTGCCGTGGGAATCGTGGCCAACCAGAAAATCCATGCGCAACAGACCGATCTGGAAGGTCATAAGCGGGTGGAGTTCGGCGGCGTCATCTACACCGAATCGGCGGAGAAGGCTGCTCGCTTCATTATGGATTGCAACCAGAATTTGGTCCCGCTGGTTTTCTTTCATGATGTGAACGGCTTTATGGTGGGCCGCGATGCGGAGTGGAGCGGCATCATCAAAGCTGGCGCGAAAATGGTAAACGCCGTTTCCAATTCAGTCGTGCCCAAGATTACTGTAATCATTGGCGGATCATTTGGCGCGGGGCACTATGCAATGTGCGGCAAAGCATACGATCCGCGATTTGTTTTTGCGTGGCCGACGGCGCGCTATGCGGTCATGGGCGGAGACGCCGCCGCCAGCACTCTGGTGGAAATTAAAATTCGCCAACTGGAGCGCGGCGGTAAGCAACTTACCGAAGACGAGCGCAAAGAATTGTACGAGTCCACCAAGCGAACGTATGACGAGCAGACGGACCCTCGTTACGGCGCGGCCCGCCTGTGGATTGACAAAATTATTGATCCCATGGAAACGCGCGCGGCCGTCACACAGGCGCTGGAAGCGGCGGCGTTGAATCCGGACGTGGCGGAGTTTAAAGTTGGAGTTTTGCAGACATGATTGCAAACCCTTCTCACCACGGAGGCACAGAGACGCGGAGTAAACTTCTTCATGAGGCGCTTACGGAAAATATTATTGGGGCCGCGATCGAGGTGCACAAAACGCTCGGCCCGGGTCTCTTAGAGTCGGCTTACGAAGAATGCCTTTGTCACGAATTGCATCTTCGCGGAATTAATTTTCAACGGCAAGTGCCTTTGCCTGTGCGTTATAAGGAAATCAACCTCGATTGTGGCTATCGTATTGATCTGGTCGTTGAAGATTGCGTTATTTTTGAACTTAAATGCGTTGAGCATGTTCTTCCTGTTCACGAAGCTCAGCTAATTACATATCTCAAACTGACGGGCAAGAGAGTTGGTCTAATTTTTAATTTCCATGTGGCTGTGCTGATGCGTGGCGGTCTCGTCAGGAAGATATTATGAATTACTCCGCGCCTCCGTGCCTCCGTGGTGAACATGCCTGACTCCATCAAACTCATCGAATGTCCGCGCGATGCCTGGCAAGGGCTCCAAGGACACATCCCCGCGGAAATCAAGGCGGATTACCTGAAAGCCTTGATCGGCGCTGGCTTCAAACACATCGACGCGGTTTCGTTTGTGTCTCCGAAAGCGGTTCCGCAAATGGCGGATTCCGAAGACGTGTTGAAGGAACTCGATCCGCCCGACGACGTAGAGATCATCGGGATCGTGGTGAACGAGAAGGGCGCGCAACGTGCCATCAATACAAATGCCGTAAAGACGCTGGGATTTCCTTATTCTTTGTCGCCAACCTTCCTGCGTAATAACCAGAACCAAACCCTGGATGAAGCGATTGATGAGATGGAAAGAATCAAAGACAAGGGCGACGACGCTGGTCTAGAAACGGTCGTTTATATTTCGATGGCATTTGGAAATCCTTACGGCGACGAATGGAATGTGGGAGAAGTTGTAGAAGCTGTTGGATTACTCGAAGGCTATGGCATCAAAATGATCTCCCTCGCCGACACGGTTGGCATGGCCAGTCCACAGCAGATTGGGGAATTGTTTTCGGCGGTGATGCAAAAGTACGACTATCTTGAGATCGGCGTTCATCTACACAGCCGTGGGGAGCAGGCGATTGAAAACGTCCTCGCCGCTTACGACGCGGGTTGCCGCCGTTTTGATTCCGCAATTGGAGGACTCGGTGGATGCCCGTTCGCGCAAGATGTGATGGTCGGCAATATTCCGACTGAAAAAATAATCGAGGCCCTCACGCAACGCGGCGCTGCTCTGCCCGCCCTAAAATCTCTGGACACATTAATGCGAGTTGCAGGCGCATTTGCGGCGCGATATACGGAGTCAAGCGCGGCAGATTGATAATTCGGAACGAATGATTGCTTTCGCATGACTTACCACACCATCCAGCTCGCGCTCGAACCCACATTCGCAACGATTATCTTGAATCGTCCGGAGAAGCGCAATGCCCTCAGCTATGAGTTGATCTCGGAGTTGCTGGCTGCTTTAGCTGAAGCTGCGGCGTCAGATTCGCGGGTATTGGTCATTACTGGCGCAGGCTCGGCCTTCTGCTCGGGAATGGACTTGGATGATCTGAAAGGTTTGCTCGGATGCTCGCCAGAACAAAATCTGAAAGATTCAGAGACCGTAGCGCAACTCTTTCGCACGATTTACGAATTTTCCAAGCCTAGCATCGCCGCGGTAAATGGCGCGGCCGTGGCTGGGGGCGCCGGGCTGGCGACCTTATGCGACTTCACGCTAGCCGTGCCGGAGGCGAAGTTCGGCTATACGGAAGTGCGGATCGGATTTATCCCGGCCATCGTTTCCACATTCTTATTGCGTCAAGTGGGAGAAAAGCAGGCCCGTGAGCTTTTGCTGACGGGAAAACTCATCGGCGCGGATAAAGCATTGCGCATCGGCCTCATCAATGAAGTTGTGGCGGCGTCCACATTACTTGCGCGAACAACCGAACTGGCGGAGCAATTAGCGGCAAATAGCCCTGCGTCTCTGCTGGCGACCAAACGGCTGTTGCGTGATTTGGCTGGCAGAGAACTTGACGATCAGCTTCGACTCTCCGTGCGTGAAAATGCGGCCATACGCGCGACCGCCGATTTTCGCGAAGGCATCTCTTCCTTTCTGGAAAAACGTAAACCCAAGTGGAGCGGCAAGTGAACGAAGCATTTTCAGAGACCCGCTTACGAGTACGCTACGCGGAAACCGACCAGATGGGCGTTGTTTACCACGCCAACTATTTCATCTGGTTTGAAATTGGCCGGGTGGAACTGTTGCGGCAACTGGGGTTCTCCTATCGCGACATGGAAAAAGATGATGGATGCTTCATCGCCGTCGCCGATGCACGCTGCCGTTATAAAGCGCCCGCACGCTATGACGATGAGCTGATCGTGCGTACTCATTTGAAGAACGTTCGCGAATCCGTTTTGCACTTCAGTTATAAATTGTTGCGCGAGTCCGACAACGAGTTGCTGGCTGAAGGGGAAACTACCCACGTTGTAACTAATGCAGCAATGAAAGTTTCCTCCATTCCGCAAAAATATTTGCAGATATTCCGGAACGCGGTCAGCAAGACGGGGCAGGTTCCGTGAAAGCGCTTCACATTAACGGAAATGATCTGACGCTTGAAGATGTCCGCAGCATCGCCGATCATCGTCCCGTTTTGCTCGATCCCGACGCCCGCGAGAAAGTCCGCGGGGCGCGTCAAGCCGTGGAAAACCTGGTCGCAAGCAATCAGACTTCTTACGCCATCACCACCGGCGTGGGCAAATTGAGCGATGTGCGCATTGCCCGCGAACAAATTCTGGAACTGCAACTCAACCTAATGCGCTCCCACGCGGTTGGCGTAGGCGAACCGCTTACCGTCGCGGAAACCCGGGCCATGATGCTGTTGCGGGCGAACTCATTGGCCAAAGGCTTTTCCGGAGTTCGGGACGTCATCATTGACACTCTCTGCGAAATGTTGAATCGAAGCGTGACTCCCGTTATCCCCTCTCAGGGAAGTGTCGGCGCAAGTGGCGATCTCGCGCCTCTAGCCCATCTTGCGCTTGTGCTGGTTGGCGAAGGCCAGTGCTTCGGCGAGAATGGCGAATTCATTTCCGGCGCGTATGCTTTGAAAAAAGCTCAAATCTCTCCTTTGCGGCTGGAGGCGAAAGAGGCCATTTCATTGATGAATGGCACGCAAGCGATGCTTTCCGTTGGGACGCTTGCTCTATTGGAAGCAGAAATTTTCGTAGATTCAGCCGATGTGATCTCCGCGCTTACTCTGGATGCGCTTCGCGGGACCGATGTGGCCTTCGACGAACGAATTCACCGTGCCCGTCCCCACGCCGGACAACTCAAAACTGCGGCGAACCTGCGCAAAATGCTGGAGGGCAGCGAGATTCGCAAATCTCATGCCGAATGCAACCGCGTGCAGGACGCCTACTCGCTGCGCTGCATTCCCCAGGTCCATGGCGCAGTGCGCGACACGCTCTCCCATTGCCGGGGAGTGTTTGAGACGGAAGCAAATTCAGCGGTGGATAATCCGCTGGTCTTCGTGAGGAACGGAGAAGAAAGCGACATTCTTTCCGGCGGGAATTTTCACGGCGAGCCCGTCGCATTTGCCCTAGATTTTTTGGGGATTGCTTTAAGCGCGTTAGCCGGGATTTCCGAGCGCCGCATTGAGCGCCTGGTGAATCCCTCGTTAAACGAAGGCCTTCCGCCGTTTCTCGCAGTGGAGGCCGGACTGAACTCCGGGTTCATGATGGCCCAGGTCACCGCGGCCGCGCTCGCCAGTGAAAACAAAGTCCTGGCGCATCCCGCATCGGTGGATTCCATCACCACCTCCGGCAATAAAGAGGATTATGTTTCAATGGGAATGACAGGCGCGCTAAAACTGCGCAGGATTGTCGCAAACACACGCAACGTCCTGTCCATTGAAGCGATGGCATCGGCGCAGGCTCTCGACTTTCTCGCGCCCATGAAAACTTCACGGCTCGGTCAATTGGCCTATAAGGAGATCAGGGCATCTTCGGCGCGGCTGGAGAAAGACCGCGTGATTTCTGAAGATTTCGCCCGGATCGCCGCAGTTATCACCTCCGGCAAGCTTTCCGCGCTGTTGCGTTAAGCTCAACGCTGCGCGCCAAAAATCCGCGCGCGAATCTGTTACTATTCGCCGCAGCCTCCAGTTTCGCATGCAAAGTTTCTACACCATTCTCGGTATATTTATTTTGGTCGCGGTGTTGCTCGACGCCTTCGAGACCACGATATTGCCCCGCCGCGTCCAACGCGGCTTTCGGATTACTTCCTGGTTTTACCGCAACACCTGGCGCCCGTGGTGGATACTGGCAAAACGAATCCATAGCAAAACCCGTCGAGAAACATTCCTTGGCTACTTCGGCCCGCTTTCGTTGCTCGGCCTTCTCATGGTCTGGGCATTTGGCTTGATTTTTGGATTCGCGCTGCTTCATTGGGGCGCCGGCGAGCATGTCCAACTGGGGAAAGAAGGCACTCATTTCTGGACGGTCCTTTATCTAAGTGGATCAACGTTCTTCACCATCGGTTTCGGCGATGTGTTGCCCACCAGTGGTGTTGAGAGATTTTTGGCGGTCCTCGAAGGCGGTATGGGATTTGCCTTCCTCGGCATCGTGATTGGATATCTGCCGACAATTTATTCCGCGTTTTCCAAACGCGAAATTCAGATTTCCCTGCTGGACGCCCGCGCAGGTTCTCCGCCAACGGCCACGGAACTTCTCTTCAGAGTCGGGAAATACCCTCAGGACGCCGGGCTGGACGTAATTTTGCGCGATTGGGAACACTGGGCGGCGGAGGTCCTGGAGAGTCACATTTCTTATCCCATGCTCAGTTATTTTCGTTCGCAGCACAGCAATCAGTCATGGCTGGGCGCGCTGACCATGATTCTGGACAGCAGCGCGCTGGTAATAGCAGGCGTTGACGACATTCGCCCTGAGCAGGCGAAACTGACGTTCGCCATGGCACGGCATGCGGTTGTGGACCTTACGCAGGTGCTTAATGTGCGATACCGGCCGGCGGAGACCGACCGGCTTACTCCAGAAGAGCTAAACAGCCTTCGTGAAAAATTGGCGGAAAAGGGAATTCGCATAAGAAATGATGCTGAGTTTGAGCAGAAGCTCGCGTACCTGCGCACTCAATATGAACCTTACGCGTTGGCCATAGCTAACCGGCTTTTTATTGCTCTACCGCCGTGGCAGCATACGGAAAAGAAAAAAGACAACTGGCAGGCGGGACCATGGGACCGAATTATCCAGGCTAAAGGGTTAGGGAGAATCAGCGGGAGGGCGGCGGGGTACGACCATTTCTGACAGCGATTGCTCTCAAGTGAATGCACTTCGGCGATTTTTGTTAGTATCCTTCCTTCATGAACCACAGTGGCGTAAATGTCGTCCGGATTGAAGCCGAAGCGCTGCGGAAGCTCGCTGATCGCATGGAAGGCCCCATGGCTGCGGACTTCCAGCGAGCGGTTGATTTGATCTTTTCCTGCTTAGGGCGGGTCGTGGTAACGGGCATGGGAAAGAGCGGGATCATTGCGCGTAAGGTCGCGGCCACGCTCAATTCGACGGGCACTCCCGCGTTGTTCATGCATCCGGTGGAAGCCGTGCATGGGGACCTGGGAATGATCGTGCGAGGAGACGTGGTCCTGGCATTTTCTTCGAGTGGAGAGACTGAGGAGATTTTGAATCTACTGGCAACGATCAAGCGATTGCGCGTCCCATTGATCGCTCTGACCTGCGACGAGTTGCACTCTCCCAATCGCAAGAAGACATCCACGTTGGCGTCGTCCGCGGAGATTACTCTGGATTGCTCGGTCGCGAAAGAAGCTTGCTCGCTTGGACTTGCGCCCACCGCCTCAACGACCACGATGCTGGCCTTGGGCGATGCGTTAGCGGTCGCAATTTCAGAAAAGCGCGGCTTCAAGGAAGAAGATTTCGCCAACCTGCATCCCGGCGGAAAATTGGGTAAACGCCTGGCCAGAGTAGAAGCGCTCATGCATTCCGACGACGCGCTTCCCAAAGTGCTTCCTGACACCAAAATGCCCGAAGTTATTTATGAGATGTCGCGCAAGAAACTTGGTATGACCGCGGTCGTGGATGGCGAAAAGCTGGTGGGAATCATCAGCGACGGAGACTTGCGCCGCCTGCTGGAAAAAAGCGGCAAAGATGCATTGGATTTGACTGCGGGTCAATGCATGACGCGTGCCCCCAGGACCATTCTCCCAACCGAATTCGCGGTGACCGCATTGGCGATGATGGAAGAAAAGAAAATCACCTCATTGGCAGTGGTGGACGAAGCTGGAACGCTCCATGGAATTATCCACTTACATGATTTGTGGGGCATTGATTTGATGTAAGCAACTGAAGCTGAAGTAGTCGGTGCCTTCTCCATCTAGCCAACCTAAAGATAAAGAAAGCATCTTAGGTGGGCGAGATTCCCTTGTCCAACGCCGATCTCACGTCAATTATTTTCATCCTTTTGCTGCTGGTTAGTCTGGCCCAGTTGCTGGGGTATCTTTTCGTAAAGCTACGGCAGCCCAAGGTCGTGGGCGAAATTTTGGCCGGCATCATACTGGGCCCCAGTCTTTTAGGCCGGCTACACTTTGCCTCTGCACTGACGGATGCTGCGAAACACCAGGGTAATATTCTAAATTTTGTTTACTGGCTCGGCCTTCTGCTGTTGATGTTTCTCTCCGGCGCGGAAACCCAACAATTGTTTACCCGGGATGAACGCCGCGAGGTTGGCTGGCTCACGATTGTAGGGACGGGCATACCTTTTCTTTTGGGTCTCGTGTTCGGACCATGGATTGTCCGCCCAGTACTCGCGGGGCCGAACGGCAACAAAATCTCCCTCACCATTATTCTTGCGGTCGGCGTGGCGGTGACATCTGTTCCGGTGGTTTCAAAAATATTCGCCGATCTTAAGATTCTCCACACACGTTTTGCGCGACTGGTTTTAGGGGTGGCCGTGCTCGAAGATATTGTGTTGTGGCTGGCGCTGGCCGTGGCGACGGCGATGGCAGGCAAGGCAGTGCTGCAACCTCGGCAAATGTCTTATCACCTGGCTCTCACCGTAGGATTTTTCCTGCTGGGCTTGACCATCGTTCCTCGCCTTGTGAAGCGCATCAATAAGTCGCGATTCAACGTGTTCGCGCAACAATCTCCGGTGGCCTATGCAATCGCAGTTCTTCTGGCTTATTGCGCGGTCGCGGGGGCCCTTGACGTCAGTTTGGTATTCGCGGCATTTCTCGCCGGCTTTGCCGTAGTCCACAAGAAACGCCGAATCTTCGCCGAAGCCCTTGATGCGATTGGAAAAGTGTCATTCGCATTTTTCATCCCGGTGTACTTCGCACTGGTGGGAATGAAACTTGACCTGGTTCAGGGCCTTTCCTGGTGGATGCTCGGCGCATTTCTTGTCGGTAGCTGCATTATCAAAATCCTTTCCGTCTCTTTGGCTGGCCGATTCGCAGGATTTCGTGGGCTGGATTTAATCAATCTGGCCATCACCACAAACGCCCGTGGCGGCCCGGGAATCGTCCTGGCAAGTGTGGCGTTTGACGCTGGAATCATCAGCCCGAAGTTCTATACCACGCTTGTGTTAGCTGCAGTGCTCACCTCGCAGGCAGCCGGGGCGTGGCTCGATTACGTTCTGAAAAAGGGCTGGCCCCTCCTAAAGCCCTCACCGACAACCACTTTGTCCGCGGCCGCCGAGGATCAGCGACCATCTCCTGCCTAGCTGGATATAGCAGTTCGCAACGTCTTCGTATCCGTACTGGCATTTCAAGTTACCAAAGGTATCTCAGACGCATGCTGCGTCTCGACACCAGAAATCCACGATGCTACTATCCGGGTACTCGGGAACCATTTGTAGATGATTGTTGAGTTTTAGGCTTCTTGGGGCGGTTGGAGCAGCATGGAAACGTTAAAACTTATTCTTGGCATCGCCGTCATCGTAGCGGTCATTTATCTAGGCATTGAGGTCGTTCCTCCTTACTATTCGAACTACGAATTTCAAGACACCATTAGCCGCGAGGCCATGGACAGCACCTACAAGCCAATTTCTGAAGACGACATTCGCGCCCAAATTATCGCGGACGCAAAACAATACGACATCCCGATCACCGAGCCCAATGTCAAAGTAGTGCGCTCTGGTGGCATGGGAACTGGATCGGTTTCGATTGACGTCAAATACGATATTCATATCGGTGTGCCGATCTATCCCTTTGACCTGCATTTCAATCCCTCTTCCACAAATAAGGGTTTTTACTGATCTGCGACGGTCATCCAGCGTGGCAACCTGTCACGCATCTTAATCAGAGAATGCATCTGCATTGCCACCGCTGCGGCGACGGAGCAGAGCAAAAACTCCGATAAAATATCTATAATCATCTTTCGGATACCTCGCTGAAGCAAGATCGCCAAGGCGAACCATGCGAGCCGACCGCTACTGTGGCCATTAAATTACGAATCCCGAGGAAACAGGACGGCACCGCGAGCACTGGGAAGCGTGCCTGGTCGCGCGATCCAATTCTAAAAATTGGCGTCGCTGTGTTTTTGGTCCTTGCGGTGTTAGGCGTCGCCTTTTTTTCCTATTTTTACGTCAAGTACGACCACATTATTCAGGCCCGCTTCCAGAATCCAATATTCAGCAACTCAGCCAAAATTTATGCGCTTCCCCAGACGGTGCGCCTGGGGGAAGAAGTTTCTCCAAAGGAGATCGCGGCGGAACTTCGCGGCGCGGGTTATTCAGAAGTTGACGGCCAATCGCAACTGGGAACCTACCGTCTTATCAAAGATGGAATCGTAGTGTCTCCCGGCCCCCAGTCGTACCACAGCCCCGAACCCGCAACCATCCGCTTTACTGACGAAAAAGTTGCCAGCATCACCGGCAGGGCCGGGGACCTGCAGGCTTATGAACTCGAGCCCGTGATGATTACCTCCATGTTTGACGCGGGACGTTCCAAGCGTCAAGTGGTGAGGTATAACCAGATCCCCAAACTGATGGTGGAGGCCGTCGTCTCCATCGAGGACCGGAGATTTTTCGAGCATAGCGGAGTGAATTTCGTGCGCATGGCGGAGGTGGCATGGATTGATCTTGCCCACAAGCGATATGCGCAGGGCAGTTCCACTCTGACGATGCAGCTCGCGCGCGGCTTCTTTCTTTCTCCAGAAAAAACCATTAAGCGCAAGCTGACGGAAATGTTGATTGCCGAGGAACTCGAACAGAAATTCAGCAAGGAACAGATATTCGAGCTGTACGCAAACTGGGTGGATCTGGGCCAGCGGGGATCGTTCACGATTAACGGCTTTGGGGAGGCGTCACAAGCGTATTTCAACAAAAATCTCAAAGACATTACTTTGCCCGAAGCGGCTTTGATAGCCGGGATTATTCAACGTCCGAGCTATTTGTCACCCTATCGGCACCCGGAACGCGCGCTAGAACGCCGCAACCTAGTGATTGAAAGCATGCTGGAGACTCATGCCATCACCAGGGAGCAAGCGGAAAAAGCAAAAGCCACACCATTAAAGCTTGCCCCTCCGAACGTCGAAGCCAGCGATGCGCCTTATTTTGTTGATTTAGTGCGGGACACGGTCGTCAGCAAGGTGAACGAGCATGAGATGAACGATCAGCAATACCGCATCTACACGACGATTGATCCCAGCCTGCAAAAGGCCGCGGCCCAGGCTGTGGAAAGCGGCATGAAGCTGGTAGACCAGTTGGTGAAAAAACGCCGCACCAAACGCGTGCGCGTGGGCAAGAACAAATATGAAACTACAGTGGCGTCCGGTCCGGACGCGCAGGTCGCCCTGGTGGCAATGGATCCCCACACCGGCGAGGTACTGGCGTTGGTTGGTGGCCGAAATTATGCCTTCAGCCAGTTAGACCATGCCGTGGCGAGCCGCCCCACGGGCTCCATTTTCAAGCCATTCGTTTATGCCGCTGCCATCAATACCGGCCTTGACGGAAGCAATCCAGTCTTTACTCCTGCCACCATGCTCGAGGACGAGCCCACTACCTTCACTTATGGCGACCAGATTTATGAGCCCCGGAATTATGAAGAAAAATATCTTGGTCAGGTAACTGCGCGTTATGCGCTTGCGCTTTCCTTGAACAATGCCACCGTGAAACTCGCGGAAGAAGTCGGCTATGAGAAAGTTGCCGACCTCGCCCGAGCGGCAGGAATCACATCAGTAAAACCTACTCCCGCAATGGCGCTTGGCTCCTATGACGCCACCCCACTGGAAATGGCCTCCGCATATACGGTCTTTTCCAATAGCGGAGTCAGGATCACACCTACACTGGTTAACTCCGTCCGCACTGCGACTGGGGATTCCGTGCTGGATTTCCATTCTGAGCGAAAAGCCGTGCTCGATCCGCGAGTCGCTTACGTGATGACGAATATGCTGGAAGGCGTGCTCAATTTCGGCACCGCATACGGAGTTCGGGCTGGTGGGTTTACCGCGCCAGCCGCCGGCAAGACTGGCAGCTCTCACGACGGTTGGTTCGCCGGATACACCAGCAATTTATTGTGCATCGTTTGGGTCGGGTTTGATGACTATAGCGACCTCCATTTGAGCGGTTCGCAAACGGCCGCGCCCATCTGGGCCGAGTTCATGAAAAAGGCAATCGCCCTGCCTGAGTATTCCGATGTTAAGCCATTTACCCAGCCAAACGGCGTTGTGGATGTTCAACTCGACAAAGCGACCAATCTTCTCGCGACCCCGGCCTGCCCTGACGACTACACAGTGGCTTTCCTTACCGGGACGGAGCCCGGCCAGACTTGCGATCAGCAGGGGGTGAAAGGTTTCTTTTCAAGGGTTTTCGGTCTTGGCACCCAAAAGCCCTTGCCTCCACCTGGACCTGGGCAGCAGCCTGCCGGCGTTCAAAGCAACGATCCGCAAAAGAAAAAAGGGATATTGGGCAAAATTGCGGATATCTTTAAAGACGACAAGTCATCTAACCCTTCATCCAAGCCCTCAAAGGACGGTGGGAATAACCCACCGCAATAAC
>JANWKU010000021.1 GCA_025451215.1 Terriglobales bacterium
AGCGCCATGCTCTCGGAATTAATTCCGGTATGGATCCCGACCGGGATGGAGGCGGGCGTAGTTGCAGTTAAACTTCCTGTGCATGAATCGACCGTGTACATCGAGATTGTTGCGTCCGTATAGTTCAGGACGTAAGCAAATGTTGGTTGGACAGCTAAAGTGCATGCAGCCCTTACCGGCAAAGGCATCGCCGGGTTTCCTCCGCAACCGGAAATCAATATGACAAATAAACTGAGAACCACAATTCGCAAATAGACGGCTGCTCGCACTTCACACCCCTACAGTTCTGTATTGACGTTGTCTGGCGACTCGCTCTGTCGAATACGCGAACGGATTGTATCCCAGAGGGACATGGCTTTGAGTTATTTATGCAGGCGCTGTCCGATTAACGTAACGAGTTCACCGTTGCAACTCTCGACTTCGACAGGCATTCCAGCAATGTTGCGTATATTAAGCATCAATTTATTCAACACGGGCTACAAAACCTATTCCTCTAAGCTATTTACCTTACTTTCGTCCTGCTTTCTGATTTGTATAAATGAACGCCAATCGACATATGCGACCGAAGCAGAGAACAATTAAGGCGGCTGCCCTTTTGCTGCGTAGAGTAATTCTGCGTCACAGTGCTCAAGTTATTTCGGTTTCTGCCAACCGACTTTCAGGGCATCAATGAAATGTTTAAGGTGCTCAAGTATGACCACTGGCTGAGCCTTGTTTTTGCTCATCGCGAACCTAAGATGTGGGACACCATTGTGAAAGCGGCGGAATCTTGTGGGTTCGAATACGTCAACACTGTCGCCCAGCCGTTAAATGTCATATGGTCAATGCACAAAAAGAAAAATCCCCTCACAGTCCTCAGCGGCGAGCTAATCCTGAACTTTCGCAAAGTGCGGAACCCGCGTACCCTCGCGATCGCTTCTGTGGGTAGTGATGCCGTGAACCTCATTAAGGATAGTGCGGAACTCAGTATTGTCCAACGCGGTGGCGCATCGACCGATCAGATCTACAGCGACCTGATTTCGAAGTTGCTGGAGAATGGCCTACTCGGGGAGGTCGCCAGCAAAATCGGGGATGTGACGCCCATCCTGAATCAGGAGTTTGTGTACCACACAGACGACAAGACTTGGCATGTCAAGCCGGGTAGGAAGCTCGGGCTGCCACATTCCTTTGGAACATAGAATACGTTTCTATGTGACAGATTTTCTGAACCAGGCAGCCCGCATGGAGAAGCGTGCCACGATTGACGAAATCGTCCTGACGGTACTGCCAAAACTTAAAAACGGACAACAGCCGCGCAAGCAGAAAATCATGGAGGAAATCAAGAAGATCGCCGCGCCACAGGCGGGCAAATATTGGGTCTTGCGGTCAGACCCTCAAAACGTGTTTGATTTCGCCGCCGCAGACGTTCCCGCATTGGCCTTACAGAATCAACTGCCATCCAAACCAGAGGATCAGTATGAGCACAATGAGATTTTGTATCTCCTCACTGTACTCGGACGTTCAGCAGGATTTCAAAGTTACATCGGGAAGAAGGAACAGGCGCGGAGTGGGAAGGGCGGTCATTGGCAGAACTGTCCGTGCGGACGCTTTGCGATTGCCCTGCCGTGCATGGGATTTAACGAGAGCGTTTTGAGAATGAGGACGTCGAGCGTGCCCTGAACGAGATCAGTAGGTTTACCCATACCATGAGTATCTACAACATGGATTGTAGATACTCATGGGGTATGTGCGATTCGCGACAGCTGCGCACCTGTGTGCTTGTAGCTGTGGGAAAGTAGGTATAAGAAGTGGTGGCCATATCGCGGGCATCCAACTGCCTCGATTCCGAAGCCACGTTGTTGTAGGAATCGTAGGTGTAAGTCGTGGTATGGCCAGGCTCTTCCGTCGCCGAAATGATCTCGTACTCTTCCCTGTAAGACGAATCCCTATGATCTTCGTCTTTCGGCGCTTGAATGATACGTGCCAACTTCGCTTTCGGCGACTACTGCTCGGGAGGGCAAAAGTGAAACCTCAGTGTGATCGACTCACCTGGCGACATGAACATAAAGAAGGTACAACTGATCGGAGCACCTACTTAAGTAAAGTATGAAACGTTCGGGCTCCTAAGCGCACTATCTTGCGAAAGGTTCTTGCTTTTTACCCGCAGCGGGAATTCGCCGCGAGAAGGAGTGCTTATGACACGGATCGCCCATAAAGCGACGACGCAACGACCTCACGTCCGGTGTTACACGAGAGCCATAAAGAACGCGAGATATCTGCAGTCCGTAGCTCCAGATTTGTTTCACAAGGGACGTGAGGCGGAAGGATTCGGGACCGGCATTCCGCTGGAAATCTTACGAGTGTTGCATCGCACCCGTCATGACTCGCCGCTACTGAACCGTCACAAGGAACTCGCGGACTTCCTGAAGGGCCATCCCATCCCGGTGCCCAAGCGGACCGCACGGGCCGCACTCTTCAACGGGACGCTGCACTTCGCACAGGTAACTTTCAATACTGGCAGCGGGAACCTTGTGGTGCCGACTGCGGACATGAACACCATCGTCCAATATGCGGAGCATGCGGCGGTGCCGATCAACGAATATGCGAAACAGTATGGGCCGAACTCGATCAAAGTTTCATCAACGCTGATCACGAGTACCGTCAATGTAGGAGGCACCAGTTTTAGCGACTCCGACCTGGATGGCTGGGTGAACACGATTGCGGCTGCAAATGGCTTGGGCGCGAGCGATTGCGTTTTCATCGTATTTCCTTCGGGTTTAACGGGAACAGGAACTAATACATCGGCGATCGGAGACAATTCCGGATTTCATTTCAAAGCGAATATCTCGTATGTCGCCGCAGGCGTATTCCACACGGGCTTGACGCTGCAGGACGTGGCGGATGTCTACGCGATGGTGGTAAGCCATGAGACGGCCGAGATGGTCGTCGATCCCAACGGCGATCTCTCGAATCCCGAGGTCTGCGATCCCTGTGATATCAATTGCAACAATTTGACCCGCATCTATTTCGACTCTTCTGACAACTTTCTGGGAGTAAACCAGAACTCCCCGCCCAGCGGATTCACATTTGCGTACTACATCTGTTCAATCGTAAAGCCAGGCGGAGCGTCGAGTTGTCCCGCAGCAGCATCGGATTGCCAATATGCGCCGATTCCGCCGAATCTGCAATTCATCATCGAGAAGGGCACGTTCAGCGTTGACGAGGTCAAGGGAAACCTGCCGGCGAAATTCCAGTCAGCGTACTGGCTGGCGGTGGACGGATTCGATGCAGGCGAGTTGGGTTTCAATTCGACCGGCGACCTGAACAACCTACCTCCGAACCCAAATCCTTCGATTACGGCGACAGTTGACCCGGCACTAAACACCGGGTTGACTACCACGCAGATTTCCAACATCAGCGCGAGCCTGCCGACGTTCAATCAACCCGGGCCCGCGCCGATCCTGGCGCAGGACCCCTCTCTGAATAACCCCCTGCAGCGGTTCATGTATCCCTACACGGTCCAATTCAATGATCAGAACGCGTTCACGCCACTGCAGGCAGACCAATCGGTGGTGATTACCCTGCACGCGACATTAACGGTGGGATCGGCGACGCTGAATACTTCGGTCAACGTGGAACTTACAGCGGGCGAAAACCCCTATTTCGAGAACCTGAATCCACAGAATCCGACACAGTTCCCAACGTGGCTCAGCTTTGATTTGCGCTTCTTCAAAGTGACAGCTGGCGGATCGAAGTTCGGGACCGGCGCGGCTCTGAATGCGGCGCCTGATGCTCCGGGCTTTATCGCAGATATTCTTTCGCGTCTGAATACACCGGGAACCGACCTGAAAGGTGACAGCTTCGAGGCACTCGACCAGGACGAGGACAAGTCGGCTATTGAGTTTTTGCAGAAAGACGACAATGGCAATCTGACATTTAACTTCGCGCTGGCAAGAGTGGGACTGAAAGGCAGCACCGCGGGAGCCCAGGCGAAGGCGACGCGAGTATTCTTCCGGCTTTTCCAGGCGCAAACCACAAGTTCGGAATTCAACGATCAGACAACCTACCGCTTTGCAAGTGATGGAGTGCTGAATGGACACAAGATCCCCCGACTCGGTGTGCAGAATTCAGAATACGTGACGATTCCGTGCTTCGCTTCGCCGAGGGTCAACCTGGATCCGAACACCAACCAACCGATTCTGGTGAGCATGGACACGCAGAACGATCCGGCCAACGTGCGCGATATCAACGTGAACCCCGGCGTGGAAGTCGATACGTACTTTGGCTGCTGGCTCGACGTGAACCAGCCGCAGCAAACGTTCTTGCCCAGTGCGCCGCCTGCAGGCAACCTGGACGGAGGGTGGACGGGCGTGTTCACGTCTTCCAATCCCCCGCAGTCGATCAACCAGGTGATCAGCAAATCGCCGCACCAGTGTCTCATCGCGGAAATCCGCTATGACGACACGCCTATTCCACTGGGCGCGAACTCAGCTACGTCCGACAAACTGGCCCAGCGCAATATCGCGTGGATAGATGGGCCTAATCCTGGCGTCGATATTTCGCGGCGCATGCCGCATCCGATCGAGGTCCGAACGACGCCGACTGTGGCAGACACGCCCGATGAACTGATGATCTTCTGGGGAAACACTCCCAAGGGCAGCACGGGATCGCTGTATTTGCCGGGAGTAAACGCAGCAGACATTTTGAGTCTGGCGAACTCTATGTATCCATGGCATCAATTAACGGTCGCGGACGCCAACACGATTCAAGTTCCGGCATACGGAATGGCGTTTGTGCCGATTCCCGCGGGAACGGTGCGCCTTGCCGGATTGTTAACGGTGGACTTGCCCTTGGGAATCACGAAGGGCGACATCTATGAAATCTTCGTGAGACAACTGACTGAAGGTCTCTATGTGCCACCTCCGCCGATTGCGCGGTCAGAGGTGGCGCGGGCGTTACCCGCTGGAGCATATGCATGGCGGAATGCGTTCGGAGCCTTCAAGTTCAACATTGTGATCAAGACCAAACAGCAGATTTTGTTTCGCGAAGAGCGGCTGCTGGCGTGGCTGCGGTGGATACAGCTCACGATACCTGCTGCGAACCGCTGGTACCCTGTATTTCAGCGATATATCGACCAGATCGTCGGACGCGTGCAGGGCTTTGGCGGCAATCCTAATACGATTCCGCCTTCATCGACCGGAGAGGTGCCGGGACATCCGCTACCTCATCCTCATCCACATCCACATCCGAAACCGTGCGAACCTGAGAAAGAGAAGCGGCTGGAGTTTACGGGGAAAGTGGTTGGACTGTTCCACGACCGATTCGGAGACTTCGAAGGGTTCTTATTAATGACGGAATGCGGGAAGGAGCGAGCATTTCGTACGCATGAACACCAGATCGCAGCAATGATCACGAAGGCATGGGAGCAGCGGGCGGTGATTTCCGTGTATGTCGATCACGACCGACCGCATTGGCCAGCGACGATTCTGGTTCGGCGAGCACCCGAGCCATTCCAACATTAAGGCAGAGCGTTCGGCCTTGAGCTCGAAGGGCAAGCACGATCGAAGGGGAATGGGCAGGACGTGTTGTGGACGCCGCTTTACTTTCGTGCCCGCGACCACGATTCGACCGGTGAAACTCTTTTGTTCGCTGATCTGGTCATCCGGTCCCCCCCGCATAAAGCTTTGGGAAAACGTACAGACCTCAAGAGTCGGCTTCAGTGAGAACTGGCATCTTAATGTTCTATGATTGGGGGAGGAAACTTCCTGAATAATAGCGCAGTTTCGGCGTGGGACGGCCTTTCGTGAAAGGCAATCTACTGCCTTTTCATCCTATGCCGATTCCGAAATTCGCGCAAAAGAGTGACCCTCAATTGATTGGTCGTTGAACGTCTCCTTCCGTCGAATACGTAAAGGGGTCGGCCCCTGCAGCCGCGAAGTACATCTCCCAGAACCGCTTAACCCTCATCCAGGCCTGCGGCCTGAGCCCGGCGGTCGATGCTCCACAGACATATATTCTGTAATCCTGCATGGGGACCAAGAGACCGTTTGCTTTTGCCCGTTCGAGCATCCGTTCGGGCCCTATTTCGAGCAATTGAGGCATCGGGAACTCTCGGGATTCATTCAACATGTCCGAAAAAATCCAGATCGTTTTCGGTGGCACGCTCAGTGGGCCGGAACTTGAAGATGATTCGAAGAACGCCTTCATGTGCCACAAGCCCCCGAATATATCCGTGGCCGAGCTGATGTGCGGCGCGTCTCATCTTCGTACATTGCCGACATGAGCATTCGTAATCCGGGACAGACGGAACGGACTCCAATTCGTCCTTCCCAACCCACGAAATCGTCCATACAAATTGTTCGGGCGTTATCGAAATTCTGCGCTTGCTCGCGTCACGCAAATGAGGGAAAAAGAATGCGACTAGAACTGACCAACCCCAATCGTCTTTGTGGCTTAGAATTAGGGTCAGTTCCGTCTGTCCCCGAATTTCCTCAAGATTTGGCTCCCGATGTCTCTGAATATTGGTCTTGCTGAAATTTAATCGTGTTGCTGAATGGAAAAGAAAAAGGCGCGGAGAGAGTCAGCGCCTTTTCACTATCTATATTTATGCTAGCAAACTGGAACGGGCAAATGGGACATGCTCGCCAATTTTATAGTCTGCGTGGATTCAGGGAGTTAGTTGCGGAATGTGACTTTTGGACGTATTGACAGGAATTTGTAGAGTGCATCGGAAATAGCGCAATTGGCTGATTTGCTTAGACCTCGACAGAGGAGCTGCGCTCGGATTCTCCGCAGGTTTCAGTGGATAGCAGCAATCGTCTTTCCGGCGCTCCGTACCAGTACGACGCAGCGGGCAATCTGCTCAATGACGGGAACCACAGTTGTCGGGAGTCGACCAATCGAAGAAAAATTCCGAACGCGAGTCGTAAGAAGCGAAACATGCCCCTAACCTAGCATCGATTCCCTATTCGCACCTGAAGACTAAACTCTTGTTCCGAAAGCAGATCAGAATTGTGGTGAACCACAACATCAAGTTTTGAGCATAAAAAGGGTGGCCGAAGCCACCCTTTGATTGTTTGCGACGATTCGCCTTTAGAAGTAGAACTTCACAGAAAAGGTGATCACGCGCTGACCGTTTTTGAAAGCTGGTTTGCCGGTCGTGGTTGCATTCTGGTTTGACGTCGCAATGGAGTGCTCCTGGACGTCGCACATTGCAGGGTTCGCGGCATCCAAGTTGCCGCCAATGCCGCTGTTTCCGCTGCAATTGGCTGCCCCTCCGTTGATCGCAGTAACCGGAATCTGCACATTTGTATTCTGTTGCAGATTGATCGTGTCGTCGCTACCGCCAGCCAGTCCAAACTGCGGCAATGGATGATTCAGGAAGTTCGTGGCCTGAACTCTGAATTGGAGCGACTTACTTTCGGTGACTTTAAAGGTCTTGTAGATACCCAAGTCACTGTCAAAGTAAGCAGGCGCGTGGATGTATGGCCAGTTGAACGATCCAAGTTGGCCAAACGCCGGCGTTCCAAAGCAATTGGGGTTGAAGTAAGCGCCCGAGGCGTGTTGCCGCGGATCACAAGTGATTGACGGAATCATCGAAGCATAACCGCCGCCGTTTTGGGATGTGCCAAACCAGGTGGCTTGGTTCACGGAATTGGATCTCAAACCATTCGGCAAGAGAATGCTGTTGTTGGGCAGTTGGAAAGCCGGATTGGTAATACCGTTAACAGGAACGGTAAGGCCGTTGGCGTAGGTAAAGTTGAGGGCGCCACTCGCCTGGAGAGGCGCACCACTCTGGTAAGTTGTGTAGCCAGCGAGTTGCCATCCGTTGACCGCTCCTCCGAGGAACCGGTTGCCATGGACGAAGTTGGGCATAGTCCAAATGTAAGTGAAGTTTGCAATCTGCGTATGGTCGTATGCTAGAGGTCCATAGTTTGCTTTCAGGTCGAAGGGATTAACTACGGTCCCATTAGTTCCCGCATTATTTGTGTTTCCATCGCGAATTCCCAACACCTTGCTGTAGGTGTAGTTCACCATGTAGTTGACGGGACCAGACTGCTTTTGCCATGCCATTTGCAGGGAGTTGTAATTGGCATAGCTGCCATGGTTCAGGATGAAGATGTCCTGATAATTGGTGAGTCGGCGGTAGTTGTTTTCGTTGAAGGAGAGAGCATAGTTTTCGAAGACCGGAACCCCATTCGGTCCAATGGCTGTGCATCCGGTGTAATTGCTATTGTCAGTGCCGGTTTTGCCGCATGGCAAGCTCGACGTAGAAACAACCGCCTGCGAGCCGTTGAGCGTTTGCTTCGGATCCGGCAACCAGTAAGCTCCTGGGAAGTTGCTGTTAAAGTCGCTGAGCTTGCCGTTTCCGCCGTTGATGAGTTCGTTGCCGCTGTGGTTCCCGACGTAGGTGATTTCGAGAACTGAGCGCCAGGGCAGTTGCTGGGCAACTCCAATGTTCCAGTCATTCGTATAAGGAGTTTTGTTATCTCCCATTTGGAATGCAGTGATCGAAGTATTGTTAGCACCCGTGGTAGCACCCGGCGTAAAACCGCTAATTGAGTCGTACCCTTGGATTCCGGTATCGGTAGCTGTAAAAGTGCCGGAAGCCAAGTTTGCCGCACCTGCGACGTCGTTCACGGAAACGTTATAGCGGAATGAGGCGAAACCACCGCGTATAACCGTCTTTCCGTTTCCAAACACATCATATGCGAGGCCTACTCGCGGTTCGTAGTTGAATAACGGTGACACCCAACCCGAGGACGGAATGTGGCTGTTGATCGAATGCCATTGCAGGCCTGGATTTATAACGGTCGGATCATTGGTGTACGTGGCTGGATTAAAAACAGCCATACCGTTTCCACCAATGTACCACTGCCCCTCGTGATCCAAACGCAAACCGTAGTTCAGGGTTAACTGGCGGTTCATCCTCCAAGAGTCTTGGCCGTAGATCGCGTACTGATGGTTCTTGATGGTATTCACAATATCCTGGCTGGGTTGCGTATAGTCGGCCCGTCCCAAGAACATGTCGGCTAGGTTGTTGCCAGTACCGTTAGCGCCGCCCAGCGCGAAGGTGCCGTTCGCACCACCACCCCATCCGCTTTGCGATTGGATATTCTCGTCGGTGTCCCAGTATCCGCCAAACTTGAGCGTGTGCGACCCGACGACACGAGTGAAGTTGTCATAGACGGCTGGGGCTCTCTTGTCCGCTCCAAAACCGCCGCCGGGGAAAGACCCCTCAAGGTTCATATTGCCGATATCCGGAACTGAGCCACCCCAGGATGTTTCATTAGGTATCTGGTCGACCTTAGCGCCGAAAATTCCAGGGATAGTCATGCCTAGCCCACTCCGGCTCACGGCCGCAGGATTGGCCAACTGGTTGGGTGCGTTGAAGCGCGTATATGTGAACACCGCTTCGTTGGTCGTGCTCGGACTGAACACGTGCGTGACATTGACCATGATCATCTGTGATTGCAGGTTCTGGTTCACGCTGGATGGATACGGCAGCGTCCACGGTGGAGTCCACCAGATGCCTACCGGATGTTGGTCGGTTTCAATCTGGCGGCTGTACGATCCAGTCACCTTAGTGTTATCGCCGATCGCGTAATCAACCTTGCCAGTTGCTTCCCACCGGTTCTGGGGTGTAGTCGTCACAAATTGGTAGTTGTTCCAGCCGTTTCCGGCGTTGGGAGCAACGTTTGCAGCTGGCATCAGCTTAGCAAAGATCGCCCCATTCGGATCCCATACCGACGTAGGAACGTTGGTCGCGCTAGCTCCCGTCGGAATGTGGTTATTCAGTGGGTTGTAGGCTGCACCCCACGAGCTCTGGAGTTGTGCCGCAAGAGTTTTGCCCGTGCTGACCACTGTTGTTCCCGGTACCCCATTGATCGTGGTATTGCTGAAGTCGCCCTGAAGCTGTTCGACCGTAGGAACGTTGTAGTCAAGGATGTTGCCCGCCGGGTGCTGCCGCATGTACTCGTAGCCGCCCCAGAAGAACAGTTTGTGATTGCCCTGGGCCAGTTTTGGAATCGGGCCACCAACGTTGCCACCTATGTAGTAGTAGCTCTCCGCCGGAGCAGCAACGGCCGCAGTGGTAGAGCCGTCGGCGATCTGGCTGTGCGTGAAAGCATCTATCCCATTCAGCGCGCTGTTGCGAGCGTATGTGTACAGTTCTCCGTGATAACTTGAGCCGCCGCTCTTGCTGAAGGCTTGGAAAATCACCGGGCCTTTGGCATATTCAGCGCTGTAGTTGGACGTCAGTACTTTGACTTCTCCCACCATGTCCTGATTGATGTTGGCCATCTGGCTGCCAGCATTTCCAGGATCCACAAGGTTCGCGCCATCGAGCATGTACGCCATTGCGCCGCTGGGCTGTGTACCATTGGCGGAGAAGGAGCCGACCGGACCACTCGCTGAGCTCACGACTTTATCGGAGAAGCCCGACCCCTGGGATGCGCCAGCCGCGAAAGCCATACCCGGCATGATCTTGAGCAGTTCACCAGCGTTGCGGTTGCCCATGGGGAAGGCATTCACCATGTCTTCCGATACGGTCGCACTGACCTCTGCGTTATCGGTTGGCACCGCAAGTGCATTACCGGAAATTTCAACGGTTTCGGTCACCGTGCCGACTTGCAGCGCAATGTCAGGCAGACTGCGGTTATCGCCCTGTGAAAAGACGATCTCCGGGTGTTTCCATTCCTTAAAGCCAGGGGCGGAAACGACCGCGGTATAGCTTCCCGGCTGAATAGCAGTAATCGAGAAATAGCCCGTTCCATTCGAAACAGTCGTGCGCACGTCGCCTGATTTCTCGTTCGTCAGCGTGACCTTGGCATTGGCGACTACGGCACCGGTGGAATCCAGCGTTGTTCCGGTAAGAGTTCCGGTCAATTGCTGGCCAAAACTCAGCGAGGAGATGGATACAAATGTGATCAAAACTGCGAGCAGGCTCGCCTTGATCCAAGCTACATGAGTAAGTCTGAATGTCACTGAAGAGTCTCCATTTCAGTTATATGCGCGGAATCTTTCCGCTTGGTTATCTACCTAACAACATGCTTGAGACTTGAACCCCAACCTAGAAAACGTATACATGGCGAACTAGTAGTACAAAAATACTAGTTCTTAAGGGGCGACACTTTTTAACGTGGGTCGTTGTCCCTTGTCAAGAAAAAAAATAATCAAGGCTCGGATAACGTTTACCACCTGATCAGAAGCGGGGTTTCGATGGATTAAGAATAAGTCCCCCAGCGCCCGAAAAATCCAATTCGGCAGGTAGCCCAGCCCCGAGGATTCTTCGATTTCAAGCCTGGTGGTGGTAGGATACCGCTAGGCATCAAGCTCAATCTGAAGTGTCTTCCGTGAACCTTAACTTTTGTCACAAAGTTGCCGCAACCTTCTTATTTTGGCTTAAATCCATACGGTTTTTTAACTGGGCAGCGCCTGCAATATTTGTACTCGCGGTTTTGCATGGTGCCACAGGGCAGGTTGTCGCCCACGATCCCACCGATCTGATGACCCAGGCCGCCGCCGCCAGGGAGCAAAATGACCTTCCCGAAGCCATCACTCTCTATTCCCAAGTAGTCGAGCGCACCCCTAATTCGCCTGACGCATGGTGGTTCCTTGGTTCCCTGCAATATGCGACGGGTGCCTATGTTCCAGCCCGAGACGCACTTTCCCATTATGTGGAGCTGACTCCAAAGGCCGGGCCGGCTTTAGCCTTGCGCGGATTGTGTGAATTTGAAACCGGACAATTCCCGGAGGCTTTGCAAGATATTCAGCGCGGGATTTCGATGGGCGCCGCAAATCAGCCGCGCAATGAACAGATTCTCCGCTATCACGAAGCCTTGCTGCTCACCCGACTGGGGAATTATGATCAGGCGCTGAAAGCCTATGGATACTTCGCGAAGAACGGCATCCGGAATCCAGACTTAATGGTGGCCATTGGCCTGGCCGGACTGCATACGCCCTTACTACCGCGAGACGTTGCGTCCGACCAGAAAGACATGCTTTCAGCCGCCGGCGAAGCCGCATTCGCGTTCCTGTCTGGCGATGAAACTTCGGCCGCGCAACGGTTTGAAGATTTTTTTCATCGTTTTCCGCAAGCCACGTATGCGCATTTTCTGTATGGCTACTTACTCTTTGCGACCGATCCGAATGGAGCTTTGGCGCAGTTCAAGCAGGAACTCACGGTTTCGCCATCGAATGTGGATGCAGGAGTAATGACCGCATGGGCCCTTCTAGTGCAGAATCGGCCCGCAGATGCGCTCCCCTATGCTCAGATGGCAGTTGCGAAAGAACCCGGAAATCCTGCGGCACAACTTGTTGCGGGCAGGTCCCTTCTGGAGACTGGTGACGTGAACGACGGCATTGAACACCTGGAAGAACTGCTGAAAATGGATCCAAAAAACCTGGATGCTCATATAGCTCTGGCGGGAGCCTATTCAAAGTCTGGTCGCAAGGATGATGCCCACCGTGAGAGAATGCTGTCCTTGCAGCTTAGTAATGAGAGTGCTGAAACCGTCAATCCTTAAATTACCTCTGGCTTTGCTGGTGATTCTGATTGTCCACACTAGCGCCCGGAGCCAGTCATCGCATGAGAATGCCGCGGCTTCGTGCGCAGGCTGCCATGCTGCCCAATCGCAAGAGCAACCGCACACGCCCATGGGCATGGGGCTGCAACTGCCCGCGGCCGATCCCCTGTTCACAGCCCACCCGGTATTGAAGATTCAGAAGGGCCCTTACACTTACACGGTAGAAACCAAAGGAAGCAGCAGCATTTATTCGGTCACCGATGGAACAAGAACCATTTCTCTGCCCATCCACTGGAGTTTTGGTAAAGGCGCCCAAACCTGGGTTTTGGACATGAATGGCGAACTTTACGAGAGCATGATGAGCTACTATCCCTCGATCGATGGGTTGCAGGTCACCACAGGCGACGAAGTACTCGATCCGAAGACACTGGAAGAGGCGGTCGGCCGCAAACTTCGAAAAACCGAGCCAGCCGATTGTTTTGGATGCCATT
Source organism: Terriglobales bacterium (assembly GCA_025451215.1). Lineage (GTDB taxonomy): Bacteria > Acidobacteriota > Terriglobia > Terriglobales > Acidobacteriaceae > JAICKN01. The sequence goes on from JANWKU010000021.1 coordinate 12,998, forward strand.
CGACAAACGGCGTGGCGGAGGGCAACCTTCACCTTCAGACCATGGAGCCGGGCGTAACTTGCGAGCATTGCCACACAGGCTCTGTTGCGCACATGATCGCAGGACTGCAGGGACAAGGATACGAGACCGCGCCGCCAAATCTAGCAAAACTTACATCAGAGGATATGTCGAATTTTTGCGGCCGATGCCATCGCACATGGGCAACCGTGGTGCGTGGCGGAACGCGCGGGCCCATTGACGTCCGTTTTCAGCCCTATCGGCTGGCCAACAGCAAATGCTTTGACGGAGCGGACCCACGCATCAGTTGCGTTGCCTGCCATGACCCGCATAAGAGCCTTGCAACGTCACAGTCTTATTACGATACGAAATGTTTGGCGTGTCACGCGTTGAAAAATTCAGCTCCGCCAAAGGATGCTCCGAGTGATGCCAAGGCGTGTCCGGTGGCGACTTCGAATTGCGCAAGCTGCCATATGCCGGAAGTAAAGCTCCCGAATGGCTTGATGACATTCCATGATCACGAAATACGTGTCGTGAAACCTGGTTCATCTTATCCGAACTGATTTCGGGATTTTGTATTCACAACTGATGTACTTTATGCTCGACGGAAAAATATTAGCTTTGCGGGCCAAGACCAACATGTATCGGGTGTCTATCTATCTTGGACTCGTAACCGCGGTCATCATCGCCAGCGCAACCAATAGCGCAGCCGCCAGCACCGGGTGCGTGCCGCCTGCAATCTTTCAGACCAAACTTCAGGGACACCCGACCGCAGAAGTTTACGCGCAACTTGGGAGTTGGTACGCGAGCCACAAACAATATGGTTGTGCGAACGAAGCATTTCGCTTAGGCCTAAAGCGGGAGCCACGATCCGCTGATCTTTTTTATCTTGTGGGTCTCAATCTGTTACGCAAGGGTGATTTTGCGAAGGCGATCGAGCCGCTGCAGCAATCAGTCGAACTCAACCCTAATCTGATCAAACCTCATCTCCTGCTGGCCTCAGCCCTTGAGGAGCTAGGCCAGACGATGGAAGCACGAAAGGAATGGCTGGCGGCGGTAAAGATTGACCCACACTCGGAGATGGCGCTCGACGGCGCCAGCAAAAACCTGCTCACGACAAGCGATTACCAGTTGATCGTCGAACTGCTCAGCAACCAACCACTGGACGAAACCCTGACCCTGGATTTGGCCGCTGCTTACGAAGGCTACGGCTCCCTGGATCAGGCTTCCGAAATTCTGGAAAAGGCCCTTCGGGAAAAACCGTCGTCCAGCAGACTGACGAAAGCCCTGATCAACCTTTCGATTTCCCAATCCCACTTTGTGAAGGCTGACGAGTTGTCCCGCAAACTTATTCAGCAAAATCCTCATGATGCCGAAGCACAGGTGCTCCATCTACGCGCGCTGGTTTTGAATAACGAGGACGATCAGGCGCGTCCGCTGGCCCAGAAGCTGCTCGTGGCGGCTCCTCACAATTTTGGTGTTCTCTACTTGAATGGCGTCCTTGAGAATCGTTCAGGAAATTACGCGGCGGCCAGCGGTCATTTGGAAGAGGCGGTCAAGCTGAATCCGAACTACTACAACAGCCGGTTCGCTTTCGGGATTACACTCTCTCACCTGGGTGACCTGCCTGGAGCCAGAGAGCAGTTTGAGAAGGCTTTGGCCTTGGGAGCGCCGGATCCACAGGTGCATTTCGAATACGCCAAAGTGCTGCGCGCTTTGGGTGAGACCACCCTCGCTGCAGAGCAGCTCAAGGTGTATCAAGAGAAACAGAAAGAAAGTGCAGACCACACTGCGGCCGCCATTAAGACAGGACAGGCCGACAAAGAATTGGCGAGCGGAGATCCCAAGAAAGCAGTCAGCCTCTATCGCGAGGCAGTATCGGCAAATCCGGATAATGCAATTCTCAATTTCAAGCTTTCAGTGGCGTTGGACCGTGTGGGTGATCAGGCCGGCGAAATAGAGGCATTGAAAAAGGCGATCCAGCTTGATCCTGCAATGGCAGTCGCCCACTATCAGCTGGGATATTTGGCCTCGCTGACCGGCGACTTCCTGACGGCAGAGAACCAGTACGATCAGGCGACAAAAGCGGCCCCCCAGTACATCGAAGCATGGATCGGACTTGCAGCCACGCTTGGAACCGAATCTCGATTCTCCGAAGCCAAACAAGCGGTAGAAAATGCCCTCAAGATCGATCCGAAAAACGCGAACGCAATCGAACTACAAAAAGAACTCGACAGCGGCGCGGCGCAAGCCAATCAGTAGCCGTGTTTTCGTTCTGGTAGGATCACAAAAATATGCGTAAAGGGAAATTCGGTAAGTGGACCCGCCGCGAAGTTCTGCGCATTATTCCCGCCGCCTTAATCCCCGCGCTAGTTCCCTCACCGCTGCCTCTTCTCGCAGCCGAGAATAAGGCATCCCCGAATCCATCGCTTACTCCTTTCTCACATTTCGTGGATATCGCGGAAAGCGCGGGCCTCACCAAAAAAATGATGGCCGGCGAAACGGACCATATTACGTACATCATGGAACAGAATGGCGGTGGTTGCGCGTTTTTCGACTACGACAACGACGGATGGATGGACATTTTCATTCTCGGCGCTCGCCTTCTGAAAGGGTGTCTGCCCGGGTCCAGCAATCGCCTCTATCACAATAATCGCGACGGGACATTCACGGACGTGACCGAGAAAGCGGGTCTGATTGATTGCGGATGGGCTTGCGGTGTTTGCGTAGGGGATTACAACAACGACGGGTTTGAGGATCTTTTTCTCACATACTACGGACAAAACCGACTCTACCGAAATAATGGAAACGGCACTTTCCATGAGGTAACAAAGGAGGCAGGCCTACTCCACGCGACAACACGTTTCGGCTCCGGCTGTACGTTTGTTGATTACAATCGCGATGGTCTGCTTGATTTGTTCGTTTCAAACTATGTAGACATCGATTTGGCGACCGCTCCAAAACCCTCTCTGGACATTCCAAACTGTAACTATGAAGGTGTCCCTACACTTTGCGGGCCCGCCGGACTAGCTACCCCTCAACACTTCCTGTACCGCAACAACGGCGACGGCACATTCACTGACGTTTCCAAGGAGTCAGGGGTCGCTGCAATGCGCGGTTCTTACGGGTTTACGGCTGTCGCCTTCGACGTGGACGAAGATGGATGGCAGGATATTTTTGTGGCCTGCGATGCAAGCCCCAGCCTTTTATTGATGAACAACCACGATGGAACTTTTCGCGAAGAAGGATTGCTGCGCGGAGTGGCGCTGGGTCCAAGCGGAGAGTTATTGGGAGGCATGGGAGTGGGAATCGGCGACTACAATCTTGACGGTCACATTGATCTGGTAAAAACGCACTTTCTGAACCAGGCAACCGGACTCTACCGCAACGACGGCAAGGCAGCCTTTGACGATGTCACCGCAGCCGCTGGTCTAGGTGCAGAACGCCGCTTCATCAGCTGGGGAACAGCAATCATTGATCTTGATAACGACGGTTATCCGGATATTCCCGTCGTTACCGGGACCGTCTTTCCGGAACTTGAGCGGCTGTCCGCGAAGTTTCCGGCCAGTAGTCCTCGCATCATTTTCCGCAACAATGGCGATGGCAGGTTTCGGGAACTCGGCGATGAAGCCGGCCCCGGAATTTCCGCGAAACACCAGAGTCGCGGCGCCGCTTTCGGGGATTTTGACAATGATGGCGACATAGATATCGTGATCATGAATCGCAACGAGGCGCCATCGCTTTTGCGGAATGATGCGCCTCCGGGAAATCACTGGATTAAGGTTAGGCTCGAAGGAACAAAAAGCAACCGCAGCGCGTTGGGATCGCGCGTGCTTGTAAGGTATGGCGGAAAAGTGCAAGCACAATGCCTTACAAGTCAGAGTAGCTTCTTGTCTTCAAACGATCCCAGACTTCACTTCGGCTTAGGGAAAATAAAAACGGTTGACATTGAAGTTCACTGGCCGACGGGCGTGAGTGAGAGTTTTAAAGACGTCGCGGCAGATCAACTGGTGACGATCCAAGAAGGCCATGGAATTGTAAAAAGTCGCCCCTTCCGTTGAAGTTTGTATTTACAAGCGCTCTCTACTTCGAGCAGAATTGGAGCCAGCCCCCACCAAAGCCTCAGACTTCGATTTGGAGATTTCGAGTGTATAGCCGCCAAGGCATGTTGATCCGGATGTATTTCACCTTCCTGCTCTCCAGTTGCGTATTTGCTGGCGCGCAGAGCGCCGTCCCAGCCGATAAAGGACCTAACAACGCTACGATCCTCAAAAACGTCGATGAAGTATCCATCGCACTGGTAGTTCACCAGGGACGAAAGCCCGTTCTCAATCTCAAACCCGAAGATTTACAGGTAACGGATGAGGGTTCACCTGTTACGCTTTCCGATTTGCGGCTCGTGACCGGGCATTCTACCGGCACTCATCGCGTCACATTCTTGTTCGATCGGCTCGATCCATCAGGAGCGACGAACGCCCGCGACGTCGCAAAGAAAATTCTGAAATTAATCCCGACAGAAGACTTTGCTTTCTCGGTGTTCAGCGTTGATGCGCGGCTAAAACTGCTGCAAGGATTTAGCGGTGACCGCGACGCAATTCAGAAAGCCGTCAATATCGCGACCGGCGAAGACGGCGCCGAGCGCGATCAAAGCGATGTTGTCTCCGAAAAAATGCTGGTGGCCAGCCTTCAATCTCTCTCCGGGCATCAGGAGGACGCTAATGGTGAAGGCAGCGCGGAACGCGCGGAGCTTGCATCCCTCACGGAATTTCAAAGAATCGGGCAGGAGGAGAATACGACGCCTGCACTCGCGGGATTACTCGCGCTCGCGCGCACCCAGGCGCAGATTCCCACGCGCAAGCTGCTTATTTATTTCACAGCCGGCTTGCGAGATGACGCAGACACGCACGACATGCTTCGTTCCATCGCAGGCGCCGCCACGCGCGCCAACGTAAGTATTTATGTGATTAACAAAACTGCGGTCAGTTCGAAGGTGATGGAAGGATTAATGCAGACCCGGGCGATGGGGGCCGTGGCGGCAAACAACAGAATGAATCCTGCGCCTACAGGCCGGGCGGCGCAAAGCCCAACTGTTTTTTCAGGCGGCATGGTTGGCGAGGTGACCGAGCAGATCACGCGAAGCGAGGGCGAGGGCCTTTCGGGCGGCAAGGACCCAGTGGCTATCATGGCCATGAGCACCGGTGGTGCTTATCTTTTTTCGGAAGACAACCTGAAGAAGCCATTCCGGCAGGCGGTTGCGGACTTAACCACCTACTATGAAGCATCTTACGTTCCGCCGAAACGAGAATATGACGGAACATTTCATCAGGTGACGCTCAAGCCACTGCGGCATGGACTCAAGCTGCGAGCGCGCGCTGGATATTTCGCAGTCCCACCTGCTTCGGGCATGAGGCCCTATGAACTGGCATTGATGAAAGTTTTCTCAGGTCCGCACGTGCCTGATGATGTGCAATTCAGCTCATCCGTGCTGCGGTTGGGTGAACTACCGACCGGGAATGAAAACACATTAGCAGTGGAAGTGCCGATTTCCAGCCTTGAAACTCAAAGTGACGCGAATACAAATTTGATTTCCTGGCACGTGCTGATCGCGTCGGAAATCAAGGACAAGTCCGGAACCATTGTCGATCATTTCAGCGAAGACATCCCTGGACACGGCGCATTAAGCTTGAAGGATCAGGTGGAACTCGGCAGCGCAACTATGCAGCGCCACTTCCCGCTTCCTGTTGGCGAATACACTCTTGAGACGGTTGTAGTGGATCGAAACAACGGGAAAATGGGCGCCGAGCGCGCCAACTTCGAAGTGGCGCCGCCAGGATCAGGTCCGTTTTTGAGCGATCTGGCATTAGTCAAGAGCATTGATCCGTATCCTTCCGAGTTGGATCCTCTCGAACCGCTTCGCTATGAGCACGGCAGAGTAGTTCCAAGTCTTTCCACTTCCGTCGCCCACGGCACCAAGGATCTGTCCTTCTTCTTTTTGGTCCACCCAGAATCCAACGATTCTAATCCAGCCATGCTGGAAATGGAGGTCATGCGAAACGGAGAGCTGCTGGGGCAGATGCCGCTACAATTGCCCAAAAGTCTTCATGAGGCCTTTCCGTATGTGGCATCTCTGAAGGCTGCTTCTTTACCAGCAGGGGATTATGACGTCCGGCTGTCGTTATCCCAAAACGGACAAGTATCGGAGCGAGAAACAAGCTTCAGGATTCCCGGTTCTGAATTGGCAAGTGCGACGCTGGGAAAACCAACTCCGCAGGGAGAACAGAGGGCATCGCTTACCAATGCCGCCCTAGAATCGGAACTCGCGCCGCCCCGACGGCCGGAGTTGGTGATTACCACGCTACCACCTGACTCCGTGATTCGACCTTCCGAAGACGAGTTGAATAAAGTGATCACTGGCGCGCAGAAGTACGCAATAAACTACGCCGCCAAACTACCTAATTTCGTGTGTGTCGAGATTACGGATCGTGCGGTGGATTCTTCCGGCAAGGGACAATGGCGACGCAAAGATTCCTTCGCTGAATCACTCCAGTTCGTGAACAGCCACGAGATCAGAAAGACGCTGGAATTCAACGGTCAGCCAAGTTCGAAGGATCGATCGGACATGAATGGACCGATTTCGCTGGGAGAATTCGGAGACCTGCTCAGTACGGTTTTTCAGCCCGCATCCAAGGCCGAGTTCCATTGGAAAGAAACCGATGCCGTTGCGCACCGTAGGGCACAGGTATTCGAATACAAGGTTGAGCGCGAAAACAATAGCATGTTGCTAGGCGATAACAACCGAAAGGTGTATGTCGGCTTCCATGGGCTCGTATACATTGACAGCGAAACGATGGGAGTCCGCCGGATCACGATGGAGGCGGATGATCTTCCGACTAATTTCTCGATCCATGCTGCCTCGGTCGCGGTTGATTACGACTATATTCCAGTCGGCTCACACGAATATTCAATGCCAGTTCGCGGCACGATTCGCGTGCAAAGAGGGCGCCACGAAGCAGATCTCAACCAAGTCGTCTTCCAGGATTATCGCCGCTATGCCTCGGCGATCAAGATTAGTGTCGCGCCATGAACCATTCTTGAAGTAGCGGAATCGTGTGCGTCGCGCACTCGATTCAGTTGTTGAAGCAGCCCGGATGCCAGCAAGGCGCTCTCCGCTAACTACTTGTGGCCGACTCGCTTCTCGAGCTGAGCGATCTGCTGCTCGAGCAGGTCCGAATTAGGACCAGGCGGCACGTAACTCAAGCTGCTCTGCAAATGTTTAAGGGCTTCGTTAAAATCGCCCTTGCTGGCAAGAATTACAGCCAGTAGTTGCTCCGTGTTCAGGATTGAGTGGTGAGGATCGAGCGCCAGAGATTTGCGCGCGTTGGCTTCAGCGGCATCAGTTTTTCCCATTTGATAATTAGCCATCGCATTCAAATACCAGCCCTCCGCGGTTCCCTCGGGGTAAGCTTGGGCCAAATGGTTTGTATTGTCCAGGACTGTTTTCCAGTCGCCTTTTTGCGCCGCCAGCGCCGCTAATTGTTCATAAGGAAGAATAAACTTCGGGTCCGCGGCAATTGCCTTTGAAAATGATTCCTGCGCGGTTTTAGGATCGGAACGGGTTTGCAGCTTTCCAAGTTGCAGCCACGCCTCGGCAAATCCGGGATCAATTTGCACTGCCTTTTCCAGTTTGCGTTCTGCGGCGTCAGTATTCTGCTGCATCATCTCTGATCGTGCTTTTTCGAAGGATTTGATGGCCTTGGGCGAGGCTGTTTCAGTACTCTTGCTTATGGTGGTCGAGGCATCGCTATTTACGCGGCCCAGCGTAATCGTGCCAATCTCGGGATCGTCGCGCAAATTGTTCTGGGTGATAGTAACGGCGGTGGAACGGAATCCCGATACCTGACCCTGAACGAGACAGCCCTCGAAGTGGGCCTCCATCTGCCGCTCAGAATCTCCCTGTTTCCCAAGAGCACCCGGCAATCTGATTCCCGTAATGGCGAAATTTCCCTTGGCATCGGTTTGAGTGGTATAGACCACTTTCCCGTTGCAAGTTACGGTAACCAGCAATGGCTCCCAGGGCAACGGCTCTCCCTCCACGGTCAACTTACCCAGCAAGGCGCCTCCGGCGCGCCCCTGACCCGACATTTGGGTCCAGTAATCGTAAAGGCCACTGTCCTGAATGGATCCAGGTCGAGTAATTGTGTTTGTTGTGGGAGCAGATGTATGTGTCGCTTGCCCGAACGCACCTAAGACAGGTAAAAAAATAAACAATGGGAACAGCAGAAAACGTAATACCCTACCAATCATTCCAGCGAACTCCTGACAACTCCGCATTCATTATCCATCCTTTCGCTGCGGGCCGACAGGGGCCGCGAGTCCGGGAATCTACTAAAGTAAATTTGACAAGTCAGAATGCAGCTTGGGTGTACAATCCTGCCATTCAAACGTGGGCCGAAACTTGGCACCTGGGCGAGGCGAATTATGTGGAAGTACGCTCTGACAGTGCTCATTTTTTTCGGTCTGGCCAGCTCAAATCTCTCTGGACAGACCACACCGGCAGTCAACGACCAAACTCCAACCATTCGAACGACGACGCGCGAAGTCGTGCTCGATGTAGTGGTACGCGATAAGCACCATCACGCGGTTTCTGATCTTCGCCCTGATGAGATTCAAGTTTTCGAAGACGGTGTTCAGCAGAAAATCAGAGCCTTTCGAAACGTCCAAGGCGTTGAGCAACTTCAGACCGAACAAAAATTGGCCAAAAGCAGCCCTGCTCCGGACGCACCGCGAAAACCGGCGGCAGCGCTTCGAGAATTAAATTTTGTATCAATTGTTCTTGCTCAAATCGCTCCACTTGACCGGCAATTTGCTCGGGATGCGGTGCTGGAGTTCCTGAAGAGCGACACGTTGCCCAATACCTACGTCACGATATATCGGCTCGATCCGGCTTTACACGTGGTCCAGCCCTATACAGCCGATAAAGCTACGCTCATTCGTTCCGCAAACGCCGCGGCCATGGGAGTGAGCCGAGGGAGCGGGTTGGGGAACACTGCTCGGGTAGCCTCAAGCATAGACACGGGCATTCAAGCAAATGCCGCGACGGTTGTCGCGTCACCGACAGCCAATCCAGCGGCTGCCCAGTCGGTTGAGATGAAAATCATGAACCCGATCCCGAACATTGTGACCGACCCGCTGTGGGCCAGGAACGCCGCTTCGCAGGATGCATCGCTGGCGGTGGGAAATGCGCTGGTGGCGCAGGCGCAAATATCGAATGGACTGCGTTTTGCAGATAGCTTGTCGAACGGAATGGACGCGATGGATGCGTTGCGCAAGATCATCACCGCACAGGCCAAACTTCCCGGACGCAAGGTGGTCTTGTACATGTCAGATGGGTTGACGTTACCGATGGACCGCCGACAAGTCGTAGACAGCGTCATCAGCTATGCCAACCAGATGGAAGTATCTTTTTACATGGTGGATACGCGCGGCTTAAGCGTCGAGGATCCCATGGCCGGACCGTTGGCCGACCAGCAACGCGCTGGGGCAGAAAGTTCCGTGAACACGATCAGTCCTCGCATGGGCCACATGGAAGATGATGACATTCAACTTACGAATTCCTCGAATAAACAACTGGCCATGCAGGAGTTGGCGGAAGCGACCGGCGGATTCGCTGTGGTCAATACCAATGAAATCGCGCTTCCCATGCAACGCGTGATGGAAGATATTCGCACCCACTACGAAGTTGCGTACGCTCCTTCGGAAACCAATTTTGACGGGCATTTCCGCAAGATTGATGTGCACATTCACCGTCCGCGCGTGGAAGTGCAAACGCGCTCCGGATACTTTGCCGTACCTGACATCAATGGCGTGCCATTGCAGCCTTTTGAAATGGAAGCCGTGCGAGCAATAGACACCAAGCCAGCGCCGGTGAACTTTCCTTATGAAGTCTCGCTCCTTCGATTCAGGCCCAAGGCTGCGACCGTTGACTACCAGATGGCCTTCGACATTCCTATTTCCAGTCTTCAGGTCGTCATGAACGGCAACACCGGAGTCGGCCAACTCCGAGCTTCTGTGGTTGCACTTATCCATAAACCTGACGGAGAGGTCGTGGGAAAAGTGAGCCGCGATTTGGTAAGGGATGTATCGAATGCCGACCTGCCGCACTTGAATGGTAAGGATATTTTGTACATTGAACCGATTGAGTTGCCAGGTGGGCACTATTTGGTTGATGCAGCGGTGACGGACGAACAAGCCCGCAAGACCACGGTGAAACGATTATCAGTATTCGTCAATTCTGGAACGGAATTTGGCCTCAGTTCCCTGCACCTGGTGCGTACTGTTCAGCCGTTACCGCCGACCCGCAACAGCCAGGACCCCTTCGAAACCGACTCCGGCGAGGTGGTGCCGACACTCTCAGACTCCGTATCCCCGGGTACACCAATTGGCGTGTATTTTGTCGTATATCCATTGAGCACCTCCTCGGTGGCTCCCACGATCACACTGCAATTGTTCCACGACGGCAAAGAGATTGGTCGGCAGGCGCTCGAACCGCCCAAACAACAGGCCGATGGTTCCATTCCAGTGCTGTTGCAGATCAAGCCCGATTCCGGTGAATGTGACATGGTCGTCACCGCGCAACAGGGGAACATGCGCTCGGAAGCAAGGCTTTCGGTCAAGGTGGGTTCCAACGACAGTCCAAGTCCGAATTAGTTGACGGGTAGTTTGTTCTTTCTTTTCTCTCGGACGCCGGTAATCGCGCATAACTGAACCTCTAATCTCCAGCGGGATCAAGGTTTGGTCAAACGCGAATACACCGCTAGACACCCGGTTTGAGCCCGGCTAAGACTCTGCGTTATGCTACTCACGATGCGCATCCTGATTCCATTTTTTGCACTGTTCCTGGCCACAGCTCAAGGTCAAGAAACGCCACCAGCCGCAATTTTTCAACGTGCAATCTCCGAACAACAGCAGGGAGATTACAAGTCAGCGATACAAGATTATCGCGATTATTTGGCACAGCGCCCGAATACGGTTGAAGCGGAAGTCAACTTGGGCGCGGCACTCGCACACACGGGCCAATTCGATGAAGCCATCAAATTGTATCTGGCCGCCCTGCCTTCTCTGACCTATAAAAACCCTGTTCTGCTTGATCTCGGTCTGGCTTATTTCAAAAAAGGCGACTTCAGCAATGCTCACGAGCAGTTTGCGGCTGTACACAATTTGCAGCCACGGGACCTGAAAGTTGCGATCCTTCTGGGCGATACGGACGTGAAATTAGGGAAACCGGAAGATGCACTCGCCCTGCTTGAACCGTTTGATAAGGAAAATTCCAGCAACCTGGACCTCGAATATGTACAGGGGGAAGCTCTCATCAAGACTGGTCATCTGCGGGACGGAGTGGCGCAGATGGAAAAGGTTGCGGAATCCGGAAATAGTGCGGACGCCTATCAGTTGGCTGGCGTAACTCTCCTACAATTGAACGAGTACGAGCGCGCTCGCCATGATCTGGAAGCCGCATTGCGTCTAAACCCCAAGCTGCCAGGCATCTACACGATGGTGGGCGAAGCCCGCGATAAGACTGGTGCGACGGCTGAGGCGGAGTCGGCTTTTCTTACGGCGTTACAGATTAGTCCAGATGATTTTGAAGCAAACCTCTATGTCGGCGGCATTCTCTATAAACGAAGAGATTTGGACAAAGCGAAGCCCTATCTGGACAAGGCCCTCAAACTCAAACCGACAGACACCATGGCGCGTTACGAATCCGCGATGGTAAAAAGTGCTTCCGGGCAATATGAAGCCGCCGCCCTTCAACTTGAACAATTGGTGAAGGACGATCCGGAATGGTTGGAGCCACACGTGGAGCTTGCGTCTTTGTATTACAAGCTGCATCGTCCTCAGGACGGCGCCAAAGAACGCGCAACTGTGGACCGCATCACGGCAGAACAACAGGCACGCGGCCCGGGCAAGTGATCCAGCTTGTGATGACCGGCGCAAACCATCTTATGAGAACTGCCAAATCTCTGATGTGCGTCGTGATAGGCATCCCATCAATTGAGGCGAGGCAAGTGGCGACCCGTTAGAACCGCCTCCCCTTTATTTTCGCTCGTATACATCGCTCTTGCCGTCCTCACCGATCACGGCCGACCCTGGACGAACGCTACGGTACATCAGCCTCTGACGAATCCGAAATACGTTGGTTCGAACGTATACAACCGGAGATCGTTCCAACTTAATCTTAGGCGGCTTTTTGTCCGTACTCTTCGGATTCCGCAGACTGCAAACGGATGAAATGATATCCCCAGGGATCTAGCGACACGTACAAACCGGAAGCACTCAAGATGCCTCCGTCGCGGTTTGCATAACTGCGATGGTTGATATCGTCAGAAAGATTCCAGTCCCGCGACGCCAAGTCACGCCAGGGGAGTTGCACCATACCCTGGCTAGGGAAATTTGAGTAGTTAATTACAGTTACCTGCCTCTGATCACCGTTTGTCCAGCACCACGCCAGAAGGTTGAGATTGGATTGGTTGTCCGCCCATCCCCGGCACTCGCATAACCGCCACTCGCCTTGGAGCAGTTGCTGCTCGGCAACCAGGCGCAAAAGGCTGTCATAGAATTCCCGCAATCCTTCGTCCACTCGCTCCTGCGGGCGACGGCCGAGGTGGACAGAAAGTTTTATCCGCGCTCCCTCGAATTGTCCCTCATGAAGAAGTTTAGCCCCGGGTGTCGTCATAATGACAAGTGCCGCTGCGCGAGCTTGCTGCTCGCGGAATATCCCAGCACACCTCGGTTCATCATGATTCTCCAGAAAGCGGATCAGATGGTCCTGGTATTTTAAATCGGCAGTCAGATGTCCGCGCACGGAAAGAGCGTCTTCATGGACCAACCGGTCGTACAGGCGTTTGTCATAACAAAAGTCAAACCCCTGTTGTTGCAATTCCCACTCCAGGTCCCAATATGCTTCGGCCACGAAAAGGAACGCGGGAGACTGCTGCCGCACTCTCTGGATTACCTCACTCCAGTATTCAGAACCCGGAACAGGGCCAGCCTGCTCGTTCCATGTACGGCTGAAGACTGAATTCAGTAGCAGCATGGCCATGTCGCAACGTACACCATCACACTGGCTTGCGATTTCATTGAGCGTGGATATAGCGGCCTGACGCAGACCCGGAGCAAAAGCATTAACCTGGACCGTGTCGGGCCATGCCGGGAAGTAAGGATCTCGCCCGCGGGCAAGCACAGCATTGCCCGCGGCTAGGAACGATGCCGGATCTCTACCCAGATCTTCCTTGCTCCCATGTATGAAGTATTCGTTGTGCTCCATTACCCAGGGATGATCTGGTGCGACGTGGTTGGGCACAAAGTCCAGGAGAAGTCGCAGCTTGCGTTCCGCGAGTGCTTTGCGAGCGGCAGCCAACTCCGCCTTTCCACCTAAGTGCTCATCCACCACATATCTGTGAATGCAGTAGGGTGAACCGCTCACGTCCTCTGGGGCAAAATCGGGCAACGTTCGCCGGCATTCCTCCTGCACTGCAGGCGTGTTCAGCGAGATCTCACGGCCGGCCGGGCTTCTCTCCCATACCCCCATGAGCCACACTGCATCAAAGCCCGAGTCGGCGAGCCGGTCCAACTCCCTCGCGGGAATACTCCCGAGTTGGATGGAGCGCCCATAGCGTCGACTAAGTTCATTGAGCCAGACCCAGGCATTGATTTCATAGATGATCGGCCTTCGCGGCCAAGCCTTCGTGATGTCTTCGGTCATAGATGGCTCCTCTTCGCGGGACTGCTTTTTCTCAACCGATTCTGAGGGGGCGCGTTTCACCTTATCGGCTCAACATGTCATCAATGAAACGCGATTGACGTTCTTTGATTTATGCGGCACGCTTTTGTTCTGCTGACTTTTTGAAACCAAATGCTCCAGCTTTGCCAGCCTCAAGGAACGCAGCTCCATCAAGACGTCCGAATATGTCCATGAGTTTGGCGACCAAACCGGTCCATCCAGTTTGGTGGCCGGCTCCCAGACCCGCACCGTTATCGCCGTGAAAATATTCGTAGAATAGAATGCAATCTTTCCAGTACGGATCGGTTTGAAATTTCTCCGTCCCTCCGTACACCGGTCGTCTTCCGGATTTATCCCGCAAGAAGATATGGGCCAATCGATTGGCAATTTCCCGAGCCACTTCAAACAGATTCATCTTGTTGCCCGAGCCTGTTGGACATTCAATCTTGAAGCTGTCTCCATAATAAAGATAGAAGGACATCAGGGCGCGGATCAAAAGTGCATTCACAGGCATCCAGATGGGCCCACGCCAGTTGGAATTTCCGCCGAACATCCCAGTATCGGACTCTGCCGGAAGATAGTTCACCTTATATTCCTGGCCATCCACGTTGAAGACGTAGGGATGATCAGCGTGGTACCGAGAGAGGGCCCGAATGCCATAGGGACTAAGGAATTCCTTTTCATCCAGCATGCGCGAGAGAATCCTGCGCAGTCGTTCCGGATTAACCAACGCAACAATGCCCCGATTGCCATATCCGAGATGACCGGGCCCGGTTGGGTGGATGCTCTCGCGCAGTTCGGGCATCCGTTGCAAACGTTCCCTCGTAACCTCCATCAGTCGTGGCACCCGTTCGCGTTGCCAGGGCTCGATAACGGTCGTAGCGCAAAGAGGCAGCAGGCCCACCATGGAACGGACTTTTAGACGCGTCGCGCGACCGTCGGGTAATCGCAGGACGTCGTAGTAGAACCCATCTTCTTCGTCCCACATGCCTTCCGCTCCGGTCTGATTCAAGGCCCGGGCAATCCAGAGGAAATGTTCGGCAAACTTGATGGCCATATCTTCAAAGTAAGAGTCGTGCGCGGCCAGCTCAACTGCGATCTCCAGCATGTTTTGGCAGAACAATGACACCCACGCGGTGCCGTCAGCCTGCTCCAGGTGGCCGCCCGTGGGCAGCGAAGCGCTGCGGTCAAAGACGCCGATGTTGTCCAGCCCCAGAAAGCCACCTTCAAAGAGGTTGTTGCCGAACCTGTCCTTGCGATTGACCCACCAACTGAAATTGAGCATAAGTTTCGCAAAGGACCGCTTCAGGAACTCGATATCTCCTTCACCCTTGAGCGCCTGTTCCGTCCGATACAAAAAGATGGTCGCCCAGGCGTGTACAGGGGGATTTACATCGCTGAAATTCCATTCATAAGCAGGAATTTGGCCGGTCGGGTGCAGGAAGAACTCCTGCAACATCAACTCAAGTTGTTCTTTTGCGAAATCCACGTCCACCGTGGAAAGCGCGAGTGTGTGGAACGCCAGATCCCAGGCGGCATACCATGGATACTCCCACTTGTCCGGCATGGAAATCACATGTTCGTTGACCATGTGAAACCATTCGCTGTTGCGCATGGCATGCGTGCCCGGCCGCATCGGATCGGCACCGTGTTCTGCCAGCCACTTGTCCACGTCGAAGTTGAAATATTGTTTGCTCCACAACATTCCCGCCAACGCTTGGCGCATTACGCGGGCTTGATCTTCGCTCACCTGCTCTGGCGTGATGCTCCGATAAAATTCGTCCGCCTCGCGATGCCGATCCTGCATGCTTTTAGCAAAGTTTTTAAAGGGATCGCCGATCGCGGCCGGTGTCATGTCGCTGAGCCGCAGCCGGATCGTGGCAGTTTGCCCCGCATCCACGCTGAGATCGTATTGCGCGGCCGCTTTTGTACCTGCATGCGCAGGATTGACGGCGTCCCGCTTCCCATTTACGACGTAGTTGTTGATCCCATCCTTCACGTAATGCGAGGCATTGGCTGTACCAAATATTTTCTCGTTGTTCGTTTCATTTTCCGTGAAGAGCAGAGCGGCCTCTCCTTCGCAGTATAGATATCGCTCGCCCAATTGCGGATGTGTAGCAGCAATCACCTGCAAGCCATTTTTGCCGCCGATTTTTTGTAATAACGGTTTGATCTTATCCGGCCACCACGTCCAGGTATTGCGAAACAACAGGGTTGCCAAGACTTGGAGCGTGGCACGACTCGGGCCCCGATTGCTTACACTGATCTGAATTAGGATGTCTTCGGGACTGTGCTTTGCGTACTCCACAAACACGTCGAAATAGCGGTCGCTATCGAAGATGCCTGTGTTCAGGAGCTCGTATTCCATGTCGCCACGGTTGCGCTGACTGCTTGTGGCCACCAAGTCATGATAAGGAAAGCTGGCTTGAGGATATTTGTACAGATACTTCATGTACGAATGTGTTGGCGTACTGTCTAGGTAGAAGTAATATTCTTTGACGTCTTCGCCGTGATTGCCTTCGTTATTGGTCAGTCCAAAGAGGCGCTCCTTAAGTATGGGGTCCTTGCCATTCCACAGCGCCAGGCTGAAACAAAGTAATTGACGGTCATCGCTAATACCTGCGATGCCATCCTCACCCCAGTGATACGCGCGAGATCGTGCTTGCTCGTGGCTGAAGTAATTCCAGGCATTTCCATCCTGGCTGTAGTCCTCGCGCACCGTGCCCCACTGCCGCTCACTGAGGTAGGGTCCCCATTTTCTCCACGGCACTTTGTCATAACGGGCTGCGGCAAGCCGTTCTGTTTCCACGTTAGTGTTGAGCATTATGATTTCTCCTTGGCAGTTTCCACTCTCAGAGTGGAGTTCAAGGTTGGCAACTATTGGCGGCTACAATCTCTTTGAGTGACTCCGGGGTAATTACACCGATGAGGAGTAGGTTGCGGGAACTGTCAAAAATAACTGGCAGGTAAGCATTCCTGTTGGACGGTTGTTTGCGAAGTTAGAAACCCGATACGATTAAATTACAAGAACCAACTTGCTATGCGCTCTTAAATTTTCGTGCTTCCTTCGTCTCCTTTCGAACCGCAGCTATGTAGATAGCCGGTTTTGTACCCGATTAGAACTCTCTTTCCACATGCGAAATCCTCCGAGTAATGCATTCGCATTGTCCTGGAATCGTTTTATCGGAATGCCTGTAGCCATTTTCGGTAATTTCACCGATCTTGCTGTTCAAACTGCTAGTTTTGTCAAGATATCGACGTTCTTATGATACCTGCATGGTTAGGGAAATAAGGTCATCTGATCCCAGAATGACTTCTTACCCGCCCGACCGAATCACAGCTTTTCTTTTGCAAACTACTGCAATGACCAGGATTGCCGTGACATGCGCGATCTGCCTCGTTTGTATCGACTGCTATAGCCAGGATCTCACCCCGAGGGCATACGTCGTCCTGCCAGTTCACACCGATGCCATGATCTTGACGTATTCGCATTTCAACGGCAGCATTCTCTTCGATCCGACGATTCCGATCACAAATGCCGAATCTCAAACAAATGCCTCCGCTATTAGTCTTTTTCATACGTTCAGTTTCTTTGGCCGGTCCGCCAGTTTGACTGGCACATTGCCTTACGGGGTGGGCCATTTTCAAGGGTTGGTTACGGGCGCCCCAACGGAATCGAACGTTTATCGTTCCGGCCTAGCTGATGCCACATTTCGTTTCTCCGTAAATTTAAAAGGTGGACCGGCAATGGACCTGAACGAGTTCACGAAGTGGCGACAAAAAACTTTGCTGGGTACAAGCCTTACTCTAGTAGCACCGACTGGCCAATATGACGCAACCCGGCTCATCAATCAAGGTTCCAACCGCTGGGCTTTCAAACCCGAACTCGGTCTATCGCGCCGTTGGGGAAATTGGATATTTGACGCCTACGGGGCTGTTTGGTTCTTTACAACTAACCCTGAATTCTTCTCTCACAATGCATTGTTTTTGGGAACGAATACAAAATCAGAGGCACCTATCGGCGCTTTTGAAAGCCACATTAGTTACGATGTGAAACCTCGTCTTTGGGCCTCGCTCGATGCAAATTTTTGGACCGGCGGACGCACAAGCATCAATGGCGTAGAGAATCTTGGTACCTTGCAGAGAAATTCCCGCATTGGTTGCACAGTCTCGGTTCCAATACTCAATCACCAGGCAGTGAAATTCAGTTACAACAATGGCGCCTATATCAGGTTTGGAGGCAACTATCAAAATGTTTCCGTCGCTTGGCAATACTCATGGCAAGGCAAACGGGGCCTGTGAGTTTGAAATTAAACACTTCGTTCGGACATGTACGTACACGCCTGAGTTATTTAGAATTTGAGCTCTCTCAAGGTTAAAGGTTTTCAGCACAAGCATGCGTTCCAGGACCTTCGGTAATGGTTATTGCTATGCGTTTAAGATCAACGAAGCCGCGGGAAGGCAGATCTCAAATTACTGCTTTCCGCGTGAGGCGTTCGAAGGCGACTTAGCTTCTAGTGTTGAAAGAAGCTCTTGTGCACTAGGCGGTGGTTGTACACTACCGGAAAATATCTCTTTCCCGTCCACCTTCTTCCCATACAGGTTCTCGTTGGCTCCGGCATCGGGCGCAAGAGTACTTCCCGAGAGCGAAACTCCTGCAAACGCACCTTGTGAACGCGAGTAGGAAAGCATCTCGGCACTCATGGTAGCGGTCGTAGAAGCCTCTGCGGTACGCCCAACCGGCCCTGCGGCGATGCTGGCATCCGCACCCAACTTTGCTCTCCCATTCATCACGGCACGGGCGCCTTTGTCATTCATTACCAAAATTACATAGTCGGTAGCTTGGGCGCCGGCCTGCAAGCCAAAACTTCCACCACTCGATCGCATCATGATCGGCGCGCTCCAGGCTCCGTTGAAGTTTTCTCCGCTTCGACACGTCATAATGCCACGACCGTAGGACGCGCCGATAATGAATCCCGCTTTTTTAACGGACGGCAAAACGATAATGCACTCCGCCTTATTTACCAGGTTAATGGGAACTCCGTTGGGTCCGTTGAGCAAATCTTTGAGCACATTTCCTGAATCTTTCACTCTATCTTGCTCAGTAGCTTTGTCATCTGCTCTACCAAGCAATGGTGTCAGGACGCACAAAAGAATGGCGATACTGATTGTCCACCATGTATTTGCAAATTGATGGTAAGTTTTATCGTTACTCATAAAGAATTTCCTTCCTTCCGCAGCGGGATTTGGGACGCACACCCGAACGCACTGAGTTTGTTTCACGCTCCCTTAGAAAGTAACTGTCAACTGTGCCAGCCCTGAAAATGGAAATTCTCTCAATTCTTAATGCGCAGAATTACCAAATACCAAAAAAAACGAGGGAAAAGGCGTTGCCGATGGGCATTGGCATGCGTTCAGGACCGTTCAACACTCATTTTTAATTCTCAATTTCACGCTGCGATTTGCTGACGGACATGGCACACATTCGGCGTCAGTCATGCTTTTGTCGGACATACCGTTCTTACTGGCAACATCGACAGTGCGATAGGGCGAACCCTTCGTAGTAGGCTGCAAAAAGAATCGAAGCCATTCCCATAGCGCGTTAAAGACTCAAAGATCAGAAAACGCTGCTATCGGCCGATGTCATGCGATTCATTCAAACAACGCGTTCCAATATGTTATCGGCGCGGGGTGTAACGCCTGTATGAAGTGCCTTCGCAAGGCGAGAAGAGTGAACGATGAGTGACAACACAATCAGCATTCTTGATGGTTCAACATTTCTGGTCGCCAGCCCGAATGGGGATATCGACGCTGGTCCTAGTCAGGCGCAAGGTTTGTTCTACAAAGACATGCGTCACCTATCGAAGTGGAAGCTCACAATTGGAGGCATTCCGCTGGACGTACTCTCGACCGACACAGTCGAGTATTACTATGCGCAACATTTTTGCGTACCCCCCACCGGCACTATATACAAGAATCCAACGATCTCAGTCGTTCGTCGGCGATTTGTCGGTGATGGTTTCGTTGAAGACTTGACCGTCCTCAATCATGGGACGGAAACCGAAGAAGTTGAGCTGCGTTTAGAGATCGCGTGTGACTTTGCCGATCTTTTCGAAGTCAAAGATGCTTTAAAAAAGAAAGGGGAGTTCTATGAAGCCATCCGCGAAAGGAAGCTTGTACTCGGTTATAGACGCGACAATTTTATCCGGGAAACGCTTATTAGCTCCTCCTCGCCGATAACAGAAGCAAATGCGAACTGTGTGATCTTTCGCATAACACTCGCGCCAAAAGCGAGATGGAGCACCAAGTTTCATGTAACACCGGTAACGGGGGAAACCGCGCATCAACCTAAGTTCGCCACAGCGGCAGGAGGTGCAATGCGCCGGGACCTAAAAGAATGGATCGCGCAAGCACCAACCGTCACATGTCATCCCGAAGCTGTGCGCATCTACATGCGAAATCTAGTGGACATAGCCGCGCTTCGTTTTCATCCTGACACCATGTCCGAGCAATTCTTGCCCGCGGCTGGATTGCCGTGGTTCATGGCTTTGTTTGGCCGCGATAGTCTTATCACCAGTTATCAACTGCTGCCGTTTACCCCCGAATTGGCCGCCACCACTTTGCGAGCGCTGTCCAATTCACAAGGCAAGGAGGAAGTCGAACTTACGGAAGAGGAGCCCGGACGTATACTCCACGAGCTCCGTTTTGGCGAGCTTACTCATTTCCACGAGAGGCCGCAAGCTCCCTACTACGGCGCCAGTGATACTACTCCACTGTTTCTCGTCCTGTTGGATGAGTACGAACGCTGGAGCGGAGACACGGATTTGGTGAAAGCCCTTGAAGCCAGCGCGCGAGCTGCCCTCGACTGGATCGATCATTATGGGGATCGGGACGGGGACGGGTACATCGAGTACCAACGCAAGACCACACTGGGCCTTGATAACCAGTGCTGGAAGGATTCGTGGAATTCCATTCTTTATCACGATGGCACCCTGGCCAAAACCCCTATTGCGGTCTGTGAAATCCAAGGTTATGCCTACGACGCCAAGGTGCGCTGTGCCCGCTTAGCTCGAGAGGTTTGGAAGGACGAAGCATGGGCCTCCAGGCTTGAGGTTCAGGCCGCAGATTTGAAACAACGCTTCAACCAAGATTTCTGGATTGCAGATCGCCAGTTTTTCGCACTGGCTCTCGATGGCGACAAGAAAAAGGTGGATAGCCTTTGCTCTAACATTGGTCACCTGCTCTGGAGCAGTATCGTTGACGATGATAAGGTTCAAGCGGTGCGAAACCATCTCATGAGTCCAAAGATGTTTTCTGGTTGGGGCATTCGCACCATGGCCGAAGGCGAAGGCGGATATAACCCGATCGAATATCACAACGGAACTGTTTGGCCGCATGACTGCAGCATCATTGCTGCTGGACTTGCGCGGTACGGTTTCCGCAAAGATGCGTCCGAGATTGTCGCTGGAATATTTGAAGCAAGTTTATTTTTCCAGTCGCGATTACCGGAAGTCTTCGCCGGATATGAACGATCGAAGACTCACTTTCCGGTACAGTATCCGACTGCTTGCCTTCCGCAAGCGTGGGCCGCCGGAGCGCCGATGCTGGGCATTCGCACGTTACTAGGGCTAGAACCAAAAGGCGATGTTTTGACATCCACGTCGGACCCAGTGCTGCCCTATTGGATGGGAACACTATCAGTCGAAAGCATTCCTGGTCGATGGGGAAGAGCCAATGTGATCGCGAAGGGCGACGACAGTAAAGTTCTCACCATGAAGCAGATTTTCGAGCAGGCCCTCACAAGACGTGTTGATCTCGGCGAGGAGGAACTCGCAGCGTAGGCCGCGCCACTATCAACTATCCCATCAAATGCATTTTGTCACTTTCAGTTCTGTGTTCTGTATAACTTGCAGTTGACAATCTTTCTAACACACCTATCCTATCCACGTGGCGCATCCGAGTACGCCGCAGATTAAGGTTGTTTTGAAGGTTCGAGCTGTGAAAAGCACTGTTGTTTCCGCATTCGTCGGCTCGTTGCTGTTTTGCTCTCTCGGATGTGGTGTGTTTTTCATAAGCGGCGCTATTCAAACGGGAAGCACCATTCACGGTTCGGTGACAAGCGTAACGGTCAGCAGTGTCATGAATGGCACAGGAGGAACCACGCAGGTCACATTTGTGACATTTCTGCAGAATGCTGTGCCGACGACTGTGGATTTTTGTGGGAATCAGGCTCCTCAGTTTCCGCTAAGTCGAACAGTAAATGTAAATTTTAACCCTGGTCAATTTTGCGCGGTCATCGTGACTGTCGTTGTCTTGTAGCGAGCCGCATGAAGACTCTGTGCCGTATCGCGATCCAATCTCCCATGGGACCTGTATTTTGAGGTGTAGAGGAAAAGTTGCGACAGAAGCTATTGTTATCTTGTAGAAAATGAGAGATACATCAATTTGCGTGAATCAGAATGTCTCAAAATGTGATCGAACCGGAAGCTTGAAAAGAATATCCCTGGAACGTAGCCCGATTCGCAAATTCCTTAAAATACTTCACCCCGAACGCCGCCTTGCGTTTTGGAAAGGCTGAATTCACGGCAAACCCCAGGGAATTAATCCTATAACGTTCCCTTACCTCAAGTTCGGAAATTGCCGGTCCAGTCCTCGAAGTAGTCTGCCAAGCCTCATACCCGGACAGGCCGATTTGGAGTACAAAAGCCTGAGGCACGGGCAATGCGGCCATAAGGGAATAATCAAGGTCAAGCGTTTCTCCAGGGTGGATGTGTGTGCCTTCCTGCCTGGTGTGAAATTCGTACATCTGAAACGCAGACAGGGCCAGCGTCTTATTGGCATTTAGATAGAAGGTCTGGCCGGACGATAGTGCGTTTGTCCAGTATCCGGAGCCGACATTGTCGCTGGCTCCGGAAATGAAACTGCCGGTAGGAGCTAGAAATCCATACAGGACACGGACCGCAACGCGTTTTTTGTTCCAGCCCAGGATGAATGGTATGTAGTAAGAATCCGCAAATCCCTTGCCGTTGCTGATGTTACCGCTAACGTCGGACGTCAGGTCATTCGTGGCAATCGGGAGAGTTGCAATTGCTGAGTAATTGGCGGATCCCAGGATCGTCCATTTACTGACCCATACGAAGGAATTCAGGTCCATCAAGACAGAATTATTTCCCGTGACTGGCAAGGCGGAGCCATCATTGCTTTTTGTCTGATCACGTGAGTAATAGATTAGCTGATTGGAATAGGTAAACCCCGGTGCGGGTGTGACGCCGGAGTTAAGAGCACTCATTCCGAGCGGATACACGCCGCGATTCTGTGCTTGCGCTCGAGAAAGAAAAAACGCAAAACATAGGACCCCAACTTTTACCCAGGACCAGATAGACAGACTGTAAATCGAAGCTCCAAGTTGATGGTCCTTCACGCTGCACGCGTTGAACCTATACGCATCTTTGCTTCCAGCGGAGACTTCGCGAGATTCCTCCAGAAGTTTTCCAATGATTTATCCCCTCCAAATAGCGTGGTGAAAATCGTTGAGTCGGCAAACAAAATGTCCCCAGCTCGTTCAGCGTTCGGCGGCATCCACAGAAACATATTGAACTCCCTGTTTCCTGCTTCCGTGAAAGGGTGGGGGTGCGACATGTCAACGGGCTGTCTCGCCAGAACGTGAATGACATTAATGTTGTCGTCTGTCAACGCGTAGTGTGGCAGGTGAGGATGGAAGTTGAAGCTCGTAACGCCATTCAACCATCCCTTTGGATCCAAATCGTTAAATGTAGTGAGGGGAGCGATCCGGTTCCCATTGACCGTGGCTGGCCGCAGACCCCAGCGATTTTCGATGGGCGTGCCTAACCCCTTCATGAGAGAGCGAGTGTACTTTCCAAAACGCTGTTGGCGCGGCACCAAAGGGTCGCCATGGTGCGCGTATTCCATGTTGCGCTGTTTTAGATCCGGTGAGACGCCGACGTCGTGGTGAGGGCCAAGCACCAGGCAGGTTCCTTCCCGCGTAAGAAATTGTCGAACCGCTTCGATTTCTTCGGGGCTTGCTTCCTGTTCTGTGACTATGTGGTCGAGACCAAATACCATCAAAGTGTCAGTATCGGAGAGAATCCGTTCGTCTAGCGGCTGTCGTTGTCCTGCCTGATCGATTCTCTGATAAACCGCGACAGGATGCTCGGTAACCTCGCCTACGAGAGATTGAAACTTCAACAACGATAGGTGAAAAAGTTCCAGCGTGCCCGCGATGCCCTGAAGAAACATCCTTTCCGAATATTCCAATGACTCATAATCGGGCCAAGCCACCCTGCGCACCTCTGTCATGGTCGAGAATCGATTGTCGAGTTCGGCAACGTCTCGATTCGATTCCCATGGGTAGCTCCATGTCCAATAAACGCTGAAGCGCCTTTTGCCAGGAGTATATTTGCGTGGCACCTGGATCTGATTGTAAGTTCGTGGCGCAAGTTTTGATTTGCTCATCGCAAGTTCCTTTTTCGGAGATCTACGACTTTGTAGCGTCATTCATAGCATTAGGCGTTAACTTCCATTCAAAGTTGCAATGTATCGAAGGGCTTTAATACCTGGCAGAAAGAAATAAGCTCCGCCTCGCACGGTCGTAAAGGCCGGCAAGCCTTTAATTTTTTGTCGAATGGGCCTCTTGGGTATCGTTATGTCAAATGTGCCGTCTTGAGTGCCCACAAATGGATCCCGCTCATTTTCGAGACCTTTGAAGTTGGGGTCATTGACCCACACGTTCATCGCAAATTCAAATTGGCGAATCAGGCTTGCGCATCCGATGAATGCGGCTATGCCGCGCTCTACTCCATCTTCTGGTTTATCTTCGGGTAATGGAGGACCATAAGTTCCTCCTCGCCGAATCATCCTACGGCGCTGCATGTTTTCGTCTGTATCGCGTAGATTCATGCGGCGAATGTGTGAGCCAACGGGACAACCATAACCATATTGGTCCGTGGTTCCGTAATTAAAATTGTTTGTGCGCTGTAGATCTGCTCCCAGTACAGGGTCGTCTTTTTGTGGCGCTAGAACGAGAGGCGCACCACTTCGCCATCGTCCCATAAGCTTGGCAGCAATCAATTCCTGTTGTTCCGGAGTTTCGCCATGCTGTCGTAGAAAGGCGCGAAATGCACCCACGTGTTCTTCCAATCTGAGATAAGCCAAATAACTTCCATTGCGTGCAAGGACCTCGGGTTGTGGCAATGCAGGCTGTAAGTCGGTTTCATCCACGTAGCCGAGAAAAAATTCCCCCGCCTTAACGGGAGGACCCGAACCCGGCGTTGGCTGTTCGCCTATTCCTTCTATTACTGGCGCCGACAATCGGTCACGATAGCCGAAGTGCTCATGAGCATAGTTAAACGGCGGAATCGCCGCCAGATCGAGCGAAGAAAGTACCTCTGCGCCGGGGCAGTGTGATAAATATTTTTGATGTTCGCTTGTGCATCGCTCACGTTCCGGAATATCGCGAGCAAATAACACTACGATCGCATGAAGGTCGGGGCTGGCAAGCTTTCCCACCCAGTTCTCGGGATGGTTTGCTCCAGTCGTGCCAAGTATCTCCGCGCGCGCAGCCATGCCCTGGCGGAATTCTTCGGGAAATGTCGCTAAAGACGTTTCGCTCAATCCAAGAGCGCGCAGACCGTTCCAGGTAAAAGCGACCGTGACCCATCTTGAGTCAGGGACATTGGAGCCAACAGCATCTGCCGCGCCTACCTTTTCGAGAATACCCGAGAGCCATGCACGCGCGCCGGAGCGTTCCCGAAATGACAGAAATTCATATCGCGCCGCCAAAGCAGGTGGACGCGAAATCAGGAAATGCTGGATGTCTTCGAGTTCAAGTACAGGACTCGCGACTTGCAAACTTTCCTCCTATTGCATCTGGTCAAGCATGTTCGAAAACGCGTCTTTGAGTGTCAGCGCCTTCCTGACCTCGTCCGCACTTACGTATGGATATTCCCCATATTCCAAGAAGCTCGGAAACTGGTGCTCCCGAAAGAATTTGGCGACCGCAGACACATTTGTTCTCCAGTCCTCGGGCCATCCTTCCAGGTTTGTGAAAACCGTGGTGATCCCAGTTTGGTTGAAGAGAACGATTGCGTCCTCGACGTATTTATCGAAATCAGTGTCAAAGATGCCCTGATACATGAAGTGCAGCCCTGAGCCGACATCGAACAATATCCACCGGAGGTAATGAAGCTTCAGCGGTTTGAGAACAAACGGGTCGGCTTCGACAGCTTCCTCAATCTTTTTCCCGTAGTCACGCATCGCCTGTTCCTTACCGGGTTTGACCTTTCCCACGACTGAAAATCCGTAGCAGGCGGGTGTTTGGGGAAATATGGGACCATACCGTCCAGTTTGCGGTTCGAAGTAACCCTCCCTGGGAATGGCTTTCGCCTGCGGCTTGGTCCAATCGTTCGTTTTTGGTTTTTCGACAACTTGCAGCTTTCTCGAATCTTTTTGTTGTTCCGGCGACGGTTGAGTAGCCATTAATTCTCCTTTTCAGTTGGGATGGATCTTCACCAGGCTTCCAGCTATCCCCACTTGCTGGGCTGCATAAAAATCTGTGTGGATCCGAACCTGAGAATAGCGCCCGTGACATCCCAACTCACCTGTCAGTATTGACGGTCAGACGAACAAATCTAGATATGTCAGAAAAACGCAGCACGTATTTGCGCTTTAGTGGAGACTGTCATGAATGTTGAACAATATCTGATCAGGTGATTCAAGACGAATAAAGCCAGCGCGTGGATACTCGAGATTGAGGATTACGTATATGGTGACAACCGTAATGAATGCGAAACCAAAAATGTGAAGCCAACTGCGGTGCTGGCCAGCGGCCATCCTGTAGCCCGCCAGCAGTGCACAAGCAAGAGACAATACGAACAGAAGCACATAGATAATGCCGGGAGGGTGAAGCCGCAACGCCATCGTACGCGTGGTCGCCATGTCAATCATGTTGTTCAGTGCGGGCAACAGCAGTATGCCCGCGTTCGGATGAGATTTCGGGAGCGTTGTTGCAGAGACCGCCTTTTCCCAGATCTCACGCTGTAGCATCTTGGATTGTGCGATTTCCTTTCCAGCCGCGTCCATGTCCGGCAGCTTGCGGTAAGTTTCAATGCGAGATTCGACGTAGTTCCGAAATAGTTCCCGAAGTTTGGGTTGCGCTTCCGGAGAAAGCAGATCGAGGCGTAGATATGCGACTTCAATACTGTTCACTTCCTCTGCGATCAGCATTCGCTTATCGTTGAACCGGGACGCCGCCCCTGAGAATGTGAACGCCACAACCAATCCAAACAAGGCAAAGATCGCACCTTCAATGGTGCTCAAGTTGGTGCGCTCCCCTTCGGATTCCTTCTGCAGGCGCTTTACACCGAGCCGCCGGCCTATCTCGAGGAGGATCAGCATCCCGATAAGGAGTAGCGCAGCAAGAACGAAAGGCGGAATAGGAGGTCTCATGTGCAGGCTTGTTGCAGAGTAACCAGGCCATTTTCAGATCGGCCGTTAGATCGAATTTTTCGTTTCGGTTTCGCGCACAATTTATCGCCCTACCTTATTGTGCCTCGTCTTGAACAGGTGTCCAGGATTTGTCAGGATTGAACCGCTCCATCTTGTTGAATTTGTCAAGCGACGCATCCCCAAAATCTTTTTGGTAAACGATGCCATCGTGACTGACGATAAAACTTTCTATCCCGGTCACACGGTACTCGGCTGGGGTTGCCGCTAGTGCAAATCCTCCAATCATCACCCCTTTGACCACAAAATCCATTTCGCCGAGCGGAGCGGCGGGACCCTGCCCTTTCAGTATCTTAAAAAAATAACCTTTGTAAGGCTCGGCATCGCTCTTATAACCCTGTTCGATTGCGTGGGCAACGCCCTCCCCAAGAGGTCCTGCCCAGCTTCCATCAGGATTTTTCCAGGCCAGGCCATCTTGCTTGCCAGGTGTGCTTACGATTTGTTGGGCGTATTGATGGACGTCATAACCTTCGCGCTTTCGATAGGCGTATTCCTGCTGCGCCTCGACATAGTTGTGGCAGATATCAATCGCAGCCAACTCATTAAAACCGATGCGCCGGTAGAGAATTTGCTGTTTTCCCGCCTTGCCATCAAAGAACCACTTGGCGCCGTTTTTCACGAGTGGTATGGGAAATGGCCAATTTTCGTTTCCCACAAGAAGAAACGCACGGTTCGCATTCTTGGGTTCCAGGGAAATGGTTCTTTTTTCTCGCGCCTTGGTGACAAAGTCGGCCGCGCGCTGTCGGTCCTGGGGGTACTCTCCTGTAAGGACGATGTCTTCGTTGTTTGAGCCAAAAACCTCAATGAGAGCGCCAATATCAAATCTTTCGGCCGCACCAATTAAAGCCGTTACTGCTTGTTCAGGGTCGTCGAAGCCTTTTGCCGCACTCGTGGTTGAATTCTTGTTAACCTTGGATTGCCCGCTCGCGAGAACCACCATCAAGCACAGGCACACCAAGACCAGAACGCCTTCAACCGGCCAGCAGCTCAAGAGAACGTCATTCTTGAAAATTGATCTCACGTCGAACTCCTTTTGCTTCTCTTCCTGACTTAACACCTTCACCTGCGGCCTCCCCCGCGAGAACCTCCGCCACTCCGGCTTCCCATGCTGGAAGCGCCACGGCTTCCGGCCGAGCGAGCACTGGAGCCGTTGTATGCTCCCGCGCCTCCGAACGCGCTCTGCCTTCCCCCACCACCGCCCGAGGAATCGCGATTCGCGCTACCGGTGGGGCGACTAGCCGTTCCACCTCCGGTGGTTCGACCTGATGTACCGCCTCCACTGGTGCCAGCATTCGGCGAACGAGAAGCACGCTGGCTAACCTGTTGTTGCGCGTTCGCTCGGCGATTGGCTGCTGATTCTCCTCGTGCGGCACCACCGTACTGATTCGCGGTTGCTCGATCTGCATAAGGAGTCCCCCCGCGATGCTGCGGGTTGTGACTCCAATTGGAAGTTCCAGCGCTTCGGTTCACGTTCGCGTTGCGATTCAGATTAGCGTTGCGATTCACATTAGCGTTGCGGTTGACGTTCACGTTGCGATTGAAGCTGTTGAAATTGTTGATCTGAACGTTATTGCCACCCCAGCCGCATCCCCAACCCCAGCCGCCGCTCCACATGGCTCCCATTGCAACTCCGACACCAAAAGAAATTGCAGCGCCCGCGGCGTAATATCCCGGCGGCGGATAGTAAATTGCAGGATAGGCGTACACCGGCGCTCCATAGACCACCACCGGGCTATATGCAGGCACGTAGATGACATCAGGATTAGCTTGTTCGACGACGATCACCGTCTTGTTCTCAACAGTTTTAGTTTCGACTTTCTGTTGCTCGGTCGATTTCAAATTTCCTTTGTCTTTCGCTTTTTTGCGCATGCGTTGCACCGCGTCCATGACATCGCTCTCTTGTGCCAGAAATGCGTTGCCAAGATCGGTGGTCCACTGGATGTCGTCCGCCAGGCGTTTCACGACGTCCGGAAGACCCGCCAGCGCTTGAACGCTCGGATCCCAGGGCTGCTTTTCAACTGCTTCAGAAAGCTTCTTATCCTTGAGCTTGGAGTTCTTCGTAAGCCACTGCTGGAGTTGGATAATTTCGAGCGGATATGTGGAAGCCGCTAAGGTCTGCGCCAATAAAGGGTCCGGATAGAGTGCAACCGGCGCTACCAGCGAATCCAGCTGGTCTGAAGATAGTTTGGCCGGCTGTTTGCTGGACTCGTTATCTTTTTGTCCTTCTGCCAGGGCAAACAAGGCCTGCTGGCCGACTATAAGAAGCCCCGCACATAAAAGAGCGACAAACTTACGCGCAATTGCAAGCCACAAATTCGATCGGCCATGAGTTTCTACCATCACAACATTTCCCTGACCACCATAGCAATCCTTTTTGCGAAGATGAGACACTTAGCTCAAAGTGCGAAGTTCTTCGTATCGCGCTAACCAAATATGAAAAGCGGATTGGAAGAAGCATGATCAGAAGCGGAACGTCATACCTCCCGTTATGTCGAATTCGTGCAAGTAGTGTTGATTTCCCACTAACCAGCATCCACCCCAAATTGGATCGCACCAATATCCCGCATTGGTAGTGGTGATATAAGTTGGAGCCCATCTCATCTGGCCGCGCAGGCCAAAGTGGTGGCTCACGTTGTACTTCGCTCCTCCGCCAAGCGCATAAGCAAAACGTGTGGCTCCATTGACGCCACTTGTTTCAGGATTGAGTGCGTTTGCGCCCAAACCCAAAAAGACAAAGGGCCGCAGCTTTGCCTCCCGACCCGTGAAGTGATAAACAAAATCGCCCATATATTGGTTCTGGCTCAAAGTAAAAATTTTGACGCTTGAAAGACCAGCAACAACGGGTTGGGCACTCGTGTCGGCTTTATTTTGATTCCACTGGAACTCAACACCGCCATGTTCGCCAAGTAAATAGCCAACCGTGATTCCATAGTTCACGCCATTCGCAACCTCGATACGATCAAACAGGGAGGTGGACAAATTAAGCCCGCCATTGATTTGGCTGCCAACGCTTCCTGTGACTTCCACGTTCTGTGCGAACATGGGGGTGGCAAGGCTCTCTAATGTCAAAATCAGAATAAAAACCCATATCTTCATGACAATTGCCTCCTGGTCGAACTAAAAATCAATTGTTTCGATTTCGCAGATTGGCCCCGAGCTTTTCTGATTTCACCGTTTTACCGGATGTAAGGAATCGCGCCTATTCGTAGAACTTGCGGAAATGAAGATAATAATTTTTACCGCTGAATCTCTCCGTACTTAGACGATGTACGAAGTGCCAGTATTCACTGCTCAGGCAGCTTCGTACGCTTAGTGATCCATGGGAACATTGCTTTGAACGAACACTAGCGTCTCATCGGAAACGTAAGTAAAAAAGAGAGGGGCAAACATATGAGGTATCGTCCGAATAATTTCTGCTTCATGGCCATCGTGTCGATTGGACTGTTTTCTTCACTAAGCGCAATTGCGGTTGCCGATTCTGTGCAAGTGGAAGGTATTATTAAGGCGCGAGACGGCGATGTGATGATTTTGCAAACGTCAGATTCTCCGCATCTCAAAGTCTTACTCAACAGCGACACTGAAGTGGGACAGGTACAAGGCGCTTTAAAAGTCCGCCGGAAAGAAATGACCATGGCTGCCCTCATCCCGGGCCTCGCAGTTAATGTCGAGGGCACTGACAACAATCAGCACGAACTCGTGGCGAAGAAGGTGTCTTTCAAAGGCAATGACCTGAAGAGTGCTGAAACAATCCAAGCAGGCTTGCACGAGACTCAAGTGCAAACACAGCAGAACAATGCAGCGATAGAAAAGCAGAACATTGCGATACAGCAGCATCAAGAACAGATTTCAGCAAATAAGACAGCTATCGATGCGGCCACCGCGCGCTTTGGCCAGCTTGATGACTATTACATACTCGATCAAGTGACCATATATTTCGCGAATGGCAAAACCGCGGTAGATCAACAATTTGTTCCCAAATTGCTGAATCTGGCCGAAAAAGCCGGCACTGTCAACGGTTATGTAATCGAGGTAAAAGGCTACGCTTCCGCAGTTGGCAGCGAGGCTCTGAATCAACGTCTAAGCGAGGATCGCGCCGACAATGTGACCAACATTCTCGTCCAACAAGGCCGCGTTCCCTTGACGCGAATGCTGGCTCCCGCAGCGATGGGCGAAAGCCGCCAAGTCGAGACCGCACAAAAAGAGACGGAAGATGCTGTGAATCGTCGGGTGGTAGTGCGTGTATTGCAGAACAAAGCCATTGCTGGATTGCATTGATCTACCGTTTGCAGACCTTTATGTTGGAACGATGCATCCGAAGCGTTGTTCTTAATTGTGACTCTTTTTTCTGTGGAGGATTCGACCTATTTCAGGACCAAACTCGCCAATCCAGTTGATGCCTGTACCTATGAATACCTGAGTAATAGCAGCCTGGTAGCCTCTTATCTGCCACGATGGATTTCCCGGTTCCCAAGTCGTGGCTAAAGCGGATGCAGAAAAGGCGCCAAGGTAGGGCATGAGTTGCGGCCGGAGCGACTTTTCACTTCGATCGTAGGTTACGAAATTGCGAACTACTGCGTGCCTCGTTCTCGGCCAGAAGCCGCCACAGCGGCAACGGTCATAACGTGGCTCCCATCCCAAAGCCGCATCTCCAAGAGATATGACAGAATTCTGAATGATGAATTGAGCTTGCCTGTCAGCCATTCTTTTACCGAAGCCGGAAAGATCTGAGCCCCACTCAGGATTGCGATCCTTAATCTGGTCTCGCAGCGCAAATAATGTTGTCTTGATGTAAATACCTGGAGTGGTGTACGTTTGCCGCACATATAACTTGAACCGAGCATGAGAGTCCAATGATCGCAGCGGAACTTCCTTTGGAATATAAGACCCGTAGAGCCAATTCACGTTGATCTGTTTATCAGCATTTGATTGTGCTGCCAAGAGAGGAACGGAATTGTACGCAGCATAAGCAGCGAAAAATAACGTGACAATTCTTTTGAGTATCGAAAGTGTTCGTATACGAAAGTAGCGATTCGTATTAGTTCCTAGTGTACCCAGGATCAATTGCGGCATAACGAAACCGTTCTTTAGTATTTCCCATGGAAACTTTGACATCTTGGTGAGGAGGCGTGGTAGTTCCCAAGACACGTACATTTACCTGCTCCCAAGCGCGCACTCGTATTCGGGCTGCATCAAACAGCCGCTCGTAATTATCCCTTCTCACCTTCTTCGATGCCTCTGGCGTCAGCGACTTCCACAATGGAGCGTACAAATCATAGACCTTGAGATATTCCTTCTGATCTGTCGGAGCTACCTCGTCGGTCCCAAAGAGAAAACGATCCGGATATCGATTGATCAAATCGGCGCTGATCTTGATTGTCTCCGGACTGCTGACAAGATATTTCGCCACTTCGCTCCAGGAAATATCAAAATAGAGATTGGAGAACGCCGGATTTTTCAGCATAGATTCGAGTACAGCAGCGTGATGTTGAACAGGGCGTACTATGCGCCCCATTCCAGTGTGGGCCCAAATGATCGTAGTTTTCGGATGGCGTTTGATTAGATCTCTCATCTGGTCGAGATAAGCCGGAGGCTTGCCGGGTTTCGGAAAGGGCGTATCCATGTCGTTGTGGATTATGACCAGCAGACCGCTTTCTGCGCAGAAATCAAGAATCCTGCCTAGCGCAGGATCAGTAAGGCTCGCCACTTCACCGGGAATCTTCCCCGACACGAACTCCTTGTGAATAGTGAATTCGCCGATGCCCGTAAAAACTCCGGGAAAAGTTTGGAGCACACGCTTGATGTGATCGACAGCGTACATGTCAGACGGGTTAAATCCCGTGATCATAGGATCGAAGCGGGCTTGCTCATCTTTTGTAAGCGACTTGTATGCCATCGCGATGTAAGCATCTGTGAACGAGTAGTAATAAAGAGGAGAATCGGATTCGAGATAATAGGTCGGTGCGCGGTCTCCTGAATTACGATAGGACCATTGTTGCTGCAGTGGGATGCCAAAAATAGCCGCCCGGCCCACCTTGTCTCCCATGATCCCAAGAAGCTTGTGGATGTCTGTGCCTTCTTGTATGTAATTGGTCAGGTGAAGGTGAGAGTCGTTCAGCTCGAACTGTTCCTGCGCTTTTTCGGTCGATTGGGCACATAAACAATTGCAGGCGAGCAGTACAGCGACCACATACCAAGCAAACTGCTTGGGTACGCGGCATCGCCCTGAACGCGGCCACCATTGTTCTTTCGCCGCTGCGGTGCCAACCTTCTTCATTGCGGTCTCCTAGATTTCTTGCGCTTCGAGCACATCGATATCTTCCAAGGATCACCCTCCTCAGTAGAGTGCGGTCACGCCGATGGAAAAAATTGGGCCGGTTGTTTGCCCGACATAGAAACCGAAAGTACTGTTGACAGGTGAATGGTCTACTTCGATCAGCTGTGTGTTCAGCCGGATGTTCCGTGTGTTCCAGGGATAGTA
This sequence comes from Terriglobales bacterium, assembly GCA_025451215.1. GTDB lineage: Bacteria > Acidobacteriota > Terriglobia > Terriglobales > Acidobacteriaceae > JAICKN01. Next base: position 46,771 of record JANWKU010000021.1, read on the forward strand.
ATTCGTCCCGACGATAAATTCTTTTGGATCGGCAAACTGACCAAAAATATACGAAGTACCCCCATAAAGCTCGAATCTCTTGGGCACGATCATGCTCGCAGCCTGGGCATAGAACCCAGCATCTCGGATTTCGGCCATCGGCAATTTCCCATCCGCAATGAAATGATCCAGCAACCTTCCATAGCCTTCACCCTGAATCCAGAAACCGTGGTATTTCATCCCCACAGCTGCAGAAACCAAGTTGTAATGCGCCCTTTCAACCGTCACACCCGGGACGAGGGAACCGGTATCAAATAGATTGAGGCTATCAGTAATGCGCAGGGTGGTATTGTTCGCCGGAGTGCCGATTGGCGACTGGCGGTCTTCCGGGCTATATGTATAGGCTAGATTGAAGCGCGTCGCAAGACTCTGATGATTCTCGTAGTCTCCGAAAGCTCCTCGTGGACCAAATTCACCAGTTGTTGGATACCACGTTAAAGCGGCGCCGGCGGAAAGATTCCGATCGAGCTTGACGGCTGGTACGTCGAGGTTGCTATTGTTGTTTCCGAACATCCATCTGTACTCAAGCTTCGGCAGCAGGTTTCCCTTGGCGAACAAACCTTGCGAGAAGTAGGGCCGGAAGAATTCATCCGCCATTACGCGATCATAAGATTCCCAATAGGGATGGGAACCCTGTAGCGATTGTGTACCCGGATAAGCATTCCACCCCAATCCAAGCGTCATAATTTTGCCAAAGTTGTAATAGATGGCGCCACCCACGGCCACTTGATTTGTATCCTGTACTGTCCAAAGGAATGTCGAATATAGGAACTTTGGGCTGAACAGCCATCCTTGTGAAAACAACATGACCCTATGGAACTGGAAATCTTTGCGAGGAGTGACTTGAATCGGGCGACCCAAATGATCGATGGCCGTTTGGTTGCCTGGCAATTGGTCCAGAAATCTGGCAGCCATATAACCGCTGAGATTTAGTTCGCCGTATTCACCCCTTCCAACCGTAAACCCGCGACCAGGATTGAATTCTCCAAAGATGGCGGGATTACCTCCTGAGGCTTGTGGAAGTTTCTTTTTATCATCAACCTTGCTTTGGCTTTGGCTTTGGCTTGAGGATTGTGCTGTTTGTTTTTCCGTTTTCCCAACAGCGATTTGAGCCGACGCCGCTCCTGTGCTTTGCTCACTCACATTGACATGCTGATCCACCGTCTCACGCAGAGTTTTGATCTGCTCTATCAATTCCTCGTTCTGTTTTTGTAGTTGTAGGTTCTGCTTTTCCATCTGCTGGTTCTGCGTCTCGAACTGCTCATTCTGTTGAATCAACTGATCAATTACCTTTAATGTGACCGCGCTATTAGTTGCATCCGGTGGGCTTGATGAATTTTGTTGTCCACGCCCGACATTAGCGATAGATAAAACTAATGTGAGCAAAACACAACGAAGGATTGCGTGAGATCTCATTTACTTATAATCCCCAACAAACAACTCGGCTTTAGTAGCTACGTAAACTGGATCAGAGGCCGTGTCCTCACGAGCCTGTTACCCCAAGGTTCATTTCAGTCCGACGGAGCGCGGCGAAAAAAGATTGATTCCAAGCTGTTCTGCAACATAATTAATAGTTTTCTGAGCCTTCACGCTATTGCCGGCCTCATCGAGCGGCGGAGCGAACACGGCAATCGCGCCCTTGCCCGGAAACACTGCAATAATTCCCCCGCCAACGCCGCTCTTAGCCGGCAAGCCTACGTGCCAGGCCCAACCACCGGATCCGTCATAGAGGCCAGCCATCATCATGGTGGAGAGAATCTCGGGAACATTTTCCGATTTGATTACTCGCTCGTGAGTAATAGGGTTAATGCCATCGTTGGCGAGGGTTGCACCCATCACGGCAAGTTGCTTGGCTGTTACCCCGACAGAGCATTGCTTCGTATAGACATCCACCGATTCAAGTGGGTCGGCGTATATGCGTTCGTACTTGAGCAACAAAGCTGCGAGGGCTCGGTTGCCCGTGTTTGTGGCCGCTTCGGACTTATAAACATCTTCCAATAGCGTGAGGTTTTCTCCAGCAGCCTTACTGTAAAAATCAAGAATCATCTGCCACTTCGCATCGGCGCTGGGAGCTGAAATCAGGCTTACTGTAGCGATTGCGCCAGCATTGACGAACGCATTCCCGGTGTGGCTTGGCATGTCCACAACGGCATCAACGGAATTAAAGGGGCGTCCAGTTGGCTCGGAACCGATTTTGGCGAACACTGCATCAGGCCCCAGCTCGTTCATGGCGAGGGCAAGACTGAAGACTTTCGAGATTGACTGAATAGAAAATGCGTGGTCAATATCACCATCGGAGACAATCTGACCGTCTGTGCTTATGGCGACTACGCCGAATAACTTTGAGTCCACCTGGGCAAGCGCTGGGATGTAGTCCGCATTTTTACCTCCGGTATCGCTCTTGAATTTCTCGTAAGCTTGATCAACAACGGCTTGCACCTGTTCGCGACTAGGTGCCACTGGGCTGCGCTGAGTGCTGGTTTGAGCAAAGAGTACTGGAAATCCTGCACACACTAAGAATGCAACCAGTGCAAGCCGGGCATTGCGCCTAACACTTATGACTTTCATTTCTAACCTCCGTATCAAATACAATTCAAGCCGTTTCCAACAGAGAACCGTCGTTCAGAGTTGTAACTGAATACGACTTTGGAAAAATTGGGTGTTGCCACTTAACCCAAAGCGGTCGAGGTGCCCATAGCCATAGCCAAACTCAAGGCGTACGTATTGGGAGAGGTACCAGTTAAGTTGTTCTGAGAACCTGCCGAACCTGCCTCCGCTGATTGTGCCGCTATCGAGATTGATATACGAATATCGAGATACGAGTTCCCATGCGCCGGGACCTCCATCAAAGACGGGCCTTCGCGGCATTACTGCTCTAAAGAATCCCCCAACTGTGTTATAAGTGCGTGTTTCTCCAGTGATGATCCACGTTGCAACTACGTCACCTCCATTGAATAAGGGGTTACGCGTTGAAGGAGACGAGATTTTGTCAATCCAGTATTCGCTGCCGAACAGCCACGATTTTCTGCGGTAATAAATCTCCGGCCCCGTCATAAATGCCGAAGTTGCGAGGAACTTACCCGTATCGACAAAAAAAGGCGCGGGGAAGGCTTCGGGGCGCGAGCGAAGCTGAAATTGGTTGTCGACGGGTTTCCCGTATTGCATATTGATCCCTATGTGAAGGAGTGAATGCGTGTCTGAAACGGCGCGAATGGGAAGCCATGCGAATCTGGCAACTTCCTGGCTTGAATAAGATGAAAACGACTGCCCCTTGGAAAAAATATCGTTGTAATAGCCAAGATTCCATAAAAAGCCATGCTTGGGGTCATATCCCATCCATTTGATTCCGTCTGCGAGCAGCGGAACCGTTGCATCGTTCATTGGGGCTCTTTCCATCGTCCAGCCGTCGTAACCTGTCATCACTTTGTTGAGCGAGAATCCTTCCTTTGTGCGGCCAACAAACAAATGCCCCCATTTGTTCGGGAGTGCGACCATGATTCCGGTTTGCCGCATTAGCCAAGAGTGAGTGGGGGCGTCATACATGATTCCGACGCTGTAGGTGACGGATTTCTTAAACTCAGGTAATTTTCCGGAAAGCAGAAACCGGAAATCGCGAAGTTTGAAAGCAGGCGTGAGGGAAAATTGATCCTTACTTTCCTGGTCCTGGGCAAAAGCGGCATAGTCCACAAGTAATCCGCCTCCAGCACGCGCCGTAATGTACTTCCCATCGAACTCGTTCCAATGTTTAAACCCTCGCGTGGCTTCCTCGGACTCGTCCGACTCAACCGCGTCGATGTTGTTCTCAATTGTCGGATCAGGCGGAGTTGCCACCGTCGCCTGCTGCTTAGCGGCGGATTGGGGAGGAGCGGATTGGGCGGTATCTCCGCCTGTCTGCTGCGCGCGGGATAGAGCTGCTGCAAACGTAATAACCACTAATGTGACAATCAAAACAAGCCTTTGCCGCGCTGTCCCGGTTGTCTTGACACGATGCTGACCCACGCGAAGCCTCCTATCAATACGTCGCAAACATCTGCTGAATCTGCTCCGGAGTGTGTGATTTCAGCAGCGCCAGCGAGAGCAGGATTCGTGATTTTTGCGGGTTGAGTTCGTCGGAAGCCACAAAGCCAAGCTCATCGTCTTTGACTTCAACATTGCGACCAACAGTGCCCGTAGGCACCCGGCTGCTGCGCACGACAACTACACCCTGTTTAACTGCACGTGCAGCCGCGTCAACCGACGCCTTGTTCATGTTGCCGTTGCCAACGCCCGCGATGACGATACCCTTGGCGCCATTGCGTACGCTGCAATCGATCAGGTCTGGGGACATGTCCTCGTCCGCAAAAATAATGTCCACTCTCGGAAGTTGCGTTACATCTGAAATGTCAAATTCACTCGATGTGGTGTGCTTCCACGAAGGATTGTTGTAGAAATCATTCTTCCCATAGGAAGAAATGCCAACCAACCCTCGTAGCGGCGACATGAAGGTCTGTACAGCCGTTGTACTGGTTTTGGTCAAAGAGTGCGCTCCCTGGATCCAGTCGTTCATGACCACTAACACCCCGCGACCCTTCGCGTTTGGATCGCCGGCAACCGCCACTGCGTCATACAGATTCAATGGGCCATCCGCGCTGATCGCAGTAGACGGCCTCATCGATCCGACCATAACGACGGGTTTGTCGCTTTTGACCGTCAGATTGAGAAAAAATGCGCTCTCTTCCAAAGTGTCGGTGCCATGCGTCACGACAACGCCATCCACGTCGTTCGTTGCCAACAGTTCGTTAATTCGCTTGGCGAGCTTCAGCATGATTTCGAACGACATGTCTTGCGAGCCCACGTTCGCAATTTGCTCTCCCTTAAGAGTGGCCAAGTCTCTGATTCCGGGAACGGCGTCCAGCATGGCGTCAATTGTCACTTTTCCGGATGTGTAACTCGCCTGCGCCCCCGTGGCAGCAGCGCCAGCTATTGTTCCGCCAGTCGCTAAAACAACGATGTTCGGCTTGCTCGTCTGGCCAAGAGCACATTGAGAGAAACAACTCACAACGACGGCGAGGAATATATTCAAAACCCTTTGAGGCTGTTTCACGGGATGCTCCTTTTCTGGAATGTTCGGCTCTGTGAAATTTATTTTTGCTGGTACTTGCTCTTGTCGAGACCGGTCAGCTTAACCGGGTCGAGCAGTTGTTTAATTTGTTCTTCACTCAGAAGGTGTTGTTCGCGAATTAATTCGAGTACGCCCTTGTCGGTCTTATAGGCTTCTTGCGCGAGTTCCGTGGCTTTGTCATAACCCAGTATTGGATTTAGCGCAGTAACGATGCCTACGCTCGTCTCCATGTAGTGAGCGAGCGTCTTCTCATCCACAGTAATGCCGTCAATGCACTTGCTGCGGAAGAGGATTGATACTTGAGAAATCAGATGCTGCGATTCAAGGACCGTCAATCCTTCGATGGGTTCGTAGGCGTTGAGTTGCAGCTGTCCGCTGTGAGCGGCCACCGTCGTAACATAATTGTTGCCTATCACACGAAAAGCAACTAAGTTCACGACTTCGGGTACAACTGGGTTCACCTTACCCGGCATGATGGAAGATCCAGGCTGTAAGGCGGGCAGGTCAATTTCGTTCAGTCCGGCTCGAGGCCCCGAGGTTAACAAGATCAGATCGCTTGAGATCTTCGAAAGTTTGACCGCTAAGCTATTCAGCGCGCCGGCATAATCCACGAAGCCTTGCTGGTCCCATGTAGCGGCGATCAGATCAGAGGCTGGAACAAACGGTTTGCCGGTGAGTTTTGCCAGATGTTGTGCGCACTTTTCCGCGTAGCCTTTCGGAACGTTGATCCCCGTGCCGATTGCAGTGCCACCCATGTTGATTGCGTAAAGCGATTTCTCAGAATCCTTCAATGACTGTATTTGCCATTCCAGCGACTCCGCAAAAGCGTGGAGTTCTTGCCCGACTGTCATTGGTACGGCGTCCTGCATTTCGGTACGGCCCATCTTCACAACTTCCAGGTAAGCATCACCTTTCGTGCGAAAGGACTGCGCGAGCTGTTCCAGTTCTTTGATTAGCTCCTCATTTTGCAGGACGATCGCCACTTTGATTGCCGTGGGATAAGAATCATTCGTGGACTGCGACATGTTTAGATCGTCGTGTGGTTCAAGGTACTGATACTCGCCTTTCGAATGGCCCATCGCTTCTAGGCCAATGTTGGCCAACACCTCATTTGCGTTCATATTCGTCGAAGTGCCGGCACCGCCTTGATACCAATCGACGAGAAATTGATCGTGGTATTTTCCTGCCAACACTTCGGTGCAAGCCTTTTGAATTGCTGCGAGTCGTTCCGGCTTCATCGCGCCCACATCGGTATTGGCCTGCGCAGCAGCCAATTTGACTAAGGCAAACGCGTCAATGAATTTGGGATAGTGATTGATCAAAACGCCAGAGATTTGGAAATTTTCCAGCGCACGAGCGGTTTGCACACCGTAATAAGCATCGCCCGGGACTTCTTTCTCTCCTAATAGATCTTTTTCAATCCGAGGTTTAGTCGTGGATGATGCTTCTGCTGGCGCTTGTGACCATGCGCGATAATCTGCGCCGACAATAATCAAGATCGCGCCAAAGAGGAACATCGCGATCTTGCGATTTTTAAAGATGCCTGTGTGGGTGATTAGCCGCATAGTTCGGGGATTGACTGCTTGCATGGGACACCTCTAGTTAGCTGGGCTTTTTACCCAAGACTCTGTAGTCAAAGCTGTACTTGAATGAGAACTGGATTCGATAATCATTTGGGTTGAACCCGTCCGAAAAATTGAATCGGCGGCCATATTGGAGTTCGCCGCCAGCCATAAAATTCTTGAACGGCGAATACAGCAGGTTCGTGCTTGCATAGTCGCCGGCATGAAACGCATCCGGAGTCTGCAAGTTTGTGTTGTGCATGAGCAGCCGCGAGTAGCCGATGGCAGTCGTCCACTTTTCCGACCAACTATGGTCGAGATAGGCACTAAGGCCATACATGGGTACTGCTTGTCCTTTTATCGGTTGAATGGTGCTGGAAGGGTCGAATTTAGGCGCGACGTCTATAGGCGCGTCATTCATGTAGTTTTCAATTCCTTCGCCGTACGTGTACTGCAATCGGAGAATATTCTTGTGGAATACTAGGTTTGAACTCGCATTAATGCCCCAACCAACTACATTCTGGGTGACATTGTTATTGAGGTTGTCAATCTTGAAGTCGCGAACAATGCCTGCAAGGCGAAGGTAGCTTTTGTTTTCCCAAGTGTGGCTGATCGCAGTCGAGAAGTCCGGAAACTGAAATCTGGGGTGGATGTTTGACAGATCAACGCGATCGGCGATCACGCCCGCGTCTCCTGAGCCGCCCGGTTTTTCCAATGCGAACATAAGCTTTGTTGCTCCATTGAGCGGGGTATATCGCAGCTGGGGATTGCGCAGAAACACCATTCCATTAGGCCCCCAATACTCGACAACATTAGGAAACACATCGCCGTCCATGAAAACACTGTTTGTCTGGCCGGCAAGAATCGGCCCGATCTCGCCATAGTACTGACGGGGACGAATGGTTGTTTGGCCGGCATCGACGCCGACACCGAACATGTCAAATTCGAATTCGTACTTCAGCTTTCCCATTGCGGTATCTTGTTCTCCCTTCACGCCAAAGCGGGACTGCCGCACGCTGAAATAGGTGTTGCCATTTTTCCCAAACTCTCCCGGAAAGGACGGCAGCTTGGAAGGGCGCATCACGTCAAACCAGTCCGGATTATTTGTTTTGACGTCGTAGCCCATATCGAGCATCACAAAGCCGTAGATATCCAGGTATGATTTCGGTTTGTCTTCGGGGGGAACAGATCCGCCTTGACCCTGGGTTGGCTCCTGCTCCTGTGGAGCGGCGGTCGCAAGTTCTGCATTCGCTGCCGGAGTGTTCGGGCTTGCACCGGTGCCCGTTTGTGCTTCAGCGGCTGTGAATCCACTCGCGAAAACTAGACCGGTTACAGCGACTAATACCCAAGAGAATCGTATGAATCGAAAAGTCATCGTTCGCCCCTTCAAATTGCATTGTGCGGACTTTCTCGTAACAGCTCTTCAGTGGATGGTGCTGTTTTGCTTCAAAAGTTCGCAGCTAGGTGGAGCTGTCCACGCCCTGAACGGTACTTTGCGGAAATCAACGTCGCTACTGGCAAGAGCGACAGTCTTAATTGGGAGCTGGGGCTTTACTATCTGACAAATACAGAAATGATGGCTTCCTACTGCGGAGATATATTGATTACGTATATGGCAATACACAATTGTACTGAGGCGCTGGGAAGGTAGATTGCCTCATTTGCCATCCCCCGAATAGCATGGGCGTCTTAATATGATTATGCTGCACGATCATACTGCCGGTGAGTCGACAAGTTCCTGGCAGTAAATCGGCGCAACAATATCCACACGGATAGAAAGGACAAGAGTAGAACCACCAGGAATAATTCAACAGCGCGAAAAAACAGATGATCAATAAGCCGGCGGGATCTCGCGTCAAGGTCGTTGAGTGTCTGCTGTGCGAGGACGTGTAGGTCTTTCACGGTAGCCATTTGTTCTTGATGAACGGCATCGAGCACGATTTGCCGTTCCCCGCGAAGATCCGCTGTGGCAGCTAATCTTTCGGCGTGCAAATCAGCCATCGCTGCGACTCTTTGCTCCGTCAACTCTTCGACAGCCTGTATCCGCTCTTCCCTCAAGAACGATTGAGCGGCCAGACGCTGGTTGTCGACGTCTCCCACGGCAAGCTCACGTGCCTTTGCCGCTAACTCAGGCATGCGGCCGAGATTGTTTGACGTCTTGTCGAGCGCTCGGGTTAAAACCGTAAAATTATTTGCTGCGGCGTTGAAGTTATGATCGGTTGCAAGATCGCTCATGAGGAGTTCCGCTTGCCATCGGATCTGTTTCGGCAGATAGGAGTTATATGAATCCAGGCGGGCGGTGATATCTCCCATGCTTTCCTGAAGCGCCCTGAGAGAAGCAAGCGATCCAAGGTCGTCTTGACGAGTCAGGCGAATTAGGTCTGCATCGGCCGACTGACGACCGCTCAACTCCGTTTGAATTGGATGAGCGTCAGCCCAGTTACGAACTTTTTGGCGAAAGTCCTCCATGTGGGCCGAGGGCGCGGCGCTGATAACCAATTGCTCTAACTGAGTTTCCATCTTCTGGAGTGTGCTTGGCGGAATCGATTGAAGCGCACCAAACATTTTTTTTGCCGTCGGGCGATCCATGTATGTTTGTGCCTGGAAGATGAATGCCCAGGTGTCGATAACGGCAGCTAAAGGATCGGTATTCAACAATGAAGTTTGCAGGATAGGGATCGTTTCAGCTTTCCATGCCAATGCCGTCCTACGAACGGATGGATCAGGTGACTCCAGGATGATTTGGTCCGCGGCGCTCTCGATCTCAGCCGAATAGATAGCAAGCAGGGACTGATTTCGCGAGCTGAGTTCCCCCGCTGAGGCTTCCACATTTTTGGCCCGCGAAAGAGAAGAGGTTTTCCGTGTATGGCTCGCGACGCAGCCGAGAAAGAAGGTTAGTCCAAGCAGAAGAAAGCACAAGCATCGCCGAGCCCGGCCACGTGTTCCAGTGAGGATCGCGCACTCGCGTTTTGTCGATTCAAGCAGAGCGTGCACCTCCAATTATTCGCACTCATGAAAACTGAAATCTGAATGGTTCAGCACGACTCTTCAGAGCAATGAACATTCGCTGCGAGCAAAAAATGAAGTTACTCTTCCATACAGGGAGCCAGTGAAACTGAACCGGAAGCCATACTAAGCAATTGCGTGCAAGAGTTAACTGCCAGTTTTGCCAGTTCACGCGGTCGTAACCGGTGGTTAGCGTCAACGAACGGAACCTTCTTTGCGAGTTCCAATTAGAGTGCCCCGGCGGAGGAGCGGATTGCAATGGACTCCGCTGAACATGACCCGATATTGGCAAGACCACTCTGAGTAATGGCGTCAAATAAAGAATCTCGAGAATACCGATCTCTTGATCTGTCCGACGACGACAGGTACTTTTCGCTCAACCTGGGCGGTCCGCTATACCAGCTATATCTTCGCAGTCGGCTCTCAACCCCTGCGCTTGGTCTCCTGCGCCGGCGAGTTATTACCATTTCGCTTTTCTGTTGGGTTCCGTTACTAATTCTCGCTGCCGTTGATCATCATGCAATTGAAGGCGTCGCGGTGCCATTTTTGCTGGATGTGGAGGTTCACGTCCGATTTTTCGCGGCCTTACCGTCATTAATTATTGCTGAATTCATTGTGCACAAGCGCATTGTTATCGTCGTCCAGCAGTTTCTGGAGCGACATATCATTGACTCGGGAGATCGCGCTCGCTTCGACGAAATCATCGCGTCAACCATGCGTCTCAGGAATTCCGCATGGTTGGAAATCGTATTATTAGTGTTCTCTTTTACTGTCGGATATTGGATTTGGGCCCACCGGCTTGTGCTTACCACTACTACTTGGTATGCCATGAAAACTCAGCACGCCACGGTTTTTAGCAGAGCTGGATACTGGTACGCGTTCGTGAGCCTTCCGATCTTTCGTTTTCTACTGATTCGCTGGTATTTCCGGTTGTTTCTCTGGTATCAATTCCTATGGAGAGTGCGTGGCTTGCGGCTCCGGCTGAACTTGTACCATCCTGATCGAGTGGCCGGACTTGGTTTTCTCGGAGCCAGCATACCAGCATTTGCACCCGTATTGATTGCGCAAACCATGCTGCTGTCTGGTTTCATTGGGGAAAGAATATGGCATGCCCATGCAAAATTGCTAGATTTTAAACTGGAAATCGTGGGTGCAATTGCTTTCCTAATGCTGTTGGTGTTGCTGCCATTGACTTTCTTTGTCTTTCACCTTGAACTTGCTCGAAGAAGAGCTCGACGCGAGTTTGGCATCCTCTCAAGCAATTATGTGGATTTGTTTCGGGATAAGTGGGTGGAGCATACACCTGGTGAAAACGAACCGCTGCTGGGAACCCCTGATCTGCAGTCCTTGGCAGACCTAGGCAATTCTTTTAACACAGTTAACAAGATTCAGCTTTTTCCGTTTGGTAGAGAATCGATTATCAGGCTCGTCGGAATTTTGCTTCTTCCATTGGTGCCGCTGATCCTGACGATCGTTCCCTTGAAAGACATTATCGACTGGATCATTAAGCTTGCATTTTGATCTGCCAGAGCAGAATTTCGATCGTGGAATACCTGGCCCACAACTTCATGATTGTGCATCAAAATCATCCACTTGCCGACTGGGTAATATCGATCCGTGACTTTTTTAAAGTCGCCAAGCTTGTCCGTTACCGTTCCTAATCTTTCTTCTCCGGTGAAAACTGGGCACAAAACTGGGCACAGTCTGAAAGTAAAGTTTTCTTCGGCTGAAGAAGCATCACTGGCAATCAACACTTAATGAATGGGTTAGATGGTGAGCGCGGTAGGAATCGAACCTACAACCTACTGATTAAGAGTCAGTTGCTCTGCCAATTGAGCTACGCGCCCGCTGGAACCGCCGCCATGATGGATCCGAATTTCTTTAACTTGCGACCGGGAGGCCGCTGGCGTGCAATTTCAAATTACTATTTTTTACCAGAATCGAGTGTAACACAGGGGTTGCGAGTGATTTTCGCGCGCGTTCCCCCAGTCGCATCCAAAAAGTTTGCGGCATAGCGCCTCCGCCAGCAATAATCGTGCATACGCGCGGAAATCAATAAATACGGTCAGGAAACAACTTTCGTGACATCAAACGGAGCTTGTCGAGGTGGCAATAAACAAACTGGAAGGGCGAGTACTTTGATCAACACTCTGATATGTTTTGAGAGGCTGTTTTACCGGCCTTCCGATTACCAGTATTCCGATTGCTCGATTAGCTTTCCATTCGCGCACCGCTCAGGAGCGTCGCTGGCCATCCGCGGCGAAGGGGGCGACTGCTTCACCGATACTCGCGTTCGGACGACGCGGAGGTATTTGCTCGGACGGCGCCGCAGGCCGGCTTTCGAGTGTCCCGAGGATTGGAGCATCTTCCAGGGCGTTGATTCGCGGGCGGGAAACGAATTTTTGCTCTGCGCACAGGCGGTCAATAAGTCTCTTTTGATTCCCGCTCAATACCTCAGCCGGGAGGTTGGGGAAATTTCGGAACAGCCACATCAGGTAAACGCGAGTGATAAATGACGGCTGAATATACCGCGGGCCCAACGGGGTAAGCACCCGCAGTACCCCGCTGGAAAGCTTTTCGATCCACATGCAGTTAGACCCCAATTGTGCGATTTACATTTTGCCAGAGCAATCCAAGGGCCAGAATTATTGCACCCAATTCGATGCATGTATATTGAAAAATTCTAATTTCGCGGCTTTTTTTGGTTTTGCAAGACGCCGAAATGCACAGAAATCGGTGCACATTAAGCGGCTCCAGCATTTTTAAGGGAATCGCTCCCAACAGAAGGATTTCATACTGGGTAAAAATGTCCAAGATGAAACTGCAATCCAACCGGGGTGACTGGATTAAAAGCTAAACGCCAAGCCGCCGCGAACCGTTCGCGCGGATTGCACCAAGTAGACCGTCCGGCCATCCTGGCCCATCATGGGGACGTAGCCTTGAGCGAGGAGATTGCTTAGGTCAATCACCGCTTCTATGTGGCCCGGCAGGAAACCAGTACCCGGGATTGGCTGGCGGATGAAGAGATTCAAAAATGGATCGGCCTGTCCCGGCGAGACGTTGAACATGTCCACGGGAGTCAGCGCCTGGCCGTTGATCCAGCGATAGGAGGCAGCCCAGCGTGTTTTGGTTTTGGCAACGTCTCCGGCAAGTTTTCCCGCCACACTCTGACGGTTGCGGACGATCATTGAGGACGACGCGTTGTCGAGCGAATCTTGGCCCGCGCTAACATCAAGCACCCCTCCCGACTCATAGTCGAGCGTGGCTTTCAGGTCCGCGGCAATCTTGCGCTCCAGTACGAGCCGCATCCCGTGAGTATCGAGATTACCGCCCCGATAAGTAAAAGTACCCGAATTGGGATCGGCCAGCACATTTCCATCGGCGCTCGAAAACTCACCCACACCAACTAGGGCGGGATTGGCGACGCGATCCGCAAAAAACGCGATTTGCACATTAGTCTTGCCCGCGCGGTGGGAAACCGAGACCTCGTGGTGGTGCACCCGCTCCAGCGCCGGGGAGAACTGCATAATGCTCATGCGAGGCCCAGGCTGGCTCAACTCTGCGGGAAGCGGATCAAAGCCATTCGGCCGATCCGCATCAGGTGCTGAGCCGCTGTACGCATATTCCAGTACCGTATCCGGGGAAAGGTGTAACTCGGCCGATCCGTAAGGCCGGAACGTGGACGTGACTTGTCCCATGAATTGAACGGTTTCCAATTCGCTGCCAAACTTCAATCGAACCACGTTGGCGAAATTGAGGTCGTCGCCGGTAGTCAACTCCGCAGCCTGCAACGAGGAATTCGGCAGAGCCCCGTCGGGTGAGGCGAAATGCCGCATGGTGAGCGCCATCTGAGGAACAGAGCCATTGCTCATGCGGTGAGTATAGGAAGCACGTACCACGCCTGCCGGTATGGAATCGCCGTAGCCGAGATTTCCGCTGATGGCCATGGTTCCAGCGGAGAACATGGAGCGCTCCACGCGAAACGCAGCACTCATATCGCCGTTGCTACCATAGCCCGTGGCATTGCTGCCTGCTACAAAAGACAGGGTGCCAGTCAAATCTCTGTCCGAATTCTGCGAGTCAGAAGATCCGGCAAGCGGAGTACCGCTAAAAATGCGCAGCGCGGGGCGGTTGACGGAGGAGCGCAGCACCCACTTCCAGTCGTCCTGGTCCTTTGCGTCACGAATGGGACCAAGTTGAATGGCATCAAACAGCGTGCTCAAAGTGATATTGATTGTGGACGCGCTGCCCGGGCGCAAGCCGATCCGCTCCCGAAGCGAGGGTAGAAATGACGGAGCGGAAACTTTAATGTCGTAGAGACCGGGCAAGATGCCGGTGGCGGAGTAGAAACCGTTCTCATCCGTGAACAGGTGCACGGAGTGAAACGCAGAACCGAGGACTTCCACCAGCGCGCCCATCTGGGGCACACCTTGCGAGCTGCGCACGTATCCGGAGATGGAGGCGAACCGATCGGCGGAAAAGCCGGGCAGCGCCATTCCCATTACCACTACCAAGAACCAGAATTTGCGAAGCATTCATTCCACCCCGTGGACGCCAGCAACCCAACTATTCAACCGCGAAAGTCGCCACCGGCGCCACTGCCTGCTTGGACAAATTGTCGTTTACCTTAATCTCTATACGATACGTCCCCGGATTCAGATTCGCAGCGGCAATGCTCTTTTCCAGGGTCACTTGCTCTCCGACATTGCCCATCTTGTCCGTGTTTTCAACGGTGTGAATTATGGGCTTATTTGTCGCTTGACTAATCACGTCATACTGCACCGTGGCTGATGGCTTGTGAGTCTTGGTGTCCACAGACAGGTTATAGACTTGCATCCAGAAGTTCACTCTCTCATTGCGCTTAAACAGGGCTGGTTTCCCGTCCGCTGGAGCCAGACGAGGCCGGACTTTCGTTGCTCCAATTACAAACATCCCCGTCCCTACGTTGCGGGTGGGCACCGGTTCCATGTCGTCAGCAACCATAAGAGAAGAGGTAGCCAGTTTGTCATCCGCGAATTCCGGCACCAACAATCCTTTGCTCCATGTGCCAGTACGGTCGCCGTTTACATCTTTCAACACCAAATCCAGACGATACCTTCCCGGACGCAATGGTACGGCCTTCGAGTAAACGTGGGACAACTCGACTACTTTGGGCAGTACCTCGGCGGGCTCGTCTTCTTCAACGGTGTCTTCGAACGTCTGCGCGATAGAGCCGCCGATAGTGGTCAAGCGTCCGAAGATGTGGACGATGCCCTTTTCCACTCCGTCTTTATTCACAAACGTGACGTCACGGTTCTTGATTTGAATCGTGATCGGAACCAGGATCGTGTCATCGGTGACCTTTACGAAATCCGTTTGCACGTCAAACGGCATCAAGTTGTAACTGAGTTTGTGCAGGACGACTTCTTCCAGGTCCTTGAACTTTACTGGAGGAGGCGCATTTAACTTAGCAAAGTCCGACAGGCGGTCAAACTCTTTGGCTTGTAGGGCAGTCTCATCGGTGGGATTCAACCCCAAGTGTTCGAGCCCAACTCCCCCAACGCGGTCACCCTTGTTCGCTGTGCCTACCTGTTCGGCCCAGGTCAAACCAGCGTTGGGGACTTCCAGAAGCGCATCTTTTTCGCCGCGATCCAGCGTCATGTGATACTCGCCGCACATGCACTTGTCCACGAATTCGATTTCCACGTTGTTGCCGATGCCCTCAATGTAGCGATAACGCCAATCTTCGAATGGATAAGTGGACGTCTCGCCGCCGCCTTCATCAACGGGACGTTCATAGCTGCCGCCCGACGGATGGGATTCGATTTCCGTTGGCTCACCGTACTTGATGTACATGCGTCCGCGGTCAGTCCTCCACCCCGGCACGCCTGATGCGTAATGATCGTTGGCATAAGCGATGCGGCGGTAGTGCTCGTCTTTAAATTCGTTTTCCGGCGTGTCAGGAGTAGGATCGCGTCGCTGCCAGAAGGCTTCAATAAAATGGTCGCGCTCTTCGTCGTTCGAGAGCTGCATGAACGCCTGCTTTTCCTGGTCGGTAATGATGTAGGCCACATCTTCATCCAGCCACTTCTTGAAAACGTCGCTGACTTCTTTTTTGAAGCGCTTCTCGTTATCCTTTTTCTGTTTGCTGTCTAAGGGACGGATGAGGGGATCCTGACCGGGAAGCGGAGCGGCCGCTGGCTGATCGGGTTGGCCGATGGAATTCGACTGATCTTTTTGCGCTTGATCTTGTTGCGCTGCAAAGGCCGACACTGAGACCAACAAACAGGCAAAGAGACAGGCCAGAATAAGGCGTAAACCTAAACCTACCCGGGACATAAAGGGTACTCCTATGGGCAGTTCAATAGTGCCACTATTGTATGTCTTAAACATCCTCAAATCAAGATGAAGTCGGCCTTTTTGCTTCTCAAATTATCGCCTTTTATGGGTCACTTTTGGGGCCGTAAAACCCTTTTCATGCAACCTTTTTGGCAGCCCACAACAACCGCGGAGGACTATAATTGGGGTGCTGCTGGTGGCGTCTCACTGCTCAGTTGGCGATGGGAACTTCCTGCGGGCCCAAACCGTATATGGTGGAGAGGGACGTTTTTGTCCCGTGACCTCCGTCCGCATGCTGCGTCCAATGTAAGGACCTAGGTCCCAGTAGGTGCATTACGAGGAGAATCGCGTGGCTACAGCCGACACATTGAATCTTTCCGCCGCCCCTGGAATTTCAGCGCCGCCCGCGTCCTGCATGATTTGCACGCAGGATTTGTGGAAGACCTATGACATGGGGTTGGAGCAACAGGTCCACGCTCTGCGCGGAGTTGACTTGCGGATTGCCCGCAATGAATATGTGGCTATCATGGGCCCCAGCGGATCGGGAAAATCCACGCTGATGAACTTGATTGGCTGTCTTGATTCTCCCAGCAAAGGGCAGTACTGGCTGAATGCGCAACTGGTTAGCGAACTGGATGATGACGAACTGGCGCGCATTCGGAATAAGGAAATCGGATTTGTTTTCCAGACATTCAACCTGCTCGCCCGCGCTACCGCTCTGCACAACGTGGAACTGCCGCTGATTTACGCTGGCGTTCCCGCGGCGGAACGCACGGAACGGGCATCCGAAGCCCTGAATGCCGTAGGCATGGGACCGCGCATGACGCATAAGCCGAATGAACTTTCGGGCGGACAACGACAGCGCGTGGCCGTCGCTCGGGCCCTGGTAAACAAGCCGTCGATCATCCTGGCCGACGAGCCGACCGGAAATTTGGACTCCCAGACGGGAAACGAAATCATGGCGCTGTTTGCCCGCCTGCATTCCGAGGGCAACACCATCGTGCTGGTAACCCACGAGCACGACATCGCCGAATATGCGCAGCGCACGATCTTCATCAAAGACGGCATCGTGGAACGCGACGAGATAAACAGCGGCAAGAAGTAGAAAGAGTCCCAGCCCGACCCTCCGAACCGATGTAGGCGCGGGCATCCCCGCACGTGCAAGCCTCGACAACAAAATGCCAACTTGATCTTAGCGAGGATGGTTCGCGGCCCGACAGCCGCACGGGCGAGGACGCCCGCGCCTACATCGGGCTGAAAGCGGGCTGACACAGGGCTGCTCCAAAAGGGCAAAAATGGGACTGTTCCGTTTTCCGAACACTTCTCAACGTGACAACAGTAATTTTCTCATCTTGTGTTTTTATTTCTTCACGTGATTCCTTACATTCAAAAGAAAGCCCGGTACGATGCCCACAACGACAGCAGTTGCGCTGCAGTTTTTGCTTGTTTCTGATGACCATTCCACATTGAAAATTGTCAAAGGCGCGCTGGATACTATTGGCTCAAACATGACCTGCTCGACCTCCGGCGGAGCGGCATTGGTGTATCTGTCTAGCCACCGCGTGGATGGAATCATTCTGGATTTGCCGTTGTCACCGGCCCTGGACGTCATCGCAACCATTCGCCGCATCGGTGCCAACCGGCGCGCCTTTGTGTTTGTCTGCCTACCCGAGGGACACGAGCCAGTGGAGGCCCTGAAGGGCGGAGCTAATGTGGTGTTTCGGAAACCCCTCAATCCTGCGGCCGTTGCCTCGAGCGTAAAAACCTTCCATGGGATTATGGAGTCCGAACGCCGGCGCTACTTCCGGCATCACGTCACCATTCCCGTATCATTCGTCGTGGATACTGTTACCCAGCGTGCCATGATGGAGAATTTAAGCGAAGGTGGCATGGCCGTCACCATGCGCAATCCGCTCGCTCGTTCCTCTTCCGTGGAATTTTTCTTTGAGCTGCCCTTTGGCCCGCGCGTGGCCGGCCAGACGCAGGTCATGTGGATGAATGAGGCTGGGATGCTGGGCATGGAGTTTCGCCTGCTTCACGGCAGCAGCCGGGAGCATTTGGTGAATTGGCTCAAGAACAAAGCCCTGCAGCAATAGGCTGCGGCAGAAATTCTTCCTTCCAATGACTCTTTAGAACTTGCCTAGGTCGGCGGCTCCGTATCTCCGATTCAAGATCGTGGATTAAACGTCCTTCTCTAATAGTCTTTCTGCTATTTTTACTTCTGTCACTGGAAAGGCTGCGACGCGCATCGCCTGCACTCATGCATCCTCTCGACAATCCCATCTGGAATGCCCTGACGACCCGGCAAAAGCGCTTTGCGGACGGCGATGCGGTGGCGAGAAAATTCTCCGCCGAGGTCACCACTCTCGCTGGCTTGGAGGAACCCACACCGGAATCGTTCGCTGCGTTGGCTCGAGTAATGGTGCCTGGCGAAGTCGTGGGATTATTCCTCTTGCGGCCCGCATTGTTGCCGGAAGGACTTTCGGCGATCCGCGAGCTTCCGCTAGTGCAGATGTGGCAGGAAAGCGCATTGGTCTCTTCCGCTAAGAAACATTCCACGAAATCGGACTTACAGGAATTGCACGAAAAGGACATCCCCGAGATGGTCGCCCTGGCCAAGTTGACCGAGCCTGGGCCATTCGGCACGCGCACCCGTGAACTGGGATCCTACATTGGAGTGCACCGAGACGGACAGCTTGCGGCGATGGCGGGCGAACGTTTGAAGCTGCCGGGCTACACGGAAATCAGTGCGGTCTGCACCCATCCGGCACACACAGGGCATGGATATGCTACCCGGTTGGTGGCGGAGATAGCGGGGCGAATCCGTGCTCGCGGCGAACATCCATTTCTGCATGTGCGCGAAGACAACACTCGGGCCGCGGACATTTACCGGCGGCTTGGGTTCGTGCAGAGATTCGTATTTCACTTAATGGTCGTCGAAAAAGCGAGGTGAGCATCCACTCAGAAATAGATTCTGGTTGGCACTGGCTGTTGCCAACGATCCTTCCCGGAGTTGCTCTTATCGTCCTGCCCGTATTCACGTCTCCTTTCCTCGGGGCAAAGACTGTCTTGTTACTCGTGGCGGGTGCCTTCTCTGTGTTTGCCTGCCTCAATATCGGAAGCCGCGGCGGAATATCGCGAGTACTTTCTGAGAATTCTTTGCCACGCATCATTCCCCGGTCTCTTTCGTGGAGTGCGGCGCTTTGGACGGCGGCAATTGTAGCCTCAACCCTGCATGCCCATAACTGGGCCGAATCGTGGCATGTGCTCGCGCCTTACGGGGCGGCGGCATTCCTGTTGATCGCATTCATTCGCCAGCGAATTTCGGCAGAAGTCACAGTGGCTGCGATTGGCGTGAGCGCGGTTGCCGTGGCCGCTTTCGCAATTTCTGGTCATTTTGGTTATGACCTGCCTCGCCTCTTCTCGGGAGTTGCAGCGCCCGGAAGAATGCGTGCGGCCTCCACACTTGGCAATCCATTGTTTGTGGCTTCATTTTTGTCGTCTGCCATTTGGGCAGTCCTGGCATTGCCGTTGCGCCGGGGATGGCGCGTCGTTGCCGCTGTCGTAATTCTTGGCGGCATAGCGGCGACCGCCGAACGCACCGCCCTGTTTGCATTCGCCGCGGGCGCAATCGTGTTTGCCTTGAGCGGAGGAGCGTCCTTCCGGCAGCGTGCGCTTGTGCTGGCGCTTTTGCTGCTACTCGCGGGATGGTACGCATCCGGCCGTGTTCGCAATCCTCGTTCGCTGTCTGTGGCCGTGCAGGGCAGAGTTTTTCTTTGGAAGCACTCTTTGCATCATGTCACATTTATGGGAAGCGGCCCGGGAAGTTTTTATCGCGTGTACAACAAAAATTTGCGTGAGGATGCCCCCGCAATTCCGCCTAGCCAATTTCATTTCATTAATTACGAAACGGATTCATACAACATTTTCGTACAGGCGCTGGTGGAAGAGGGCTGGCTTGGTTTGGCCGTCATGCTTGCGTATTTCGCAGCGTGGTTTCGTATGGCTTGGCACGCGCGAAGGGATGCCCACGGTTTCTGCGCGCTGGCTGGCGTGGCCGCGTTCCTTGCCGCTGGCGTGTGTGACGACCCTTTATCCCGCCCCGAAGGAATGGTTCTGCTGGCAGCATGGCTGGCGCTGCCAATTCTGGCACTTTCTCGCGACAATCTTTCCCGAGACAATCTTTTTCGAGACAATCCAGCAATTTTCAAGATAGAATCCTCGCGCTCGCGTGTTACAAAAGCACTCCCAGTAATTGCGACGCTGGTTTTCCTGCTCTTGCTGAGTGCAGGCGCGGTTACGGCATTCACCAATTATGCGGTCCACGAAGGCGAGCAGTCGGAAGACCGCGGCGATTGGATGAGGGCTGAGCGCTGGAACCGGGCGGTGCTCCGGTTTGATCCCGCGCAACGCGATGCCCGGTACAATCTGGTTCGCGAACTGGCGAAGTCGGGGCAGTATCAGACGAGCCTGGCGGAATCGGAGAAGGCCCTTGATTGGGTGAATGAAGCAGAGTTGCATATCATTCGAATTCAGGTTCTCCCGATGCTCGGAAAGGCACAACAGGCACAAGAGGAACTGATGCAAGCGCGCAAGGATTTTCCCTGGTCGAAGCAGTTGCAACAGGAAAGTGCGCCTGACCGCCATTAATCTTGGCAATTCATTTATTACGAGGGACCACTCATGATGAAAGCAGGTTTGGTTGCCGGCATTTTGGCTCTGTGTTGCGGGCTGGCTTGCACATCGCATTCGCCGGAAGCAGCAAATGCGCAGCAGGAAAGTAGCTCACCGCGTCCTGATGCAAACGTCAACAGAACGGCTTCCCCGACGCCGGAGGTGAAACTTGCGCCTTCCGCAAACGCCGAGACCACCAAGTACCGCAGCGGCGCGGCCCAGCCGGTCGTATTTACGGTCACCAATCTGGATGAGAGCAAGGGCGTGACCGCCAGCAGCGGCAACGGATGCACCATTCAGGGCTCTCCTCAGAAGACCGGCGCTGGCGACTATACCGTCACGTTGAATATTCCGTCCATGCCGGAAGATGGAAGTTGCTATATCGGGATGGCGAGCAACGCCAAAGGAACTTACTCGGCGCTAGATGTTCCCTACACCGCCGATCCTGATTACTGGCAGAAGAGCGCGCCTGATATGTACGCCTTCGTCCACAGCAAGGCCTGGACGTTCAAGACAAGTACCGGCAAGAGCCAGACCCAGCCGGTCAGCCACGTGGAAACCACCGGAAGCCGCCTCTCCGCCATGACGACCGACGCGGATGGAGCAATCTCGGCCTTTGGCCTTACTCCTCCAGAAGCGGTCGCCGGAACCTTCCAGCAATGCGTTTTGCACGGTACGTTCCACAAAGACACAATCACGCTCACGCCGATCATGCAGACCGATGACTGCAAAAAAATCGGCACGCTGACTGTGAAGGCGAGCAATTAAACCACTGTTTGAAATTTCGATGTCCCGGACAGGCTGATCATGATCTCTTTGCGTACTATTGACGCATCGTTCCGCGAGGTCAAGCGGCGCTATGATGAACGGCACCCGGGCCACGGCCTGGTCTGCAAGCAGGGGTTTTATACAAACTGTACCGTGCTGAAGCTCCAAAAACCTTTCTGGACAAACGATTCCATGGCGCAGGTGCGGAACCGTTCAGGAATTTTCTTTTCCATCTGGATGAACGCGGAATCAGCTCAGGAATCTCGTGCGCTTTACAACATCCATGCTTTGAAATTGCGGGAGCTGAAGAGTTATCGTATCGCCAGCCGAGACTTCGCAAAAGAGTTTCGAAACAACTTCGTGAAAAAATCATGGCCGAATGTCAGTGTAGATTATGGCCCGCTCACGTTGATGGAAGGCTGGGAGGAAGTTGCTCTGGACGAGCTTGAAGCAGACATTCTAAGAATGCTTGAACGCTTCCATCAGGTAAGTCCGCTCCTCGATCATTTGCTCGATAAGCGTTCGCGATAAATTACACAGAACAAAAAGGCCCCTTTGCGAGGGGCCTTTTCATTTACCGATAAAAGTTTATTGCTGTTCGCTGACGGATTTGATCCCGGCTTCGGTCGGCTTTTCCAGGAAGAAGTTGTGATCGTAGAGCGCGCGATACATGCGGCCTGCGATCTCCGCAGCCTTCGGTCCGAACGTGGGACGGCCGCCTTCGAGGAAGATGACCACTACGATGCGTCCGGCATTGGTGTTGGCGTAGGAGGCAAACCAGCCGTAACGGGTGCCTTCATGCGAGCAGGTACCGGTCTTGCCAAGGATCTGCTCTTCGTCAAAATTCAAGTGCAAACGCCGCGCGGTGCCGTAGTTGACGGCTCCGGCCATGCCGTCTGACATTTCCGGAATCAGTCCTGCGATGTTCAATTGCCGCTTAATTCGCGGCTCGAAGTCAGTGACTTCATCCGGCGTTGTGGGATGTTGCAGGTAATAAAGCGTGCCACCGTTGGCAATCGCGGAAACCATAGCCGCCAATTGCAGCGGCGTCATGGAAACACCCTCGCCGAAGGAGCACATCTTCCCTACTCCACCCAAACTCGCGGGAATTACTTGCGTGGGATACGTTCCCAGATGTTCTCCAGGAATTCGATACCCGGCCAGTTCGCCAAGTCCGAAAAGATGCGCATAGTGGCTGACTTTTTCAAAACCAAGTTGGCGGCCTACGGCTTCGAAATAAGCGTTATTGGAATGAGCCAGCGCCTGCGTGAGGTTCATGCGATAACGTCCGCCAAGAGAAACCGGCGTGTCGCGCGTAATGAGCCCTTCGCTAAGTGCACCGAGTGCTACGGAAAGTTTAATAGTCGAACAAGGTTGTGCGCCGCTGGAAAGAGCCAATTTCTGGTTCACCATGGCCAGAATGCGTCCGCTGGTCGGTTCGACCGCGACCACGGTGCCGTTCATATCGCCAAGAGCATCAATGGCGGCCTGACGGACAACCGGATCCTCGCCACCTGTGACGTCGCCTTCGGTGACATCATCGGCGAAGGAACTGGCGGTAAAGCGCTCCACATAGTGGTGGCGCCGGCGGTGAACAATTGAAGTTCGCGTAACAACAGCCGTCTGCGTGACAACAGTTTTATGGGTGGTGGTTGCGACTGTTGTTGTATGTCTTCGTCGCACTACATGACCGCGGCTTCGCGCCAAGCGCCGCACGTGACGCCGCGCATGCGCGCTCTCATGCACTTTTTGAGCTTTGGGTTTCGTTGTCAGGGACCGCGTACTCACGCTGGCCGCATTGCCGCTAACGGCCACCGCGCAAATCACCACGGCGGAGAATACAAAATGTACGAGTGCGGAATTTTTGAAGGATTTCACTTCTTATTTACCCTGTCCCCGGAATCTTGTACGGCTACTTAGACTGCAAA
>JANWKU010000022.1 GCA_025451215.1 Terriglobales bacterium
ACGGCGACGCGATCCCATACCGCACGCTACCGGGCAACGGACACATCGCGGCGGCTTACTTTACGCGAGGTAGCGGCCATAACGAAAAGGCGCAGTACAGCGAACGCCCTGACGATTATGAGAACAACATGGAGCGGCTGAACCGCAAGTTTGAGACTGCGCGCTCTTTTGTTCCGCGTCCGATAGTGGAGACGGGGAAATCGAAAATTGGTTTCATTGGATATGGCACGTCGCATTGGGCCTTGGTTGAGGCGCGCGATCAGCTTCGCGAAGAATACAAAGTCGAGACCGATTATCTGCGGCTGCGCGCTTATCCGTTTACGCGCGAAGTTCACGATTTCATAAAGCAGCACGACCGTGTGTATGTGGTCGAGCAGAATCGCGACGCGCAAATGCTCAGCCTGCTCAAGCTGGACGTGGAAGCGCCCCAAGTAACGCGCCTGCGCAGCATGGCTCACAGTCATGGCTTGCCCATGGATGCACGCTCCATCACTGACGAACTTATGACTATGGAGGGAAAGTAAATGGCTACGACGCCAACTTCCACATCCGCCCCCACGCCTGGTCCCGCTCCAAAGACCAATCACATTGGACTTGCGGTGCTGGACTACAAGGGGGGAAAGACGACTCTCTGCGCCGGTTGCGGACACAATGCGATTTCTGAACGCATTATTGATGCGATGTATGAAATGGGCGTACAGCCGGAGCGGGTTGCGAAACTCAGCGGCATAGGATGCTCGTCAAAGAGTCCCGCATACTTCATGGGACGCGCGCATAGCTTTAACGCCGTGCACGGACGAATGCCATCGGTCGCGACCGGGGCGATGCTTGCTAATCGCAACTTGCTGGCACTGGGCGTCAGCGGCGACGGCGACACGGCCTCAATTGGACTCGGCCAGTTCGTGCACTTGATGCGGCGCAATCTTCCCATTATTTACATCATCGAAGACAACGGCGTGTATGGTCTGACCAAAGGTCAGTTCTCCGCGACTGCGGACCTTGGATCGAAACTCAAGACCGGCGTAATTAACGATCTGCCGCCGATTGATACTTGCTCACTGGCGATATCCATGGGCGCGACTTTTGTGGGGCGCTCTTTTTCCGGCGACAAACGTCAACTCTTAAGCATGCTTAAGGCAGCCGTTGCGCACAAGGGAACGGTGATGCTTGACGTGGTTTCTCCGTGCGTGACCTTCAATGATCATGAAGGGTCCACGAAGTCTTACAAATACATGAAGGACCACGAGGAGCCACTGCAGGAAATTGATTTTGTGCCGGCATTCGAAGACATTGCGGTGGAATATGACCCGGGCACAACGGTCGAAGTCACCATGCATGACGGTTCTCGTCTGCGCTTACGCAAACTGGAAGAGGCCTACGATGCCACCAATCGCGCGCACGCATTGAATCGCCTGAATGAAGCGCACGCGAAGGGCGAAGTGCTCACGGGAGTTTTCTACGTGAACCCGCAGGCGCCAAATTTTCTCGACATGCTTAACATGACTGATCAACCGCTGGCGACTTTGCCGGAATCGGTGGTGCGTCCAGGCAGGGAAGTGCTTGAGCAGGTGATGGAAGAGCTGCGTTAGGTCATGCGCGCGCCAATCTTTCAGGTTGATGCTTTTGCTGCGCGGCGTTTCGCAGGGAATCCCGCCGCCGTGATGCCGTTGGATAAGTTCCTGCCCGATGCGATATTGCAAGCCATTGCCGCGGAGAACAATCTAGCTGAAACCGCGTTTCTGGTCCCTCAAACCGGAGATTATCGTCTCCGCTGGTTTACGCCCGCCACTGAAGTACCGCTTTGCGGTCACGCCACGCTTGCCAGCGCGGCAGTTGTAATGGAGCGGCTGGAGCCGGGACGCAAAAGCGTGATTTTCCATTCCGCAAGCGGCCCACTCGCAGTAAGGCAGGTGAATGCCGGTTACGTGATGGATTTTCCCGTCCGGTTATCTGAGCGGATCGTGACGCCATTCGGACTGGCCGAAGCGCTGGGAGTGGTTCCAGTCGAGATATTCGTCAACGAGTTCAACTACATGGTTGTGCTGAAAAACGCGCAGGCTGTGCGTGATGTTGCGCCCGATATGGCCGCGATTGCGCGCCTGGGCCGCGACGGAGTAATCGTGACTGCGCCGGGCGATGGAGATTACGATTTCGTGAGCCGATACTTCGCCCCGGCAAAGGGCATCCCAGAGGATCCGGTTACGGGGAGTGCGCATTGCATGCTGGCTCCGTACTGGGCAAAGCGGCTGGGAAAGACTACGTTTCGAGCCTTTCAGGCATCGCCACGCGGTGGAGAGATTATTTGCCGCTTGATCGGCGACCGTGTGGAACTTGAAGGCACTTGCGTTTTTTACTTGCAGGGTGAAGTGGAGATTTGAGGGTTGCCCACAGGTCTGATCAACGTGCCGGTTACGCTACCTGACAAGATGCCGCCAATGTGAGCGTGCGAGTGCCGCATAGATTTATTCGCCGGAGTGTTCCGGATTTTCTCCGGGCTCGGGGAAGTCCGTATCGAGCGAGTCGAGGTCAGCGGGCTTGTTTCTGTGACCCATTTGCCCGGTCATGGAAGTGTTGTCGCTTTGGTTGGGCTTGTCCTGCTCGACCGCGCCTTCGTGGCAGTAGGGATCTTTAGTTGTATTTTTTCTTTTCGCCGTGCCACCTGGGCTTTTTTGCGGCGTGACTTCACTTGTTTTGTTGGCCGGATCCATTCTGATTTCTCCTGCAATTCAGATGCGTTAAGGCTTCTGTTGATTTGTACCGGTGCGAACAAAATAGGGTGAAGACCACTTTCAGCTTTAAAGTACGGTTCATGTCGAAAAAAAGCTGCACATTGACAATGTCTGTACAATTCCATGTCATTGGAAGCGAAAAACCAATTCACGAGGAAAATCTCATGCAGACAGTGAAATCCGTAGGCGTGTTGTCAGTGGCGAAGATCCTGGGATTTATTTACGGGACTATCGCACTGATTTTTGTTCCGTTTATTCTGCTCTTTGGGTTGTTGGGCGCACTGGGAGCAATGGGGGCCATGGCCAGCAATGAACACAGCAATCCTTTCGCTGCACTCGGCGTGATTGGCGTCGTACTGCTCGCGCTTTTCATCCCCATCATTTATGGGGCGGTTGGCTTTGTCGTCGGAGCGATTGGCGCGCTGATCTATAACCTGATGGCGAAATGGATCGGCGGAATTCAGATCGAGCTACAGCCGCAAGCTGTGGGGCAATACGCTGCAGGACAGGGCGCGTAAATTTACCTTGGGATATCGAACGGAGAGGTCGAACCTAGCTTGCGTGTCTCCAGCGGCCTAGGTTAAAGACTCTCTGCTCGCAGAAGGTCTTGAAGTGTTTCGCGCTTACGAATTATTTTTGCTTTTGCGCCATCCACTAGGACTTCGGCGGCCCGCGGGCGCGTGTTGTAGTTTGAAGCCAAGACCATTCCGTATGCTCCGGCATCGAGGATGGCGAGCAAGTCGCCTTCATTCACTGCCTGGAGTTGGCGATCGCGGGCGAAAAAATCGCCGGTTTCGCAAATTGGGCCTACGATGTCCACCTTTTCCGCTGAACTGGAGTCCGGCTGTACGGGAACAATCTCATGGTGCGCGCTGTAGAGCGAGGGGCGGATCAGGTCATTCATCGCGGCATCCACGATGAGAAACTTCTTTGCGCCATTTGTTTTCTTATAAATCAACCGGGTGAGTAGGATGCCTGCGGGGCCAACAATGGAGCGGCCCGGTTCCAGAAGCAGATGTATTTTCAAGTCCCGCAAAGGCGCGGTAAGGGCCTCGGCGTATGCGGCGACACGATCGGGAAAGGCGTCGTTGTCGGATTGATCGTAAGAAATTCCAAGACCGCCACCCGCATCTACGTAGCGGATATCGTGTCCTTCGCCGCGAAGTTCACGAACGAGTTCGGCAACTCGCTCCATGGCTTCGCGAAAAGGCTTTATGTCGCGGATTTGCGAGCCGATATGTACGCTCACGCTAGCAACCTTCAGGGATTTTTCTTGTGCGGCCAGCGTGTAAAGCTCACGCGCCTGCTGTATGGGAATACCAAATTTGTGCTGATGCAGTCCGGTTGAAATGTAGGGATGCGTTTCCGCGGAGACATCAGGATTCACGCGAAGGGCAATCCGGGCCTTTTTTCGGAGGTTGCGCGCGCACTCGCCCAGGAGCTGCAACTCCGGCGCGCTTTCGACATTGAAGGCCAGAATATTCGACCGCAGCGCGAGATTGATCTCGGCGGCGGTTTTTCCCACGCCGGAGAAGACAACGCGGCGCGCGGCGGCCCGGTTCGCACGCAAGACCCTTTGCAATTCGCCGCCTGAAACGACGTCGAATCCCAGGCCCAACCGCGCCAGCAGGCGAAGGATGGACAGGTTCGAATTTGCTTTCACGGCGTAGCAGATGGTGTGGGGAAATCCGTGAAAGGCTTTTTCAAACGCTTTCACCCGCTCCCTAATCATGGAAGCGGAATAGACGTAAAGCGGCGTGCCAAAGCGTCGGGCCAATTCTGAAGCGGGTAATTTATCGCAATGCAAGGCTTCAGCGCCGCGCTGCCCGGCGCGCTTCGTTGCTTGATACACAAATGATGGGGGCCGTTCCTGGGAACGGCTGGTAGATTGGCTCACTTGCCTTTGCCCGAAGGTCCTTTCACTCGAATGGCGACGATAGTCTGGTCGTCGAAGGTTTCTTCCCCGGCGGTGTGCTCCTCGACGGCGTCGAACAAGGAGTTTACTACCTCCTGGGCGCTCATTTCCCAACAGCGGCTGGCCACCTGCTCGGCGCGTTCGCGTCCAAATAATTCTCCCGCAGGATTACGCGCATCCAGAATGCCGTCGCTGAAGAAAACGAAAAGGTCGCCGGGCTTGAGACGAAAAGTAAATTCATCGTAAGTGGCATCGTCGAAAAGTCCCAAAGGCAGGCCGGTGGCGTCAATCACTTCGGGCTTTCCGCCCTGGCAATAAATAGGACGAGGCAAACCGGAATTCGAGACCTGTAACGTGCTGTGGCGTTCATCCCAGAGGGCATAGATGAGAGAAACAAATTGCCCATCAATACGGCGTTCGCTTAAGGAATAATTCACCGCGGAAAGCATCTCTGCCGGGCTGGGCTCAATGGGCGTGTGCGACCGCAATATTCCGCTTACCAAGGCCGCGTAAATGGCCGCGGGCGCGCCCTTACCGCTGACGTCCCCAATGACGATTCCCATTCTCGAGCTGGAATAGGAAAAAAAGTCATATAGATCGCCGCCAATGGCGCGCGCAGGAACAAATTTGGCGGCGACTTCCAGCTTCGCCAGCTTGGGATTTTTTGGCGGCAGCAGGCGCAGCTGGAGTTCGTGCGCCATCTGCATGTCGCGCTCCAGGCGCTTTTCCTGGCGCGCGATTTCTTCATAAAGGCGGGCGTTCTCCAAGGCAATTGCGATTTGTGCCGCCAGCGTGGTCATGGTGCGCTGATGGTCTTCAGTAAAGAATCCCCGCTTCGTGTGCTCCAGATCGAGCACGCCAATGACTTTGTCTTTATAGATCAACGGCGCGGCCAGTTCCGAACGCGTCTCAGGATTTGTCATGATATAGCGCGGATCTTTTTTCACGTCAGGGACCAGTACGGCCTGTCGTTGGCTTGCCGCATAGCCAACGACACCCTGATTCAAGGCAATGTCATTCTTAAGATGAATATTTTCCTGAAAGCGCAGCGAGAAGCGGTGCTGGAGCTTTTCTCCGGCGGCGTCGAGCAGCAGAATGCTGAACATCTGGTAATCAATCAGGCGGCTTAGCAATTCCGCGATGTGGCGAAGCAGTTCGTCGAGGTTCAAAATTGACGTCAGCTCGCGGGCGATCTCGTTCATCAGCAGGAGCGTTTTTGCCTGGCGGGTGGTACGAGTGTGTAAGCGGGCGTTTTCAATACCCACAGCCATGCGGGAGGCGATGAGGGTGAGCAGCCGTGTGTGTTCCTCGTTAAAGTAATTCGCGCGCGATGCCTCCATGTGTATCACGCCAATCACGCGATTTTTATGGATGAGGGGCACAGCCAATTGAGAATGGTTAGCTGCGGTCACGATGTACTGGCTTGATTCGGTTGCGTCGCTGACCAGGACCGCCTCGCGTATTTGCGCGGCGATTCCGGTGGCGCCCTCTCCTACTTTGACGCGAATTCGCTCTGCTACATCGGCGGCGTGGCCGACCTGGAAACGGATGCGTAGCTCTTGCATCTTTTCGTTTAACAAAAATATTGCAAATATCTGATAATCAATAGCTTTATGGACGAGTTCGGCGACCTTGCGCAGGGACGTGTCGAGATCTAGTGTCGAGCCGAGCGCGTCCGCCACCTCCAAAAGAAGAGGCTCCGCGCTCGCGGGGAGATCTATTTTGCTTAAAGATGCCGCCATTGTGTTCATCATAACAGCGGAAAGCAGGTGCCTCTATTGAGGAAAACGGAACCCACTTTCGCTTTTGCGCGATTAGCGTCCGCGGGGAATGATGCGGATATCGGGCAGGTTGCGATGCTGCTCGGCGTAGTCCAGCCCATAGCCCACTACAAATTCATCGGGAATGGTGAAGCCGACATAATCGGCCTGAATTGGCTGCTTGCGCCGGGACGGCTTGTCGAGAAGCGAAACAATGCGGAAGGATTTAGGCTCGTGGGCGAGGATCACTTTTTTCAGGAAGTTCAAGGTCATGCCAGTGTCGAGAATGTCCTCGACCACGATTACGTTTTGGCCGGCCAGCGACTGGTCAGGATATTTGGTGACGCGGACTTCTCCCGTGGAATCCCAGCCGTGTTTCAATTCGTCTTCGGGGCTGGGGCGGGGGCCGTAGCTGGAGACGCCGATGAAGTCGAACGAGGTATCCAGCTGAATGTTGCGCGCCAAGTCCGCCAGAAAAATTGCCGCGCCTTTCAACACGGCGAGCAGCAGGACGGATTCTCCGGCAAGTTCGCTGCTGATGTCGGCGCCAATCGCCGCAACGCGTTCCGCAATCTGTTCACGAGTAATTAGAACTTTCAGTTCGTTCATTCCTCTCCATGGTAATCGCTATTTCGATGAGCGACAATTCATGGCGAGTTACGTGGGGCTCAGGGTTATCCGGTTTGTTACTCTTCGCATAGATCAATAGAATGGTGCTAAGGCATTGCTTATATAGGAGTCTTGAAATCATATGAATCTTAAGGGCGTTGAGGTCACATGGCTGGGCCACGCGGCGTTCCGGATTCGAACCCCTGAAGGGCTTGTGGCGTTGGTGGATCCTTGGGTGATGGGTAATCCGATGTGTCCGGAGCAGGAAAAGAACGTTAAAAAAGTGGACATCATGCTGTGCACGCATGGGCACTTTGATCACATTGGCGATGCGGTGGAAATTGCCAATAAACACAATCCACAGGTGGTGGGGATTTTTGAGCTCTGTACCTGGATGGGAAAGAAGGGCGTAAAACGGATTGCGCCCATGAATAAAGGCGGTACGCAGACGGTGGGTGGACTAAAGATCACTATGGTGCATGCTGAACATTCTTGCGGAATTACCGACGGTGACCAGATCATTTATGGCGGAGAGGCTTGCGGATACGTGATGGAATTTTCCAATGGGGTCAAGATTTACCACGCCGGAGATACGAACGTGTTTGGTGATATGCAGATTATCCATGAACTTTACGCGCCTGAAATCGTTATGCTTCCTGTCGGCGACCATTTCACCATGGGACCGCGAGAAGCGGCGTATGCTTGTAAGCTGCTAAAACCGAAGACCGTGATTCCCATGCACTTTGGGACGTTTCCCGCACTTACCGGTACGCCGGGAGCATTGGGGAAATTAGTTCCGGCGGTTGAAGTCGTGGAATTAAAGCCGGGACAAACAGTCTCGTAAATTTGTTGAACGAAGCGCGGACCAGCCGCTGAGGTGAATGAAGTGTCCCAACAATACAATCGCAAGCCGCGATGGCTTATGCACGGAGTGACCGCCGAAAATGTCGAAGACTATCTTTATTCCATCCTTCCTCATCGGGATGAAACGCTCACCGAAATGGAAGCCGAGGCGGCGAAAAGGGATATTCCCATCGTGGGTCCGGCGGTCGCGCGCGTACTACATCAGTTGGCGTTGATAGTTGGCGCCAAGAAAATATTTGAGATGGGTTCCGCGATCGGATATTCGACCATTTGGTGGGCGCGGGCCGTAGGCGATGGTGGGCGAGTGTTCTATACCGACGGCAATCCTAAGAATGCCGATGAAGCACGCGGCTATTTCAAACGGGCTGGCGTGTCCGACCGCATCACAGTGAAGACAGGCGATGCCCTGGAGATTCTTTCGGAGCAGAAAGAACAATTCGACATTATTTTTAATGATGTGGATAAGGAAGATTATCCGCGTGTCTTCAAACTCGCCATGCCGCGACTGCGCAAGGGTGGGTTATTTATCAGCGACAACGTTTTATGGAGCGGCAAGGTCGCCGACAAGAATTCTAAAGACGCATCCACCAAAGCCATTCAGGAATTTAATCGTCTGCTCTACGAATCACCGGACACCTTCACAACCATTTTGCCGATTCGCGACGGAATCGCCGTTGCGGTGAAGGTTTAGCGGGCAACCCAATCATGCTGAAATTATTGTGTACCACCGCGCATCCCGACGACGAAGTATGGGCATTTGGCGGCTCACTTCTCCGCTACCAGGAACAGGGAGTGGAGACGCATGTGCTGTGTCTGACCCGCGGGATGGCGGCGACGAATCGTGGAGGAGCGAAGTCTGGAGAAGAACTTTCCGCGATGAGGACGGAGGAGTTTTATGCGGCTTGCAGGTTATTGAAGGTGACGCGTCCTGTGATTCTGGATTATCCGGATGGAGGATTGGCGAACCTGAATTTTTCTGACGCGGCGGGAGAGATTACGCGCCATATTCGTGAAATTAAGCCGGACGTAATTTTAACGCTGGGCCTGGAAGGAACAGTCACGGCTCATGTGGACCACTCCATGGTCGGTTTGTTTACAACAGCTGCCTTTCACTGGGCGAGACGTACGGACCGCTTTCGGGAACAGTTGGAGTCAGGCTTGCAGCCTCACCGCGCTCGAAAATTGTATTACGTCACCGCCGCGCAAACCTGGCCCGAGCGGCAGCCTGTTTCACTGGCTCCGGTGACCTCGCGGGTTGATGTGCGGAAGTATATTGAGGCTAAGATTGAGGCTTTCCGCGTGCACACCAGCCAGTTGGCGCTGTTGGAGAAGTACGGAGACCGAAGCTTGCGGCAAGCAGAGGAGTTGTTTCACTTAGCGGCCACAGCGGTTCCGCAAGCTGTGGCGGGAGAAACCGATCTTTTCGCGGCTGTTGGGTAAACGGCGAGGCTTGTTGAGCGGGGACACGGTGGGACGCCCGCACCTACATTGGACTGATATTCGACTAGATGTGAGCTACTCCAGATTTCCTTGCTCGATTACCACGTTTTCGCGGACGATGAGCCGATGGGCCGCCATCTCTTTTAGCTTGGGCAAAACACGATTCACGTGTTCGTCGCGATCCACGAAGATGATGATCACCGGGAGTTTGCCGCCCGCATCCACCAGATGGCTGGTCTTCACGCGCTGACGGCCGAGGAATCCGGCGACGCAATGTAAAGCTGTCGCCGCATAGACGTTTTCTTCGCGCAGGAAATTCAGGATTTCCATGTGCAGAGGACGCCTCTGCCACTTGTCGTCTTCCTGAAGGTAAATTGTGACCTGGACTGCCATGTTGTTGGCCATTATCTCACCCTCGCCAGCGCCATGCCCCCCAGCGCGCCCACTAAACACAAAATGTTATTGCTGAAAATATTGGCCAGCATCATGTGCCATTGGCCTTGCTCGAAATAGGCCATGGATTCGTAGGCGTAGCTTGAGAAGGTAGTAAAGGCTCCGCAGAATCCAACGACAACCAGCAGCCGCCAGCGCGGATCAATCAACACTCGTTCTGTGGTCCAGATCATGAAAAATCCCACGATGGCGCTGCCGATGACGTTGATCATCAGCGTTCCGTAAGGAAAGGTTGGACCCAGAAGCTTGGCCGCGTAGCGGCTCATGAAATAACGGGCATTGGCGCCGAAGATTGCGCCCAGGGAAATGATGATGAAGCTGCTGAGCTTTTCGTTCACGACAGAGTTCTCCCTACAAAGTTTGTAGGAGTTATCAGCCAGAGAATCTATGTGTTCTGACCCGGCGGTTAAAGGCGAACTCCATCGCCTGTCTATTTTTACCACATGGAAGGTTGAGAAAAACAGTGGAGGCTGACCGTGGTAATGAGCTTGGCTGGGAGCGCCATCTTTAGCTCTTTCTCTCCACTAAAAACTTTGCTAATGATTTGAGGGTCTCGGCTCGGCTTCCAAAGCTCTCGAGCGCGACAAATGCGGCTCCCACAAGAGCATCCGCTTTTTTAATCGAGACATCAATTCCGAACAGGGAGGGATAAGTTGCTTTTTCCGCCGCAGTATCTTTGCCTGCGGTCTTTCCCAATTGTTCGGAAGTTTGGGTCACGTCGAGCACATCGTCAACAATTTGAAACGCGAGGCCGATGGATTGTCCGAATGAGCGCAATTTTGAAACCTGTTCTTCGGAGGCTCCCGCGTACAATCCGCCAGTCACAACACTCGCGGCAATCAGCGCCGCGGTCTTTGAGCGATGAATGTACTCGAGAGTCGGCAAATCCGGCTTGGCATGTTCAGATTCCAAATCCACAACCTGGCCGCCGATCATGCCATCAATAGTTCCAGTTCCGTGCGCGATTTCCTCAATAATCCGCACTCGCGCATCGGGCGGGCAATTCAACCGGGCCAGGACTTCATACGCCCGGGTTTGCAACGCGTCTCCCGCCAGAATTGCCAGCGCTTCACCAAAAACTTTGTGGCAAGTGGGCCGTCCGCGGCGCAGGTCGTCATTGTCTAAAGCGGGGAGGTCGTCGTGGATAAGCGAATAGGTGTGCAGCATTTCCAGCGCTGAGCCAAGGTCCTCGACCCCAGTGGGCAGGGAACCGGCCACCATGCGCGCGGCTTCCATGCACAGAATTGGACGGATGCGCTTGCCGCCAGCAAATACGCTGTGCCGCATGGCCTTGTGAATGGAAGATGGGCGCTCGGTCGCTGTTGGAATCAACCTCTCCAGCGCCAAGTCGGTCAGTTGCTGGCCTTGCTGTAACGTTTCTTTCAACATCAGGGTTGAGTATAACAAGGCGAGTGCGATTGTTGCGCGCAGCGAGATTTCGTTCGCGCACTGAAAGAAGCGGCCGAAATTATGCCGCTTCGGAATGACCGTTTGGGCGTCCCAACGCAGCGTTCATTATCGCTTTAGTATCGGATGACGCGTAGCAGTCAGCCGCGCCGGCGTTGAGGGCGGCGATCCATAATTTTTCATCAGCGACCCTATGGTTACAGACGATCCTTATGGCTGGCAATTCATGTGATAAATACCGAAGGTCATCCAGCGACGCTGCTTCCATGTCCACGATCAGGGCTTCCGCCCGGTGTTTGATCGCGCTAATACGGGCATCTTCCAAGGATGTTGCCGAGCGCACTGACTGAAATGCCGTTGAGAGAGAGGTAATGAAGACTTGAGCTAGCTGAGGATCACTTTGGAACACCACGCAAGAGGTTTTCACGGCTTCCTCGGAATTCTACCGTCGCCGGGCGGTGTGCGGGCCGCGCTGGTCTTTCGGAGCGCGGACATTGATTTAGATTGCTCTTACTCAGGCATTGCTTAACTTAGACTGCGCAACGTCGCGAATACACCACTAGCGCCGAGTCTTTTCAGCCAGCGGTTCGAACGGCTCCGCTTGCAGTTTTCCATTTTGTTTCAGGAGAATCTCGACTTTTCCTTCCGCCTCTTCCAATTCTTTGCGGCAGGATGCCGATAGCTGCATGCCCTCTTCAAAAAGAGTTAGAGATTTTTCCAGCGGCACTTCTCCCTTTTCAAGTTCCTGAACTATTTTTTCTAGGCGTTGAAGGCAATCTTCAAATTTAGGCAATGGAAAACTCCTGCGCACATTCTACTGCACTTGAAGGGCTCGTATATCGGGGAAATACAGTAGAACAGTTTGGTTCATCTTGGATGTCCCATAACGACCCAGCGGCGTTGTTTTGAGCTTTGGGCGATGGCTTCACACAGGACCATTTCTTCGTGCCCGGTTTCAAAAGTAGGAAAGGTACGCGGAGTTTTGAAATCGCCTTGGTCGATGTAGGTGTAAACATCCTTGAAAAGCTGGGCGAAGGTATCCGGGTAACCCTCCGCATGTCCGGCAGGATACTCCGCGTAGCCGCGAGTAGAAGGAGACATTTGGGATGGGTCTTTGGGAACCTCCTGGTTCGGTTCGCCGCGCTTGCCGACCCACAACGTGTTGGGAGACTCGGAATTCCACGACAGAGACGCTTCGCTGCCATCAATTTCAAACCACAGGCGGGCTTTGCGACCCGCGCTCACTTGGGAGACGGTCACGACGCCACGCACGGATTTTTCCAGATGCAGCAAAATGGAGGCGTAGTCGTCGGTATCAATTTTTACTTCGTCGTATGCGGCGCCGCTGGATTTCTGGAAAGTCTCCACGCGTCCCTGTGGCTTTTGCCGTACAGGCAGGACCGTACCTAAGTCGGCGCAAAGCTCGGTGACTTTGCGATTTGTAATCCACGTAATGAGGTCGAGCCAGTGCGTGCCGATATCAGCGACGACGCGCAGCGGGCCGCTGAACTGCGGTTCCAGCCGCCAGTTCCAGTCGGAAGGCAAGAGCAGCCAGTCTTGCAGAAAGCTACCGTGGACCAAGCGAGGTTCGCCAATTTTTCCACTCTGCACGAGAGCGTGAGCTTCCTGGCAGAGCGGGTAGTAGCGAAGATTGTAGGCGACGGCTCCGATGCGCTGGTGCTTGTTTGCAAGCTCGACAAGCCCGGTACTCTCGCTTGTGTCCATGGAGAGCGGCTTTTCGCAAACGACGTGCTTACCGGCTTCCATGGCGGCTTTCGCCTGCGCAAAGTGGAAGTTATTCGGCGTGCAAATGTGGACGACGTCCACGGTTTTGTCTTGCAGCAAATCGTCCAGAGATTTGTAGGCGTGCGCGACATTTAGATTGCGGCATGCCTCCTGCGTCCGCTCCGCCGAGCTGCCGAGGATCCCCTGCACGGGAATGCCGCGCCGCCGCAGAGATTCCAGATGGGCGCGCCCAACAAAACCGACTCCGATGACCGCTGCTTTTAAATTGTTCAAGAGATTTATCCTACCTGCACGTGCGCGGCGGCGGGTTTCAGAATTTCCAAAGCCTGTTTGAGATCAGCAATGAGATCCTCGGTGCTTTCGATCCCCACTGAAAGGCGGATCATTTGCTCGGTGACGCCCGTCTTTTGTCGATGCTCGGCGGGAATCATGGCGTGAGAGGTAAGCACAGGAATGGAAACCAGCGATTCCACGCCGCCAAGGCTTGGAGCGAGCGTAAACAGGCGCAGAGCTTCTGCGACGCGGCAGGCGTCTTTCCCGGTTCCGTTGATTTCAAAACTGAGCACGCCACCTCCGCCACGCAATTGCTCCATGGCGAGAGCGCGCTGCGGATGGTTTTGAAGAAATGGGTAGTGAACACGTTTGACGTTGGGATGCTCTGACAAGAACTGGGCGACGTGCAAGGCATTTTCGTTCTGCCGCTGCACGCGGACGGCAAGCGTTTTTATCCCACGCAGCAGCATCCAGGCGGCGTGAGGGTCCATGATGGGACCGGTGACGGTGCGCGTTTCCCAAAGTCTTTCCAGCAGTGATTTTTGTCCGGCGACGATTCCGCAAATTAAATCGGAGTGTCCGGCGTAGTACTTGGTGCCGGAGTGCATGATGAGATCAATTCCATAATCTGCGGGACGCTGATTGACCGGGGTGGCAAAGGTGCTGTCAATCATTGAAATCAAGTTATGCGCCTGGGCGATGGCGGCAACTTTTTTAAGATCAATCACCCGCAAGGTTGGATTGGTCGGCGATTCCAGATACAAAAGCTTGGTGTTGGGCCGGATAGCTTTTTCATGCTGGCTATAGTCGGTGGCGTCCACAAAGGTGGTTTCAATGCCGAAGCGCGGCAGCCACTGGGTAAGAAATTTTGTAGTGCCGCCGTAGATGTCACGCTGCGCAACGATATGATCTCCGGCGCTGACGAGCGAAAGAATGGCAGAGGAGATGGCCGCCATGCCGGAGGCAAAGATCAACGCGGATTCGGTCCCTTCAAGCTCGGCAATTGCGGCTTCCACCACGGTATGAGTGGGGTTGCCATAGCGCGTGTAGAACATGTCGGTGTGGGTGGCCCGCAATTGCTGTTCATGGTCCACCGCTTCAAAAGTAGAGGTTTGGTGAATGGGCGGCATTACGGGCCCATTTTTCTTCTCTGAATTCAGCCCGGCGTGAACGGCTTCTGTTTCCTGGTGGTGTTTGTGATTTTTCATGAGAGTCTCGCGCCCAGTGTTCTATTTCGACCGGGAATTTGCCGGGAGAATGGGGCCTTATAAGCGTAACGTCACTGCAGAGAGAGAGCAAGAGGATGATCTTTGTCTCCGGCCTTTATAATTGTGGCTCATGGATTTGGGATTGAAAGGGAGGGTCGCGCTGGTGGCGGGCGCGAGCCAGGGCATTGGGCGCGCCACGGCTGAAGCGTTGGCTGCGGAAGGGTGCAAGCTGGCGATTTGCTCACGAACGACGCAAGTGCTGGAAGCTGCCGCGGAGGAAATTCGCGGAGAGCATGGAGTAGAGGTATTCGCGCAAGCTTTAAACGTCCGCGATGCAAACGCGGTGAAGAAGTTTGTTGAGGAAGTGGCTGCGAAATTCGGCAAAATCGAGATTTGTGTCGCCAACGCCGGTGGTCCGCCCGCGAAAGGATTTTTGGCTACCACGCAAGAGGATTGGCAAAAAGCGCTGGAGCAGAATTTCTTAAGCGTAGTTTATTTGGCGCAGCAGGTGATTCCGCAGATGCAGCGCGGCCGCTGGGGCCGCTTCATCACGCTTACCTCTGTTACCACCAAGCAGCCGGTGGCTGATTTAGTGCTTTCCAACGCGGCGCGATTGGCGGTTGTAGGACTCGTGAAGAGCCTGGCAAATGAATTTGGGAAAGACGGCATTCTGGTGAATAATGTTGCGCCGGGATATACGGCTACCGGCCGGCTGAAGGAGCTGGCGAAGACCCGGTCGGCTGCGCAAAGCAAGAGCGAAAGCGAAATCTTTGAGGCGTGGACCGTGGATGCTCCTCTAAAGCGTGTGGCGGAGCCGCGTGAAGTGGCGGACACGATTGTGTGGCTGGCCTCGGAACGGGCTTCGTTCATCACCGGGCAAACGGTTTTAGTGGATGGCGGAACTTATAAAGGATTGTGAGAAATTTAATGGCGAAAATGAAACGTTCGAAGGCGTCCCGTACAAAGGCATCCGCGAAGAAAGCGCGGCCAGCAGTAAAGCGGAAAGCTGTCAAAAAGCCTGTCGTGAAAATCAGCAAGCGAAAATCTCATCAGTATTTATCCTGGGCAGGAGTTGAATTGGAAGAGATGAATCCGCTGCTGCAGCGGCAATGGATTGTGGGAGACAGGGTGATGCTGGCGCGTCTCATCATGAAAAAAGGGTGCATGGTTCCCATGCACAGTCATCACAATGAGCAGGTCACGCATATTCTGGAGGGCGCGCTGAAGTTTTGTATTGAAGGGAAAGAAATTGTGGTGCGAAAGGGTGAGGTGCTGACCATCCCACCGCACGTGCCGCACAGCGCGGAAGCGATGGAGGACACGATAGACCTTGATGTCTTTGATCCTCCACGAGAAGATTGGATCAACAAAACAGACCAATATCTGCGGGCTGTCAAGTAGCATATTCCCGGCGTTTCTCTTATCTTAATTAAGTTCGCCTTGTGATCAGTTCAAAGAGTCTATTTTAGAAAACCATGGAGCAGACAGCGGTGGTGTCGAAGCAGGAACTTGCGCAGTTGCGGTGCATCGGGTGCGGGTCGATCGCGGGGAATCTGGCGCCCAATGCGCGCTGCGAACAATGCGGCGACTTGCTGGAAGTGGTATATGCGGAGTGGAGTAAGCCGGGCGCGGTTGACGCAGCATCGCTGAAAGCACTTTGGTTGCGGCGGCGCACATCGTTTCTTCCAGAGGACCAGAGCGGCGTTTGGCGTTTCCGTGACGTACTTCCCGCGTTGCGGGAGGGGAATGATCCCATTACGTTACGGGAGGGGAATACTCCTGTTTATGAATTGCCATCCTGCGCGCGCATTGCGGGCGTGGAACGTCTACATGCGAAACATCAGGGAATGAATCCCACTGGATCGTTCAAAGATACGGGAATGACGACCGCAGCATCTTTTGCGCGGCAGGAAGGGTTCCGCTGGGTGGCGTGCGCTTCCACGGGAAACACTTCGGCTTCCATGGCGGCTTACGCGGCGCGTGGCGGCATGCGCAGCCTGGTTCTGATTCCCGACGGCAAAATTACCTGGAGCAAGTTGTCACAGTCGCTCGACTATGGCGCTGTGACCTGCCAATTAAAAACGGACTTTGACGGCTGCATGAGAGTCCTAAACGAAGTTGTAAAGCGCATGCCGGTGTATCTGCTGAATTCGGTGAATCCATATCGTCTGGAGGGGCAAAAAACCGCAGCCATTGAGTTGTTGGAGCAATTCAATTGGGAGGTCCCGGATCACATCATCGTGCCGGGAGGGAACCTGGCGAACTCTTCGGCGATTGGCAAGGCGGTAATGGAGCTTAAGAATCTGGGCTTTATCAACAGACTGCCAAAGATTTCGGTGATTCAGGCGGAAGGCGCGAATCCCCTGGTGCGTACAGTGCGGGAAAAATCTGGAAAAGAATTGATTGCCGTCACCGCGGAGACGATGGCTTCCGCAATCCGTATTGGAAATCCCGCAAGCTGGAAAAAAGCCGTGCATGTGCTGCAAGCTACCGGAGGCGCGGTTGAGCAGGTCACGGAGGTAGAAATCGCGCAAGCCAAGGCAGAAATTGGTAGGGACGGTATTGGGTGCGAGCCTGCCTCTGCCGTGACCCTGGCTGGATTGAAAAAATTAGTGAAGCAGGGATTTGTGAAGCGCGGTGAGAGCGTGGTGCTCATTCTTACCGGGCATCTGCTCAAGGATCCGGAGTTTACGCTCAAGTTTCATCGCGGAGATTTATTCACTGGAACCGCCGAAGAGAATCAGGCGGCTGTTCTTGTCCCACTACAGCGCTCCCCGATTGTGCTGGACGCCAGCGCGGATGCGGTCGTGAAGACCCTCGAGTCTGTTGAAAAGGGTCGTGAAAATTAATATGGCGAAAGCTGTAGCAAAGCGTTCTGATGCCGCAAATCCACTCAAATTAAAATTGCCCGCAACCTCGGCGAACCTTGGGCCTGCGTTTGATGCGGCTGGGCTCGCGATGGGGATGTTCCTTACGATCGAGGCACGGCCGGCGACGGAGTTCGCGATCACCGCCTCGGGACTTGATGCCCAAATCTGCGGGCGCGTCGAGAACCATTTAACGTTGAACACCTACCGCGAAGTGCTGGAGGCCGAAGGAAAGCCGGTGCAGCCCCTGGCGTTGAAGATCTACAACGAAATTCCTTTAGGCAAGGGATGCGGCTCCTCAGCGGCGGCACGGTTGGCGGGGGTTGCGCTGGCAGTGCATTTTGGCAAGCTGCGCTGGAGTGACAACCGAATCGTGGGGGAAGCCTCGCGGCGGGAGCATCATCCTGACAATGCAGCGGCATGCTGGTTCGGTGGGCTTACTGTCGCTCGCCAAACTTCAGAGAACGAAGCGCAGGTCGCGATCATACATCCGAAACAGAAATGGCCCCTGCTGATGGCAATTCCCGTTGAGCCATTGTCTACCGAAGAAGCGCGGTGTGTGTTGCCAGACCAGTATTCACGGGCCGATGTTGTAGCGAACATTCAGAACTCAATGCTGCTGCTGGCGGCGTTTACTCAGGGAAAGCCTGAGATGTTGGCTTCCGCGCTGCGTGATCGCATTCATGAACCGTACAGGGCGCCGTTATGCCCGCTATTGCCAGTTTTACAGGAGTTGGCCGGAGAATCAGGCGTACTGGGCGCAGTGTTAAGTGGGGCGGGGCCATCGGTGCTTGTATTTTTGGATCCCAAAGCCAGTGTTACTCGAACCAAAGCAATCGTGGAACGTCATTTATTGCGCAAGGGATTGTATGCGGAGCTGGTTTTGACGCGCATCATAGGCCGAGGCGGAACGCATAGCGGAAACTGGCAGAGCGGCAAACGGAAGGGTAGCGGTCCGCGTTGATCAGCGGACTGTGGCTTGAGTGGGCAGCCCGCGGTTCTCGTCCGCGACCCGGACCATATGTTGCTCAAAGCTGAGCAATGGATTTTCCTGAAAATGCTCTGGATAAGTTGTAAGCGCTTGCAGGAATGCGGCAATTTCGCGTTGCGAGTTGTAGCTGCGTGCGGTGTTCATTTCTTTTGTTCCAAGTAAAACCTTTCGAGTGCTACTCACCTCCGCTCCTATCCAGGGGAACCGCAGTTCAACTTTGTAAGCATTAGGGTATTAGGCCGAGAGAGGACTGTAAATGGCACGTGCGTGCTACTCCGGCAGAGCAGGCTCAAGCAAAAATAAGAATAACCAGGGGCTGGATTCACAGCCCCTAGTGGTGAAAATTTAACCTTTAAATGTTCTCAACTTACTATCGGCGGCTCGCCGGCGGAACGATGCCGTTCATCCGCAAGTACTCCACCATCTGTCCGTAATGATCGAAGGGATGCGACTCCGCCAAAACGGCTATCTGCAACCGGGTAATCGTCGCTTTTCCCCACGGACTCTTGATCGGAGCGACCAGGTTCTGTTCATTGAGGCTGTCCATTGCCTTGTGTAGATACGCGAACGAATCTTTCAAATACTTAACAATCTCATCTTTCGACTTCAGGGTGTCGGACCCATTTTCCTGGGCACCCATGTCGACGGGATTCTTTTCGCCCAGGATGACGGACCCAAATTCATAGTTCGCGGATGCGACGTGTCGAACTTGTAGGGCAAAGGTGCGAACTCCTGCGAATTCGCCGTTCGTGGGGGCGAAAGAATATTTGTCGGCAGGCATGGCCTCGGCGGCGGACACAAACTCGCGCTCCGCATTGGAAAGCGATGCATTGAATACGTCAGCCACGGTTTTGTGATCCGTGGAGTCTGTTTGTGAAAATGCGCTTACGCCGAACAGCAGCAGGAGACAGCAGGCAAGTACATACTTCATCTTTTTCATGTAGTTCTCCTCTTACAAGATTGAATCTAATCTGGTAAAGCGGGTGGAGCAAATGCAAGTTCAATGGAGCTAAGGCCGTAATTTTTCACCATAAAGAGGCCTGCTAGAAGGGTCAGGGCCGAAATCATCATGGTTTCAGGAATTCCGACGCTGCTGGCAAAAGCTCCCCATATGACGCTGCCGACCGCCATCCCACCTTGCAGTACCAGCAGATACATAGAGAGTGCGCGGGCGCGGAGATGAGGAGGAGACATGATTTGAGCGGCTACATTGAGCGAGGCCAAAATCCCAATCCATCCGGCGCCAGCCCCGAACAAAGCGAAATTTAGGGAAATGAATTCGTGGATTTGCCCCGAGGCAAAAATCATTCCCGCGAAAAGAAGAATGCAAGCCACAATGAGTCCATCCACATTCAACTTATGGCGAAGATGCGGTAATGCCACTCCGCCCACAAGGGCCCCGAATCCAAAAGAAGCCAGCAGAATGCCGTAACCGGTTGCTCCATGCGGCCGCGCGATCACGGGAAGTAAAGCGAGCAGGGAACTGGCGGCAAGGCTAAAGGCGCCAGTGCGGATCAGAACGCAGTGGACAAGGTGTGTGTCGCGTCCGTAGCGCAGTCCGGTGCGCATCGCGTCCGTCATGCGTTCCTTTTGCACAGTTTCGGGCCGCGGCCGCTTCCAGCGATATAGAAAGAAAATCACGCCGGAGAAGGAAATGGCATTGATGAGGAATGCCGTGCCGGAACCGGCAGATGCCACAATGAATCCGCCCACGGCGGGACCAACCGCGCGCGCTACATTGAAGCCGACTGAATTCAGGGCCACTGCCGGAGCGTGCTGTTCTGGGGAAACGACTTCGGGGGTGATCGCCTGCCATGCAGGATCATTCATGACCGCGCCCAACCCCAGGAGAAACGTGAACAGCAGCAATGTCCACGGCGTAATGCGGTGCCAGATTGTCATTACACCCAATGCGGCGGAAGCCAGGACCATCCATGTTTGAGTGATGATCAGGAAGCGCCGGCGATCCACTAGGTCGGCGAGTACGCCTGCGGGCAGGATAGCGACGAATACAGGCACGGTGGCTGCGGCCTGTACCAGGCTGATCATTAAAGGAGAAAGCGTGAGCTGGGTCATCAGCCAGCCCGCGCCCACGTTTTGCATCCATGTACCGGTGTAAGAGATCAGCGAAGCTGCCCACAATGAACGGAAAAGTGGCTCATGGAGTGGCGACCATGCGGAAGCGGCGCGCTTGAGAAGAAAGCCACCGGAACCTGGCGAATTTGCGGAACCAGCCATCGCTAAGTGTTTTGCGCCTCCACCGCGGCAAGATGCAAATCGTCGGGAAAGGGCCATTCATGCCGCCGCCAGGAACGAAGCAGATAAATAATCAATCCAGTGATAAGAATGACGGCGGCGTAGCGAACTTCGCGGGCGAAATTGGGCCGCGAGAACAAGACAAAGATAAATCCAAAGCTCGCCAGCAGCGCGGGCAGAGGGTAGAGCCACATGCGAAACGGGCGCGGCATTTCCGGACAGCGAATGCGGAGCACGATTAATCCGATTGCTTGAATAAGAAATTGCAGCAGTATGCGAATTACAACCAGCGCGGCGATGACATCCGCCAGAGATAGAAAACAACACAAAATAGCCACTCCACCCATGGCAAGAAGCGAAACATAGGGAAAGCGCAGCCGAGGATGTACGCGTGCGAAGGCGCGGAAATAGTTTCCGTCCAGCGCCGCCGCGTAAGGCACGCGGGAGTATCCAAGTATGAGAGAAAATACGGATGCGAATGCGGCCCATATCACGAGGATGGTTACAAGGTTCGCGGCCCAGGCTCC
Organism: Terriglobales bacterium; assembly: GCA_025451215.1. GTDB lineage: Bacteria > Acidobacteriota > Terriglobia > Terriglobales > Acidobacteriaceae > JAICKN01. The sequence continues at coordinate 21,046 of JANWKU010000022.1, forward strand.
GTAAATTCGTTGCATGAAGGTGGAGACAACGTAGAGCTTGCTGGCCTGGCTGGACTTAACCATTTCCTGCCAGGGCACGACTCCCAGGATGCTTGCGTTCATCATCAGGTATAGACAAGCAACCAGCACGATGGATAGCAGCAGCGCGCGAGGGATCGTTTTGCCCGGATCTTTTACTTCGTCGCCCAAAAAGCAGACGTTGTAGTAGCCCCAATAGTCATAAGTCGCGATCAGCATGGCCGAGCCGAGGCCGAGAAAAAAATTGGGGGACAACTGAAATGCGCCCGGAGGAAAGCTGAAAGCCCGCGCGGCGTTGAAGTGAGTGATTCCGGCAAAGATGATCCACCCGATGGTTCCGATGACGCCCAGCCACAGAAATTTGGAGATCCATCCAATGCTGGTGATGCGCCGGTAGAGGAGCAGGAGCGCGATGAGAATTGCGCCGATTGCCACGAACGTTGCGCTTGAAACGCTCCAGCTCAATTGCAACGTCCCTAAAACCGGCAGCGGCAAAGACCAATTGTGGATAGCATATTGCTGCTCGAGCTGAGGGAACAAATACGACGCATAACCGGCAAGACCGATGGAGCCCGAGGCAATGGAAAGCGGCGCGCTGAAGGAGAGCTGCCAGATGAAGAGGAACGACACCATTCTGCCTAAACGCTTGGGGCCATAAATTTCTCGGAGATAGCGATAAGAGCCGCCAGAACCGGGCATGGCCGCGCCAAGTTCCGCCCACACGAGGCCATCGCAGATGGCAAAGACCGCGCCGACAATCCATCCCAACATAGCTTGCGGGCCGCCCATGGCGCTCACGATCAAAGGAAGAGTAATGAACGGCCCCACGCCGATCATGTCAATCATGTTGAGCGCCGTGGCAGTGCCGAGTCCCACGTCACGAATAAGGGCGGGATTCGCGGCTTGGGAGGAGTCAGGCATGGCTTGGAGAGAAGGCTAGTTTGAGTTTCCGGATATTCGGTGTCAGCTATTTGCCGTTATGTCCAGCGCTCACAATGTTCACAAATAAGCGAACAGCTCCGGGAACTCCCGCGGGCAACTGACGGAAAAATGAGTAGCCGGTGTAAATGTAAGTTCCCTTACCGTATTGGGCGCGCAGCAGACCGCCTTTCTGCGGCGGTTCTCCGGGATCATTGCAGGCAAGCAGTGGTTTGAAGTGGTCGTCCCACTGGTCCATGAAATTCAGGCCACGTTCCTGCACCCAGCCGTTGAAGTCGCTCTGCGTAATTTCATTGGGATAATGAAAAATGCTGTCGTTGGGAGCCGGGATTTCGACTGGAGCTTCTTCCACTGAAACACGGTTGCGGCTCAGGTCAGCAGGAAACGGCGTAAAGTGTCCGCTGTTGAAGTCGCTAGTGTCCGCGTTGTATTGCACAACCAGCGTGCCTCCATTGGAAACGTAGTCGAGCAGTTTTTTGTTATTGTCGGCAACGGCCTTCTGCGTGTCGTAGGCTCGAATGCCCAGCACGACGGTGCCATACTGGCTTAAATCTTCCGTCGCAAGTTTGTCCGCGGGAACCAGTGTCAGATTTATTCCAACTTGTTTTAGAACGGTGGCAATGTCATCGCCCGCGCCGACGACGTAAGCGACTTTAAGATTTTCCGGCAGCTTAACGTCAATTAAGCTCACCTGCTGAGTTGCCGGTTGATAGTAGTACGCGGTGCCCAAGTCCGCGCGGGTGACGAGCGTGTAGCCTTGGCTGTATTTTTTTCCGTTGGAAGTGAGGACCGCGTGGATCTTGGCTCTTCCCGGCTCGTGATCGGATGGCGATACCTGGAAGGCGAAATCCTGATTCTTATCCCGCACCAGATGCTCAACTCTGTGAGTGGCTGGCGAAGCGTGCCAACCCGCCGGAACTTCGAGATGGAGAATTGCGTTCGGCGGACTCTCAAGGCTGGAGCTTACGCGCACCGTTACATTCGAGGACGAGATGTTGTGAGTCGAGAGGATAAGTTCGCTCGGATTCAGCAGGACAGAGAACGGCGGAGTCACCGCCAAAGGCATCTCCCTTTGCGCGGTTTCCTCTTTGTACTTTGCCATCACCACCGTATGAATCGCGCCGGCTTTGCCTGCAATAGAATATGTAGCATGCGCTTTGATTTGCGGCGGCGCAAAGGGCAGGGCCGCGAACTGCGGCTCGTCAATGGTGTTTAAGCTTTCCACGTACGGATTACTCCGGTGCCAGTACGGGCGGGTAAGCTGCGCATTCTCCGGAACAGTGACCCGAAATGTGGAGGAAGTTTCATCGTGCCGCAGTTCGGCGCTTTTCCAGCCTGCAGGAAGATCAAGCGCGATCCGTTGCAGATCAGATTTCAATACGCTGGAAAAAGTTACATTCACGTCCAAATTGTGTCCCGGCACGGCTGTGATGGCGTCAGTCGCCGAAGGTGCCACCGGGCCATCTGCCACAGCTGCTAAATTAACGCCCGCAGCCAGATTGGCGGCTTCTTCCAGTTGGGCCTGTTTGGTTCTCAAAACAGGCAGCACATCTTCTTGCGCAGCGGTAGAAAGTTTGGAGCCAATAACCTGGGAGATCAACTTGCGAACAATGGCCAATCCTTCAAGAAGAGGGCTGGCCGCGGAGGCAGGATCGGATGCGTTAACGGCATCCATTATTTTGCCCTGCAATTCAATTAGAGCGGGTTTCAAAAACGGCGCTTTTGATTCCTCAGAGCCGAGCTCGGCACCCAGCCCCGGCAGTGTCGTATCGATCCCGTCAAAAAAACCGCTTTCATGTTTGCCTTTGGCAGCGTCGGCATTTTGCGGAAGGACTGATTCAATCAGCTTGTAAAAACTGTAGTGCGGCCCCGAAGGCAAAGACCATCCACCCGCGCCTTGCGACATCTGGTGACGCAAGCCTTCCATTGCGAACTGCGCATAGGACATACCAAGCGCCGGATCTTCCGCTCCTGTGTTTAGCTGCACCGTCCAATTTTCATCGGGGCACGTGGAAGATCTGAATCCGCAGACGTTCCCGATGTACAGCTTTTTTGCCTGCCAGGGATGCAACCCTTCTTTTATCTGTTCGGGAAAGCGAGTTGGGTCCGCTGCAGCGTGAAAAGCTTCCTTGGTAAGAATCGCGGAAGCCTGATGATGTCCGTGACCGTCGCGCTCGGTGCCCGAGAAGCGCGCCACAAGAACGTCGGGCCGGAAGGTGCGAATGACGCGGACGATATCCGCCAGTGGTACATCGTGTCCGCCCCACTTCTGGAAAGTTTCGTCCGGGCTTTTAGAGAACCCGAAGTCGGCAACGCGGGTAAAACGCTGGTTAATGCCGTAGTACTGATCGGCGGCGGTAACTTCCAGTGTCCGCAACACGCCGAGCACATTCGTAAAATCGCTGCCTAATTTATTCTGTCCGCCCTCACCGCGATTCAGGGTCAGCAGTGTGACTGTTACGCCCTTGCCGCGGGATTCATACGTGAGCATCCCGCCGTCTTCGTCGTCGGGATGGGCGTCCACCTGCATCAGGCGGGCGGTGGTTTGCAGGCGAAGCAGTGTTTGCTTGAGTCCGGCTGTCCCGACGTCTTGCGGAAGGGGAGGAAGCTGTTGAGCTTGGGAAGAAAGGCAAAATAACAACAGCAGCGAAGCGGCGGACAAAACACGCGCGATACCACATGCAGGAAAGCGGCGATTAGATTTGTTTGTCAAGTTCGTTAGACGAGAGGAAACGGAAATAGATACTAAATTGTTGCGCTAACAGTATGCCAGATTTGCTCTAGGCTTTTTCTGAGACCCAGCGAGAAATCGCTGTGGCCAGCTTGCGCGGCGTAAAGCGGACCGTCTCGGCGACAATCCAGTTTCTCGTCCCTGAAATTACCAGAGTCTTGTTCTTCATGAGTCCACGATAACCGTCACGCGCTACTTTTTTCACGCCCATGGGACGCAGCGTCTTGAATAACCGCGAATCGGCATTCTCCGCGCGGTACTGGAATCCGGTGTCAGTGGCCCCGGGGCAGAAGCATGTGATGGTGACTCCGGTGCCTTTCAACTCATTCGCGAGAGCTTCCGAAAAAGAGATGACGTACGCTTTAGTGGCGTAATACACCGCCATGAGCGGTCCGGGTTGAAAACCGGCAGTCGAAGCCACATTCATGATTTTGCCGGAGCGGCGTTCCAGCATGGGCCCAAGAAATAATTTGGTAAGGGCGGTCAGCGTGGCGATATTGAGTTGAATCTGGCCATCCGATTCTTGCAGAGGAATCCTGGAGAATTGGCCATACTTGGCGTAGCCGGCATTGTTGATGAGAATGTCAACGATGACACCTTGCTGTTGCAGCTGATCAAAGAGCAATTGCGGCGCCGCAGCGGTTGCCAGGTCCATGGTCACAGGCTTGGTTGAGATGTTGAATTGGCGATGGAGTTCGTCCGCGACTTGGGCAAGTTTCCCGCCGCTGCGGGCCACCAGCACAAGATTATGCCCGTCATGAGCGAAGAGCTTGGCGAGTTCGTAACCGATGCCGCTGGAGGCACCGGTAATGAGAACAGTTTTAGGGTTATTCATGGCGTCAACCGCGATGATAGTCGTAGAGACTATAGGTGTTGAGGACTGCAAAGAGCAAATCAGCGTTGATCGATACGGGCCTATACGAATGATGGCAATACTTTGAGCAGCAAATATAAAAGGCGTGCTGAAATTTTCAGCACGCCTCTGAATTATCCAAGAACTGACTACACACCGACCAAGGCTGGCTCGGTTTCGTAAATGGAGTGCCATGAAGACGCAGCCTTCAGCTTGTCATTGACATTGTCAATGTTCTTTACGCCTTCGGTCTCCAGCCATTTACGGAATGCGCCCGCGCCCTGCTTGGCGTAGATAGCGATGCCATCTTTCCAGGTGGCGCGTCCGCAGAGAACGCCGTTGAACTTCACGCCGGTTTCGACGGCAAGCTCCAGCGTCTCGGCAAACTCCGCGTTGCTCACGCCCGCGGAGAGATAGATGAACGGCTTGGTCGCGACATTGGCAGCTTTGTGGAACAAATCAATGGCTTCCTTTTTGCTATAGGCTTTCTGGCCGCCATAGGACTTTACGCCTTCCACAAACTTCATATTCACCGGCACTTCGACCTTGAGCACGTCCACGCCATACTTGTTCTTGCTGAATTCGCGCATGCTTTCAGTAACGATTTCCGGCTTTTTCTTGGCGTAGTCGAGGCCCTTTTCGTCTGCGCCTTCGTCGTAGCCGACAAATTCCAGGAAGAAAGGAATGTCGTTGCCGCGGCACTCGTCGCCTAAACGTTCAACCCAGGCGTGCTTCTGGTCGTTGACGTCTTTAGGATCGAATGGAGTGTAATAAAGTAGGATCTTGATGCAGTCTGCGCCGGCTTCTTTTAGCCGCTGCACAGACCAATGATTCAGAAGATCGGGCAGGCGGCCGGGGCCGGTCTTGTCGTATCCGGTTTTTTCATAGGCGAGGAGAAGGCCGGCATTCTTGGCACGGCGCTTCGATGCGGGCAATCCCCATTCTGGATCGAGCAGAATGGCCGTGGCATGAGGGGTAAGGACTTCAGTGACTAGCGACTTGAATTCTTCCATTTCGGCGTCGCCAATGTTTCCGCCTTTTTCTTTGGCAAGCGACTTCTGCAATGATCCGCGCTGGTCCATGGCGGCGGCCGCAATCACGCCCCGCTCATTCGATACTTTCTTCAGCCCGGCCAGTTTGCCAGGGGTAAGCTTCATAGATTCCTCCGAGTTAGTGCTCAATCCGC
>JANWKU010000023.1 GCA_025451215.1 Terriglobales bacterium
AAACATGCCCGATGCAAGCTCCAGTAGAAACTCCGCTGAAGCGGGCGTCCGTGAGCAGAGCAACGTGTTTGCCGAACGGTAAATGTTTCAACGCCGCGGTCACTTGATAGATCTCCTGCATGCCGGAACCCATGGGCCCGGCGCAGATGAGCGCCATCACGTCGCCTTCATGCACTTCATGGCTCTTGATGGCGCGAATTGCCGCCTTCTCTGAGACGAATACTTTGGCCGGCCCGCGTTTGCGATACACGCCGTCTTTGTCCACCACCGATGGATCAATGGCCGTGCTCTTAATGACGGATCCTTCTGGAGTGAGATTGCCCACGGGAAAACAAACCGTCGGTGTAAGCCCACGCGATTTGGCACGGTCTGGGCTCATAATGACGTCGTCCGGATCAATGCCATCAATTTTCTGCAATGCCGCGCGCAGTTCATGGCGGCGACGGCTTTCCTTCCACCAGTCGAGGCACGCGTCCAGCTTTTCTCCGGAAACGGTCAAGGCTTGGCCATCAATCAATCCGGCGCTACGCAAATGCAGCATCACCTCCGGCACCGCTCCCGCAAGAAATACCTGCACGGTGGCGAAACCTTTGGGGCCATTGGGCAATGCGTCAACCAGCCGGGGAATCTGGCGGTTGATGCTCGCCCAATCCGCCGCCACGGGCCTTTGCAATTTCGCGGCGTGGGCGATGGCGGGAATATGCAGCAGCAGATTAGTGGAACCGCCAAAGGCCGCATGCACCACCATTGCATTTCGCAAGGAAGCGGCGGTAAGAACATCGCGCGTCTTCTGGCCAAGTTCAAGTTGACGGAGCACGGCCTTGGCGGAACGCTTGGCTGCATCCAGCCATACGGGCTGGCCCGAAGGCGCAAGGGCCGTGTGCGGTAGAGCGAGTCCAAGCGCTTCGGCCACTACCTGCGAAGTCGCCGCGGTGCCCAAAAACTGACACCCTCCACCGGGCGAAGCACAGGTACGGCATCCCACCTCGGCCGCGTAATCCATGGTGATTTGATCGTGGGCAAAACGCGCGCCGAGCGATTGGATTTTTCCCGCGTCTTCTCCTTCATCCGGTAACAGCGTCACGCCGCCCGGCACCAGAATGGTCGGCAAATCGTGGTTCGCGGCAAGGGCCATCATCATCGCCGGCAGACCTTTATCACAGGTCGCAATTCCTACTACGCCTTTTCTTGTAGGAAGCGAACGGATGAGCCGCCGGAAGACAATTGCAGCATCATTTCGATAAGGAAGCGAATCGAACATCCCGGTCGTGCCTTGGGTGCGGCCGTCACAGGGGTCTGTGACCGTACCACTGAACGGTACGGCTCCCAGGGCCTTTAACTCGCGCGCCGCTTCGCCGACAAGCAGTCCAACTTCCCAATGCCCCGTGTGGAATCCCAATGCCACGGGAGTTCCATCTTCAGCGCGCAGGCCACCATGCGTGCTCAGAATCAGGACTTCCGGCCCCAGAAGCTGGTTTGCGGGCCACCCCATGCCCACATTCAAGCTCAGTCCAAATATGTTTCCGGACGGCTGATTGAGAAGCATGTCAGCGGTGAGAGGCAATTTCCCCGCCGGCCCAGCGGCATGAGTACGCACGCCACGCAATAATTCATTGGGACTTTCCAAGACAGAATCAAGTGAGATGCCCGTGGGAACTCTCCTTTATGCAACAAACCATTTTACTGGCGTTATGCTCGCAGCGCACGATACGCGCCAGGCATTCTTTCGCTACAATTCGAGAGGACCATTCTAAAGCGACGTACTGACTCAACCCATGAAAATCTACCTCACCAACAGCGGCTGCATTCTCGAGCACGAAAACAATTTTTATTCGCTTCCGGATTTCTGGGACACCGAATCCTGGGACGAACTGGTAACTCACGACGATCTGGAGCAGCACTTGAAAGATGCGATGCGGAATACGTCCAAGCTGGCCGCGAATCCGCTGAACGATTCGCAGCTCCGCGCTCCCATTGGAAACCAGGAAGTCTGGGCCGCCGGCGTTACATATTTCCGCAGCCGTTCTGCGCGCATGGAGGAGTCTAAGTCCGCAGGGGGCGGTGATTTCTACGACCGCGTGTACGCCGCCGAGCGTCCGGAACTTTTTTTTAAAGCCACAGCCAGCCGCGTTGTGGGCCACAATGGCAAGGTCGCCATTCGCAAAGATGCTTCCTGGTCGGTGCCCGAACCGGAACTCACTTTGCTGGTCAGTCCCAGCGGGAAAATTCTCGGCTACACGATTGGCAATGATATGAGCTCACGCGATATTGAGGGCGAAAATCCTCTCTATCTTCCGCAGGCCAAAGTTTATAACCGCAGTTGTGCTCTGGGGCCGGGCATTCTAGTCGCCTCCGAACCGCTGTCATCTTCCACGGGGATTCAGTTGGAGATTTTGCGCGCAGGCAAGGAGGCTTTTTCTGGTTCCACTACGCTTGCAAGTTTGAAGCGTGATCCCGAGTCACTTGTCGAATATCTATACCGCGACAATGTTTTTCCCAACGGATGTTTTCTGCTGACTGGAACCGGCATTGTGCCGCCTGACTCTTTCACGCTGAATCCTGGGGATGAAATTCGCATCTCAATTGATGGCATTGGAACGCTGGTGAATTTTGTTGGGTAAGCACTTCTAAGACCTTTATGACCTTACACGGTAAAAATTTTATTGGGACTGAATTGTCCGCTCGCGGGAAGAAAACTTTTGTTGGCTTTGATCCGCGCGCCGGAAAGCCGCTGGCCACGCCTTTTCACGAAGCCACGCTGGAAGAAATAGACGACGCCATGAACCTGGCTGCCGACGCGGCCCCGGGGCTTCGCGAAAGCAGCGCGGAAACAATCGCCGGATTACTGGAAAACATCGCCGCAGAGATTGAAGCGATTGGCGATCCGTTGATTGATCAGGCGATGAGCGAATCCGGGCTTGGCCGCGACCGGCTTACTGGCGAGCGTGGGCGGACGGTGAACCAGTTGCGGCTTTTTGCCAGCCTCGTGAAGGAAGGGTCGTTTGTGGATGCCCGCATTGATCCCGCATTGCCGGAGCGCAAGCCCTTGCCGCGTCCAGATCTTCGTCGCATGCTGATTCCTATTGGACCGGTCGTTGTATTTGGCGCCAGCAATTTCCCGCTCGCATTTTCAGTAGCGGGCGGTGACACCGCTTCCGCGCTTGCGGCCAAGAACCCGGTCGTTGTCAAAGGACATCCAGCGCATCCGGGAACATCTGAATTAGTCGCGGGCGCGATTGCCCGCGCTGTTAAGAAATCCGGACTGCCTGCGGGCACATTTTCTTTGCTCAACGCATCTGCCCCCGACGTCAGCATCGCGCTGGTGCGCCATCCGGCAACCAAGGCTGTAGCGTTCACCGGATCGGAGCGCGCGGGCCGGGCGATTTTTGACGCCGCATCGCAACGGCCCGAACCGATTGCCGCCTATGTGGAGATGGGCAGCACGAACCCTGTATTCGTCCTGCCCGGCGCGTTGCGGGAGCGAACCGACGCGATTGTTCAAGGTCTCACCAACTCCGTAAACCTTGGCGTAGGGCAATTCTGCACCTGCCCAGGGCTAATTTTTGGTGTGGAGAACGAGTCGTTCAAAGCATTCCGCGGCAAACTGGCAGCGGCCTTCGAGCAGGCTGCTCCGGGAACGATGCTGCATCCCGGAATTTTGAAAGGATACGAACAGTCGTTAGCGCGAGTGCGAACTGTAAAAGGCGTTGAGGAAAAGCGGTCCGCGAAAGCTTCTGACGCAGCGAAGACAGAAGGCTCACCGGTCCTTTTTGAAACCAATGCGTCCGCATGGCTCGCCAACGAGGAACTAGCCGAGGAAGTGTTCGGGCCGAGCGCGATCGTGGTGCACGTTCAGTCTGAGGATGAGTTGTTGCGGGTGGCCCAAGCGCTTTCCGGCACACTTACCGCTACGATCCATGGCACGCCGGAAGACCTTAAAGCACATCGCAAACTGATTGCTGCACTCGAAACTAAAGCCGGACGGCTGCTCTTCAATGGCTATCCCACAGGCGTGGAAGTAAGCGCGGCCATGCACCATGGCGGGCCATATCCCGCTACGGCGGACGCAAAGTTTACCTCGGTGGGAACGGCTGCGATTTTTCGCTTCCTGCGCCCGGTCTGCTACCAGGGCTTTCCCAATGACACCCTGCCGCTGGAGTTACAAGATGACAATCCGCGCGGCATTTGGCGTACTGTTGACGGCAAGTTTGCGCGTGACGGCATAAAAGCGTAGGAATGCCCAAGTAGGCTTATATTCAGCCTCCTGAAAATAAACTGGGTGTATAAGGCACCCGCGCAAAGAGAAATTAGGAGGGGTAGCGTAGAATAGACACAGGAGCCAAATGAAGAACATTAAGTTTGTTGTGAAAGTGAACCGCGGTGGTAATCGCGCCCCTTCCTACGTTCAGCATATTAATCGCGTTCCTATTCAAACCACTCCGAACCGCAAGATGGCCTTGATCATGGGCAGATTGACGGCTGAGGAAACGATCAAATCCATCCAGAATTCGCGGTGCACGCCGGAGTTAGTTTCCGTATTAGTGAATGCTTAAAACTGTTGGGATTTGAAAAGGCTCCTATATTGGTCGTGAATGGCACGCTCTGACAGCGCGCCATTCGTGACTTTGTTATTCTATTTCTTCGCCGCAACACCCATACCACCCCGCCATTTTCCGAAAATCGCTATACTCTGAATCAATGTGGGATGCGTCCCAATTCTTCCGCCCGCGCCACGGTTTGCGGCTGCTCATTCTCGCGGCAATTTTCGCGCTCTCATTCACGTCAATTTCGCACGCGGAGCCCGTTGCCCAGTTACACCCCACTGGCTACGTTAATGATCTCGCGCACGTGCTCAATCCGAGCACAAGCTCCCAAATCGAAAATCTTTGCCAGCAAATTGATCAGAAGGCTCACGCGCAGATCGCGCTGGTCACCATCAATTCGCTCGATGGCTCAGACATTGAAAGCTACTCCGTTGATTTGTTCCATAAGTGGGGAATCGGGGATAAGGCCAGCAATCGCGGAGTTTTGATTCTGTATGCCATAAAGGACCATCGCGCCCGCATTGAAGTGGGCTACGGGCTGGAACCGATCCTGCCGGATGGAAAGGTGGGAAGTTTTCAACGTGAAGCCGTTCCGCAGATGCGCGCGGGTGATTACAGCGGCGCGTTGTTGCTTGTCACGCAGCGCGTAGCTTCGGTAATTGCGCAAGACGCTGGCGTGCAACTAACAGGCCCGCAAGCGCAGGCTCCCGTGCAGCCAGAGAATGAACCGCAAACAGGCTTGCCGCTGGGAACGATTGTTTTGTTCATCGTGATTTTCTTGATTGTGATGGCGACGCCGTTGCGGAGTATTGTATTTGCAATTCTCTTCTCCAGTTTGTTTGGCGGAGGGCGAGGCTATTCCGGTGGTGGATGGGGCGGAGGTGGATTTGGCGGTGGTGAAGGCTTTGGAGGATTCGGCGGAGGCAGTTCGGGTGGTGGCGGGGCGAGCAGCAGTTGGTAGAGGCATAGATCCTTCGCTTCGCTCAGGATGACATGACAAGAATAGGGTGAATGGCA
>JANWKU010000024.1 GCA_025451215.1 Terriglobales bacterium
GACGTGGTTTCGTTCTTGTTGACCAACTTTCCCATGATGCGCAATTTTATTTGTCCGGACGAGGAATGCTTCGAGGAACCAACCCGCGTTTATGACTCCTTTGCTACACAAGTGGTCAAGAGTATGGATGACTGCCAGTTCATCAACTCAGTTGGGTATTTTATTAACGACGCCGCAGCGAACAAAGACCCTCTCTTAAGAGAAGTCTTGATTGCGGATCTTCTAGAAGGTATCGCGGTCGAACCTGAAGCGGCGCGAAGGCTTTCCCGTGTCCTGAACGAGAATGCTCGAAAGTTGCTATGCGATGTAGAGGCAAGGATCTATGGTCGAGAGGAGCATAGAGCCATGATTCCCCGCCCGAAAAAACCAAATTAGACCGGGTGCCCCATTCATTCGCGTTCTATGCGAATGGGTGGGTGGCGGTTTCAGGCGGCAGGACCGCCGAATTTCTGTGCGGGACGGCGTGTGATCCGCGATGGCGACTCTTGGTAGTTCACTCGCACCAAACCTTTTTCTCCATACATATAACTGCGAAACCTGAGGAGCTTTTCTCCTTCCATTGTGAGTAAATGCTCAATAGGATAGACGCGGGCGCCTCTAACTTGAAGAATTTGCGGCAAGGGCAGCTCCCTCAAAATAAGGAGAAAACGATGGGATTCAGCGCGGCGCGAACTAGTTTTGAAAATGCTAAGAGTAATTCACAACAAGAAGCTATGCTTCAGCTCGCAGAAGGGTTGATACAACTTTCCCGGGCTATCCAGAATGAGCTTGAAGAAATTCACCGGGAGGTGCGTTCTCGCAAATAATAACGATGGGCGAAACTTTTCTTGATTCCCCTAGCCATACCACTGGAATTTCTGGTCCCTTAAATAAATCTATCCGGACTTTTCCAGGGAATGCCATCGGAAGGATTTTTCGTGTCTTGCGATGCGGGATGCTGTTCCGCGCATTGTGTTTCCGTCAGCGATTGTACTTAAGCTTCAAGGCTCTCCCATACTGCGTCCCCACGGAATTTTGTAGACGACGGACTCATATTTCGGGCTAGTGCGGTTTTCGATGATCTCGCCGTGAAGCCTCTCCGCGATACGTCTGCTGGCGATGTTTTGCGCCGCCACAGGGTAAATGAAACTTCCCTTACCTAAGGTTTGGTGCGCCCATTCGGCGACCGCCACCACGACCTCGCGTCCGAAACCCTGGCCGTGCGCGCTCTCCTTCATCCACAGGCCCAGTTCCGGCGATTCCGTATGGCACTCTTCCAGCCCGGCCATGCCGAGGCATTCCTTACTATCGCGCCGTCTGATGACGAAGAAAAATGTATCTGGCTCCGGAGCCCGCAATCGTTCTTCGCAGCGCGCGATGTATTCGCTCCAGGATGGAGGCTCCCACTGCATGAATCTAGTCATCGTGGGTGTGATGCACGCGAAAACTTCATCTGCGTCCGTTATTTGAAACTGGCTGAGCTGTAATCTCGGAGACTGGATCACGATCATTTCGTTTGCCTGGAAGATCATTCCTTCGCCCGGAAATGACGCATCATGCACCAAGAATCAAAAATCATGGAGCGAAGCCGAATCACTACTGTCGCTCAAACACAAAGATGTCTGGCTCACGCTGGCCGACCCGACGCATGGTCCAGGTAAACGTCTTGAGGTCAGGCAAAAGCTCGATCTGCTCAGTTCTAATGATCGTGCCCTGGATCTTGTCGGTGATCTCAAAAGTGCGCTCATCCTTCCGGAGTGCTGATGATGTCGCGCCTTCGATCACAACGCGGCCCCCAATGGGATAATCCTTGCCATCGAATTTTATGTTTCGGGGAGTTTTTTGCGAGGAGCGGATGAATGAAAGCCCAGTCCCCTCATAAGGCCGAATCTGAAGCGCCGACGCTGAATCAACGGGCATCGTGCTCTCCCAGGTTCCGGCAAAACCTTGCCCGTCTGCCGTTCTCTTGTACAGATAATTCACTGTAGAAGGGGCAGCGTTCGGCGGAAATTCTGTGTAGTTGTCAGTCAGAGTGTTGCCGTCCTGGGAAAGCTTCCATATCCCCGTGAGCATTGTGTGGCCGTCTTTCTTGCGCACCACCTTCCAGGTGTCAGGCCCCTCAATCGCCACCGAGAGCATAGTCCCGAAATTTCCTGGCTGATCCGTTCCATCGGCTACGATCTTCTCCGCGCCTCCACCAAAATCAAAAGCGTATTTGTTCCCGCCCAGGTTCTCAACTTTCATCACATCAGTCTGTTTACTTTTCGACGCGTTCAGTTTCCATCCACCCACAAACGGATCCTGCGCCGCCCATAAGGTGCCAGTAACAGCACAGATTGCCAGCAGCAACAGAAAAGTTCGCTTCGACATGAAGGTCAACATTGGACGCTCCTTAAGGAATTGACTGGGGTGATTACTTGTGACGATTTAAATCCTGAATGGTTAGCTTGGAAGACGTGGCGGGGGTTGAATAGATCGGTAGATATTTCATCCGAGATTAGCGTCCAACAACCGGGACGCTAATCTGGGGCACGACGAGGCTTGAATGGGAGCACCGAGCGTTTTTGTAACACGTGACCGCGCTCCGAATGCTCCGTGCAAATATCTTGCAATGATTTACCAGGGACCATTATCAATGTCGTGAAGAATTCGATTCAAATTCACTACGTCGCCCATTGCTTGATATCCGGCATCATTGGGATGTAGTGGGTCGCCGACGTATGCTGGCAAGAGGTTTTGCGGATTCGCCGGATCCCGAAGGGCCCGGTCGAAATCAATGACTCCGTCGAACGCATGGCTGGTGCGTATCCAGTCGTTCAATTTCTCACGTTGTTCCTCACCAAACGGCGTGCCGTAAAATCCACCATAAATTGTGTTCGATCCGCCAAACGGAGTTAATGTGCCGCCATAGATTTTTATTCCGGCATTGTGGCACGCCTTGATAATCTGCTGATCAACGGCAATCAGAACGTCCGCCGTGGTGCCCACATCACCGATGTCATTAATGCCTTCGAGCAGGATCACGGCTTTTACGCCAGGCTGAAGTAGCACATCCCTGCCCAGACGCGCGGCTGCTGGCACTCCAAACTGGGGAAACGTTGGACGATTTGTCAGCAGCTCGTTTCCGGTAATTGCCGCACTTGATACCGAGAGAGTTTCTCCCCGCAACGCAGCTAATCTGCGCGAAATCACATCTGGAAAACGCCGGTTGGTATTCGCTGTGGATAGATAGCCGTCCGTAATCGAGTCACCGAGAGTGACCAGCGCGCCTCTGACTCTTGGAGAAGTCAGTACATCCACCCCGGAAAGAAACATCCAGCAGGAAATCTGTTGCGTCAATCCACTGCCATCAACATTAGCCGCGAGGTCTCCGCTACCGATGTAATTGGTTTGTTGAGCTAAAAAGTGCTGTGTTGACAAACCCGTATTGTTTGGAAGAAAGATGCTTACATCAAGTGTCGTCAAAGCCGGTATTACCAGATGGACCGGATCGCTCAGAACTTCGCTGTCCGCCGCGACGATGATAGAAGTCTCACCATTGAAAGTCAGGGTCCGGCGTGTTCCCGGAACAATTGCCGCGCCCCCGGCGGAAATTGCAACCGTCGCGTGTCCTACATTTAAAGGCCCAGAGCCAAAAGCGTTGGAAATTCGCACGCGTGCTTCGGAACCACCAGCGCTCAGGTAAACCACATTGCGAACTGTTTGGTTCGTGAGTCCCACGTCAGAAGGGCAACCCGGCGAGAAAAATGTTCCGCCGGTCATAGGGGTCCCTTGCCAGGAGGAGACCCAGTGCTCACCGAAATTATTGGAATCGCCGGCGAGCGCAGAACTGGTTGCACTGGCAACAAGTGCCATCACAAGTAGGGCGGGAACTAATGCCCGCGACAAATTTGTCTTAACATCCCATGAGCTGATGAGAGAAAGTTTCGAGTTTTCCATTTTGTAATGCCTCCCGGCGGAGAATGAGAGAACCAATGAAGCCGAAGGAATAATCGAAGGAATAATGGGTGCCGCTGAATATCTTTGCAATACAGGAAAAACTGTAGATGGAGCGCCCGCCCCGCCCCAAGAACAATCCCCCATCACTCTCCATCCATCAACAGCTCCCACGCCTCCCGATACCGCTCATACAAACCGCTTCCCTTTTTGTATTTTTTATTCTTCGGATATAAGCGAATACTTTTCTTCCGCCCCACTCGTTCCATCGGAACCAGATACCAGGCATCGCATTTCGCAATGAACGCGGCGACGAAATCAATGTCCCCAACTTCGTATGTGATCTTGCCGTGTCCACGCGAACGCGCCACCGTAATGTTGAACCCGTTCACCCCATCGCGCTCATCCGTGAAACAGGACTTCACCTGCACGCGCAGCACCCGCTTGCCATGCTGCGTAAGAAAGTCGTAAGGAAAGCTGTCGCCGTAAGGCTTGGCCACTCCAATGCCGCAACCCGCGGCGCGATACATAAATCCCAACTCGGCCAACTCTCCCCTGCGCTTGCTATGGAAAGCGCCCGCAGGGACGTGAGCCTTGCGTGATCTCAAGGTTTGCTCCAGATGTTGATGAATGTTGGTATTGCTGAATTTGATCGTGTTGCTGAATGGAAAAGAAAAGGCGCGGAGAGAATCCGCGCCCTTTCACTATCTATATTTATGCTAGCAAACTGGACGGGCCAAATGGGACATGCTCCCCAACTTTATAGTTCGTATGGATTCAGCGAGTTAGTTGCAGAATGTGACTTTTGGTCGTATTGACAGGAATTTTGTGATTGCACCATTTGGTGCAATTGGCCGATCAAAAGGTTTGGAACTCCAACACTCCATTGGATTGAAACGTAATCGTCCGTCCCGACACTATACCTAGTAATTGTGGCGAACTCGGCTACACCGAAAGGACAGACACTATGGCAGGTCACGAAAAAGAACTTTACTTTGCTCACTCACTCGACATCGCGTGGATAATCGCGCTTTGGCACTGGATTCACGGCGGCGACCCTCTTCGGGATGAACAGACCGCGGAAACTACGGAATTGCTTGCAAGAGGGCTTGTCGGTCACCTTGGCGGCGCGAAGCCCGAAACGCCGAAAGATGCCGTGGAAAAGTTGGCGAAGCTTGGGATGAAGATCATCTTGCACGCAGATGGTAAACCCATCGAGATACAAAGCACGAAAGAGTTTTATGAGGTCAGCCTACGACTGGGAGGGCTTCTACAAAAAACATGCGTCAGGCTGAATGATGGCTCGACATTTTGTTGGGTAGGCCGTTTCTCGCCGCCTTGGTTTGTGAAGGCCCAAAACGCGTGATTCCAAATGAGGGCGGCTGACGTGCCGCCCTCATTTTATTTGCATGCAGGACATCGGGACGCGAACCTGGGCACTTGGCTTGAGTGGGCGATTTCATTGGCGCCTTTTAGGTCCTCTTTGGAATCTTCGGCCGCTTACCTTGTCCAAAACCCTGATCCAAGTGACTTACTTGGGCAGATTTGGGACTGGTGCGATTCTCTAGATTCACCATAAATGTTGTTTCCTTTCGATTGACCTCTCGCGCCGTTTGTCTGGCGGGTGGCCCACACAACGCGGTTTTCGTTGTGTGGGGAATTTCAAAGCTTCTCGCTTATGTTGGGCTCGACTTTTTTCTATCTCACTCAAGCCAAAATCGGGCTTGGATGGGCTACCCGCCATTTTATTATCGGCGGAGAAATCGCTTACCCACCAGAACAGAAAAGTAATTAATAAACAAATTAATTGTCCTTCATGAATTGTTTGAGATTAACCAAAAATTCTCGACTTTCAGTTTTTCTGTAAGATTTCTGCGAGGGCGTATCATCCCGATCCACGCGCTCAATGCCAGTTTCCCGGCGAACCGGGTATGAATATTTGCCTTCTCCGTCGCTCACACCGACCGCAGAATTCGCCTGAGAGATAACAATGACAAGGCAAATGATGTCCCGCTGATCCCCCATCGCAACCTGACGAAACGACACAAGATCGCGCTTATATTTCAACATCTCGGAGAGAACATTCTTCGCGACTTTAAGTCGATTCTCCAGATCACGTCCCGCACCTATTCCGACCAGCTCACGGCGATCATTAACGCCAACAATCAAAACTCCGCCGCTAACATTTGCAAAACTTGCAACATCCTCTGCAAAAGTAATCTTCGCGGCCCGTCTTGCGGGACCGGTAGGCGCGTGCCACACGTTTATCGTTTCTTTGAAATCCCATAGATCGGTTTCTGCCATTTTCGAGCGTTGAGCTTTATCAATAAACTCGCGCCAGAAATTATCGCTTTTGTAAATTTCACCTTGCTGCTTGAATTTGTGAATATCAAGCTCAATATTTCGGAGCGAATCGCGTATTTCAAGAAAGTAAGTAGCGCAATTGTCATATGCTGCGCGCGCTGTTCTTCGTACTACCCTCTTTATAGGGGGAACTATCACATAATCATTCGAGGTTGTTTCTGGATCAAGACTTTCATAAATTTCGAAAGAAATTTCATTGGCCTTATCTTCATAAGTCAAACTTCCGCGTGATCGAAGTCCTAAAACTATCTCAGTAAGAGGTTGCAACATACTCTGACTTAATTTTTCTGGGGAATAGTCAGTAATACTCAAATCGCGATCCCCCATCCGAGTTGATCCCCATACACGATAAGTGAATAGGATTCGAGGCGCCATTGGGTCGCGCTTTTCCAATGCCACTGCATAATTGTGAAGCCTAGTGATTTCTTTCAGATGTTTTTCGGCGAATTCTCGCAGGGAAACAAGCAGGTCTTTATAGGATTCCGGCTCTCTAGTCTTTAACTTTTCCGAAGCCCGCATTAGCCTTTGTGCAGCCGCCAATGCTTCGACTGTTAATTCATACAATTGATCGACATCTTTTTCTCTTTCGAAAATCCACCAATGAATTTCGTCTTGTCCGATTTGATTTCCCAGCTCTGTGAATTCGTAAGTAGAACCGATGTCCGATTTTTTCTCGGTCCATCGAACCTCATCCATAACATTTCTCGACTTCAGAATCAGTCCATGAATTTCACCAAGACGATAAGTCGCTTCCGAAAACAATACGTCGTGGGTGCGATCATCGCCCGTTTCATCGGCCATAACAATGTGCGCAATTATTCACTTGCTAAGCATTAAACCTTAATTCAAACTCTTTTGCGTGAAATATTTGCTGATCGCACTTTTCCTCGTTTCAATATGCCGCGCCCAAGACGCTCCCATCATCACGCCTGACCAAGTAGTTAATCCTGCTCACACTGTCGATTGTTCGCAGTTTGAAAACACTCAATCGTGCAAGTCATATAACGAAATGGTTAACGCGAACGACAAAGACATCTTGCGCATGTTCGAAGGTACAACGCTTGCATGTTTTTCTGACAATGCAGATAGTTTCGTCACACTGAGCTTTAGCGAACCCCTAGGTGCGTCCTACAAAAAAGTTGGCCCCGGACTCTGGAAAGCTCGCGGACGAGTTACTTACAACAGATTTGCCTATGGAGTGTCTGACAGGTTTTATATTGCAACTGGTAATTGGATAAAAACCTCATCTGACGATTCTCGTTCCTTCGTTTCATTAGCTCCAGCAAAAACAAAATCATTTGTCGATGACACTGAGATCACATTTGGTTACCAATTCATTAACCTTATAGGATCCACTACGTCGTACAACATCACGGTACGCCGATCTACATTGCGATTTGTCGAAGAGACATTTGCGCCCGACGATAAAAAGAAGAACGAAACAATCAATGGACGCGACGATGGACATTGCGCCCAAGTAAGTACAAACAGTTACTAAGCTGCCCACGCCTTACCTGTCAAGAGAGTACATGCTTATTCCTTTTCATGCCCGGAGCTCTTGTCGCCTTGCGGCGATTCCAAGATGCCCACCCCGCCATTTGACACTCTTGAACGGCGAATTTATCGTTGCACGTTCGCGTCACGCATGGTCTTTCACATCACGCAATTGTCTTCAGAAAGGAACTTCATGGCCCGCTCAAACAATTCTGGTCTTCTCACGCGCCGGGAGGCGCTGATTCTTTCTGCGACGGCAGGCGCAAGCCTCGCGGCCGCCAAGCCTGCATTCGCTTCGGACAGCGTCAAGACAGCGGCGCACCAGGAGCCCGGGAACTGCTCAACTCCACGCTCGGCGATTGCAAAGACGCAATACGGCAAAGTGCGCGGATTCCTCGATGGCGGCGTTTTCACATTCAAGGGAGTTCCCTACGGTCAAACCACGGCTGGCGAGAACCGATGGCTTCCGGCTAAGCCGCCCACGCCGTGGACCGACGAATTTCCGGCGCTTACCTACGGCGCCAATTGTCCGCAGAACCTCCATCCATGGACGGCCACTGAGCAAACTTTCCTTTTTGATTGGGACGACGGCTGGCAGAGCGAGGACATGCTGAAGTTGAACATCTGGACGTCGAGCTTGAGCGGCAAGCGTCCCGTGATGGTTTACCTGCACGGTGGCGGGTTCAGCTTTGGTTCGGCTTACGAATTGCCGTCACAGGAAGGCGCGCAGATGGCGCGTCATCACGATGTCGTGGCGGTTTCCGTCAATCACCGCCTCAACATCCTTGGGTTCCTCGATGTCTCGGAAATTGGCGGACCTGCTTATGAAGACTCCGTGAACGTAGGCATGACGGATCTGGTGGCTGCGCTTCAATGGGTCCACGAAAACATTGAAAACTTTGGCGGAGATCCCGACCGCGTGATGATCTATGGCCAATCCGGCGGCGGATCGAAGGTGACGACGCTGATGGGAATGCCTTCGGCTGTGAGTCTTTTTCATCGCGCTTCGGCGCAATCAGGCGGCGGCGGCAACATTCCCAGTAAGGAGCAACAAACTGAGCTTGCACGCCAGTTGATGAAAGATCTCGGACTCGCAGCCAACGACATTGCATCACTGCAGAAAATGGAGTGGTCCAAGCTGATGGCCGCGGGAAATGCGGCGGCTGCCAAGATCAATCCACCGGGCCCGTGGATGGGACCCGGAGCGTCGGGCAAACCGCGCGTCGGCTGGGCTCCGTGCGTGGATGGCAAGATCATCAACATGCGGTCGTTCCACGATGCCGCTCCGGAAATTTCAAAAAATGTCCCGATGATGATGGGTTCGGTGACGGAAGAAGGCAACAGCATGTCTTCGCGCCCGACTGAAGAAGAATGGCACGCAAATCTCAGCAAGACTTATGGCGACGAGAAAGCCACGGCGATTGTCGCCGCGCTGAAAAAGGCGTATCCGCAAAAACACATCCAGACTTTGTCGTACATGTGCAGCGGAAAACCAGGACTAAACGGCCTTTCCATGCGCAACAATGTCGTGAAGATGGCGAAGCTGAAGCATGAACTGAAAGCCGCCCCGGCCTACGCCTACTATTTCAAATGGCAGAGCCCGATGCTCGATGGAGTCGCGGGCGCATGGCATACTGCGGAACTTCAATTCTGTTTCGACAATACAAAGCGCTGCGAACAAGGGACCGGCAATACGCCCGAGGCGCAAGCGCTGGCAAAAAAGATGGCTTCATCCTGGGCCGCGTTTGCCGCAACGGGCAATCCGAGCGTCCCCGGCCTGAAGTGGGATGGTACGGACCCCGAATCGAACAGGACGATGGTCTGGGACAACGAATGCAGCATGGCAAACGATCCCGATGGAGAAGCCCGCAAGATTATTTTGACCTGATGATTCAGCTTCTAAATGGGCGCCTTAATCATTCGGGACGATGGATAACAGGCGCTTCACTGCGGCAACAGACGCCATAACTTTGCCATAGCCGGAACCATGGGCTTGATGCGAGCGCTTCATCGTGCCGTCGATTTGCCGCGAGAATGTCGGCTTCCCTGAACGGTCGAATGTCGGGGCTTTCAAACATTTCCTCGATCTGCTCGATGTCATGAATGATGCGCTCAATATCCATCCGAAACAGTATAGGCGGGTGCCCCACTTCTCCGTCAAACGGTAAGTCGTATCAACGCAGGCCTTCAGGCCCTGCCGCATGAACATTACTGTTTAGGCGCTCATAAGAAACGCTACAGGCAATTTTGGTGGAGGCGGCGGGAGTCGAACCCGCGTCCGAAAAGGTTACTGGTCAAGAGACTACATGCTTATTCACGTTCATGCCCCAGGCGTTGGGCGCCATTGCTGGCGCTTCCCCCAGGACGTTCGCGGCCTCCGCTCAGAACGGACAAGAAACGGGTGCCGCTAGCCTGAAAGCTTAGCCTCCCTCCCCAGACGTAGA
>JANWKU010000025.1 GCA_025451215.1 Terriglobales bacterium
CCAGCGGCGCGGGAAACACGTAAGAAGGCCAAATTTTAAGTTTGGCGAGCAATGCCCAAATCCCCAGAAGCACCGCATAAAAAATCATATGCTTCCCGATTTTTTTTACGCTTTTCATACCTGCACGCCTTCGTATTCAGCCGCGATGGATTTGTTGATCTCTTCGCGCAAATCATCCAGAATCTCGCGCGCTGCAAGCGCCACCGACGGATCCTCCAAATGGCGAGGCCGCGGCAGATTAACAGCGTATTCTCTCTTCACGCGTCCGGGCCGAAAGGTAAGGAGCGCCACACGGTCGCCCAACCGGATCGCTTCACGGACATTGTGCGTCACGAAAATGATTGTGCAGCCGGTCTCCGCCCAAATACGCTCCAGCTCGTCATGCAACAGATCGCGAGTTTGCGCGTCAAGCGCAGCGAAAGGTTCATCCATCAGCAGAACGTCCGGCTCGGTGGCCAGCGCCCGGGCCAAAGCCACCCGCTGGCGCATACCTCCAGAAAGCTGATGGGTATAGCTGTCTTTGAATTTGGACAAATGCACCAGCCGCAAATAGTGCTGCACACGCTCACGGCGCTCGGCTTTGGGAACTCCTTTCATTTTCATGCCAAACTCGATGTTTTCTCCCACCTTCAACCAGGGGAATAATCCGAGTTCCTGAAAAATGAGAATGCGGTCCGTTCCCGGCCCATCCACCAGATGGTCATCCACCAGCACGGTTCCCGTGCTCGGTTGATGCAACCCGGCGATCAAATGCAACAGCGTGGACTTGCCGCAACCCGAAGGTCCGACGATGCAGAGAAATTCGCCCGGAGAAACCTTTAGATTGATGTCATCCAAGGCTAACAGCCGGGAACCATTGCCAGTTTTGTACTGAAGTGAAATCCCTTTCAGCGACACCTTCGCCGTATCGGTCGGATTCACGCGCAAGGGCGCGACGGTGGGAGCAGCTCCCGCCTTCCAACGGCCGCCAGCGTCCACTCGCAATTGCAGTTTGCGAGTTTCTGGTAGCAATGGGTTTGTAAAATTCACCGTCATTGAATCGCTTTTTTACCCTTCTCCTTCAATACTTCGTTCAGGAGCGTTAAATCGTAGATCTTCGATAAGTCCGGTTGTTGTTTGCCGAGAAACCCGAGTTGGAAAGCAGACCGAGCGGACGTGAGCAGCGTATCGCGCAAAGGATCATAGGTGACCGACATGCGGGCGAAAGCATCGTTCAACACTGCGGGATTCAATGCCTTGCCGGTCTCTTTTTGAATTTGCTGATTGATTAGCTTTTTGGATTCAGTCAGGTTGCCGTTAATCCAATCAGTAAGCTCAACGTGGGCACGAATCCAGTTTTTTACCAGATCCGGGTGCGCATGCAGAAACTTCGTGCTGACGATTAAATTGGTAATCACAAATTGACCGTGCGGCCACAGGTCGCGTTCGTCCAGAAAAATCCTTCCATTCCCTTCGCGCACCAGGCGCGTTGCCCAAGGCTCCGGCGCCCACGCAGCGTCGAGCTGCTTGCTGAGGAAAAGCGTCAGCTGATCAGGATTGGCAATCGGCAGGACTTGCACGTCGCCACCCTTGTCTGTTGTCTTGAGTCCATGCGCTTGAAGCCATGCTCGCAGCGCAATGTCCTGGGTGTTCCCCAACTGTGGCGACGCGACTTTTTTCCCGTGAAAATCTTCGGGCTTCTGGATGCCGGAGTCATTCCGCACCACCAGCGAAACGCCGCCGCTGGCCGCGCCCGCAACAATCCGCAACGCTTCGCCCTGCGAACGGACATATCCGGTGATGGAAGGATTGGGTCCGATATAGGCCATATCAATAGCCCCGGCAAAGAGAGCCTCAATGGCTGAAGGTCCCGCGTTAAAAGTTGTCCATTCGATTTTCACATTCGGACCAAGCTGTTTTTCAAACCATCCATTTGCCTTGCCCACCATCGCCTGCGGATGGGTTATGTTCGGGAAAGCGCCTACCCGAATGACCGTCTGCGCCCATGCGGAGACAGAAATCACCACCGCACCCAGTACGAGAATGAATCGTTTACGCATCTTTCCCCCGGTTGCCGTGCACAACCATGGGAAGAATGGCGGCGGCTTCATGAGACTTTTTTCCGCGGCCTCGGCCTTGTTTCGCAGCCGACCCTGTTTTTTGGACGGAAATATCGGCCAAACTCGTATTGTCGAGGATGCGCACGGCGGAATTCCTCACATCGAGAAACACCTGATAAAGAGCGCTGTGCTCCACATCACGATCAATCAGGCCGCGTAACTGTTCGGCATCGCCGAAGGGTGCCAGGGGGCCATCCACCAAACGAATAATTTCGCTCAGATGAATTTCGCTGGGAGCTCGCCGCAGCTGATACCCTCCCTTTGCGCCGCGGACGCTCTCAACAATGCGCGCGTTTTTCAACTCCAACAAAATGAGTTCCAGGAATTTTTCCGGCAGGCCCTCTTCATAGGCGATATCACGAATGCGAATCGCGCCCTGGTTGTAGTGACGCGAGAGCATCATGAGCGCCTGCAGCGCATACAGACCTTTTTGAGAGATCTTCATGGAAGGCATTATGCCATAAAGTCTATTAATATAATAGACTTTATTTACAATCGAGCAGATCGAAAATCCTGATAAGCCCAAGGACATGGCGATGGCAGGAACTGCGAGGATGGTAAGCCCGCCGAGCCAACGCCGGGGTTAGGTGAGGGTATTAGGTTGCTGTGTTAGGCGTTGGCACCGCAGCATTTCTTGTATTTCTTTCCCGAGCCACAGGGGCAAGAATCATTCCGCCCGACTTTGGCCGCTGAGCGGACCACTTGCTGCACTGGTTCGCGCTCTCCCGCCCCGGCCATGCGCGCGTGTTCAAGCTCTCGCTTTTTCTTACGCTGGAAGGCTTCTTCAATTTCATCCACCGACGTTTCCACATGCCGCGGACGATGTCCATTTCCTGACGGCCCACCATCCTCCCCAGCCGCAATGGTGCGTTCCGGAGGCCTCTCGATAATCTGCATCAGGTACAAATAGCGGACGGCATCTTCCTGGAAGCGCTGCATCATCGCTTCAAACATGTCGAACGATTCCCGTTTGTATTCCACCAGCGGGTCATGCTGACCATATCCGCGAAGGCCAATTCCCTCTTTCAGGTGGTCCATCCCCAAAAGATGGTCCTTCCACTGCGAATCCAGCACGCTCAACATGATCATGCGCTCGTGGTAACGCATGGCGTCAGCGCCAATCACCTTTTCTTTGCTCTCGTAGCGCTCCTGCAATTTGGTGAAGATCGCATCGCCCAACTCTTGCCGGTTCAAAGTCTCGGCTTTTACGCCTTCCGCCAGGATGTCCACACCAAACCGGCCGGAGATGGCGTCTTTTAGTCCTTTAATGTCCCAATCATCGGCATGAACTTTGACGGGACAAAACTGGTCCATCAAACCGCTTAGAATGCCAGCAACGTAATCCTCAAGAATCAGATCCTTCTGATCCAAACCTTCAAGCAAGCGGTGGCGAAGCCCATACACCGCTTCGCGCTGTTTGTTCATTACATCGTCATACTCGAGTAAATGTTTTCGCGAGTCAAAATGCTGCCCCTCGACCGTCTCCTGCGCCTTTTCAATGCGGCGGGAGATTAGCCGCGATTCAATGGGAACGCCTTCTTCCATTCCCAACCTTTGCAGCAGCGTCGAAACCCATTCCTTTGCGAAGATGCGCATCAAATCATCTTCTAGCGAAAGGTAAAAGCGAGAAGAACCGGGATCGCCCTGCCGGCCGGCGCGTCCACGGAGCTGATTATCAATACGCCGTGACTCGTGGCGCTCGGTACCCAGAATATGAAGCCCGCCAACAGCGATGACTTCATCATGCTCTACACTTGTGGCTGCGTTGTGGCGGTTAAAAATTTCAGTCCATTGCTCGGTCGGGACTACGTACTCGCTTCCCGCGTAGTACCAAACCGTGCTCTTG
Source organism: Terriglobales bacterium (assembly GCA_025451215.1). Taxonomy (GTDB): domain Bacteria; phylum Acidobacteriota; class Terriglobia; order Terriglobales; family Acidobacteriaceae; genus JAICKN01. The sequence continues at coordinate 3,946 of JANWKU010000025.1, forward strand.
GTCTCATCCACGTTAATTTGAATCTGACCCTGGGCTGCTCGCAAAGGCTGGGCCAAACCCTTCTTCACACACTCCTGCTTGGCCATGAATTCCGCATTGCCGCCCAGCAAAATATCGGTTCCGCGGCCCGCCATGTTGGTGGCGATCGTCACCATGTTTTTTCGCCCGGCTTGAGCGACAATCTCAGCCTCTTTTTCATGCTGCTTCGCGTTTAATACCCAATGTTTCACGCCCTTCTTCTTCAATAACTCAGACAACCGCTCTGATTTTTCAATGGACGTAGTGCCAACCAGCACCGGTTGGCCTGCCGCATTCAGCTTCTGAATTTCATCCGCAGCCGCGTAATACTTTTCCTTCTCGGTGCGGAATACAACGTCGGGATTTTCTTTGCGCAACAACTGCCGATTAGTTGGAATTACCAAAACGTTGAGGTTATAAATTTTCCCAAACTCCGCCGCTTCAGTTTCCGCCGTTCCGGTCATACCCGCGAGTTTCTTATACATGCGGAAATAGTTCTGGAAGGTAATGGTAGCCAGCGTCTGGTTTTCCCGTTCAATCTTGACGCCTTCTTTCGCCTCCACCGCCTGATGCAGTCCATCCGACCAGCGCCGGCCTGGCATCAAGCGTCCGGTAAATTCATCCACGATGATGACTTCCCCGTCCTTCACGACGTATTCCACGTCGCGGTGATACAGGGAATGAGCTTTGACCCCCGTCTCTACGTGGTGCTTCAAGTCCCAGTTTTCAGGGTCGGCAATATTTCCAATTCCCAGGAGTTGTTCAACTTTCTCCCATCCCGGGTCGGTAATGGTGATGGTGCGGCGTTTTTCATCAATGGCGAAATCGCCCGTCCATGTGCTGGCCTCTCCCGGAGGCCCTTCAATCTCTTCGCCTAGCTCCAGCTTCGGAATAATCTTGTCCACCTTGGCGTATTTGTCCGTGGACTCCTCGCTAGCACCGGAAATAATGAGCGGGGTTCGGGCTTCGTCAATCAGGATGGAGTCAACTTCGTCCACAATGGAAAAGTTATGCAAGCGCTGCACGCAATCTTTCAAGTCAAACTTCATGTTGTCGCGCAGATAGTCGAAGCCGAACTCGTTATTGGTTCCGTAGGTGACGTCTGCCGCGTAGGCTTCGCGGCGTTGCTGGTCGTCCAGGTCGTGCACAATAACCCCAACCGTCAGGCCGAGGAAGCGGTACAGCTTGCCCATCCATTCAGAATCGCGCTTTGCCAGGTAGTCGTTGACGGTGATGACATGCACGCCGCGCCCGCTGAGGGCATTCAGATATACCGGAAGCGTAGCGACCAGCGTTTTTCCCTCGCCGGTCTTCATTTCCGCAATGGTTCCGCTATGCAGCACCATGCCGCCAATCAGTTGCACGTCGAAGTGCCGCATATTCAATACACGGCGCCCAGCCTCGCGGACCACTGCAAAGGCCTCCTCCAGGATGTCATCCAATACATCCTTCAAAGCGCTTAGACGCTCTTCTTCAATCTGTTTTTCGCGGTCGGCATCGGCGTCCTTTGGAGCTTCGGGCACCTTAGCAAGTTTTTCCTGGATGCGGCGACGGAACTCATCTGTTTTGGCGCGCAATTGCTCGTCGCTGAGTTTTTGGACCTCGGGCTCAAGCGCATTAATGGCTTGCACCCGGGGCATCAGGCGCTTTACTTCCCGCTCGTTACTGGTGCCAAAAATCTTGGCTGCAATGTTTTGAATCAATCGAAGTCCTTGAAGGGGCGCACTTCACCCGTGTCTTTAGAAGCCTAGCATATTAGATGCAGCCCGCGGGTGTAAGTCGCGGAGGCTGGTCCCTCGATACTTCCGAAATTGGAAGTTCTTCAGCAGTTTGAAATGCTTTTCAGGTATATTTTCCCAGCCGATGCCAACTTTTTATAACTGGTTCGTTGAGTGCGCGGAGCGCTGGCCGCAAAACATCGCTTTAGAAATTCAACGCCGCGAAAGTACGGAAAGCTTTAGCTACGCTGAAACGCGGCAGATGGCGGAGTCCTTGGGCCGCTGGTTAGTGGAAAGCCAGTTCGAGATCGGAACTCGTTGCGCAATTCTGGCCGCGAACCATCCGCGCTGGGTCGTCACTTTTCTGGGAATCACTGCCTCTGGGTGCACCGCCGTGCCCCTCGATACAGGCTTTCACGCAGATCAAGTTGCAAAGCTTCTGCAAGACAGTGACGCATCACTGGTATTTTGCGACCAGAAGCACCTCGCACTCGCGGAGGAGGCGACCGGGCATTCAGCGGTTCGGATCGTGATCATAAATCCGTCCCATGAACCACCCAACGGCGCGGCGCGCGTCCCGTCAGTCAACGTCCAGCACCACTCTTCCTCAGTTCTTTCCGATCTCGACACTATTTTTGCCGCCGGGCCCCAGAACTTTGTACCGCGCGCAGTGGACCGACAGGCTCTTGCTTCTCTGCTATACACATCAGGGACAACTGCCGACCCCAAGGGCGTCATGCTCACGCATGACAATTTATTGGCAGAGGTTGAAGGGGTGCGCAGCTGGGCAAGGCTTGGCCCCGATGATGCGATTCTTGGCGTGCTACCGTTGTTTCATGTGCTCTCCCAAATGGCCAATCTCCTGCTTCCATTGGCGAATGGGGCACGTGCCGTCTATTTGGAGACGCTGAACACAACAGAATTGATTCGCGCCCTGAGCGAACGCGGCATTACCGCTTTTGCTGTCGTGCCGCAATTTTTTTATTTGATACACGAACGCATTTTTAAGGAAGTAGCTAAAAAAGGGGCGTTCACGCGCGCCGCGCTTCGCTTCCTAATGAAATTGAATCGCGAATTGCGGCGGCTTGGGATCAATGCAGGGCCGTTGTTCTTCGGCAAAATCCACCGCATGTTTGGCCGCAAAATGCGCTATTTGGTTACGGGCGGCTCTCGTTTCGACCCACAGATTGGGCATGATTTTTACGCTCTCGGTATTGATGTATTGCAGGCCTATGGTCTTACGGAAACCACGGGAGGTGCCTTCGTGAATCCTCCCGATGACAACGTAATTGGATCTGTCGGCAAGCCACTGAAAGGAGTCGAGGGAACAATTCTTAATCCGCAGCTCCGGGAAAGCGGCCCTCATGTTGGCGAAATCGCGATTCGCGGCGATCTGATTATGAAGGGTTATTGGAATCGTCCGGACGCAACCGCCGAGGTACTGAAAGATGGTTGGCTGCATACCGGCGATCTCGGCTACTTCGACGATCACGGAAATCTATTCATTACCGGGCGTCAAAAAGAAGTCATCGTCCTCAGCAATGGGAAAAATGTTTATCCTGAGGAGATCGAGTCTTACTACCTGAAATCCCCGTACATAAAAGAAATGTGCGTAATGGGCTTGGAAGCCAAGCCGGGCGATCCCGGCTCGGAGCGGCTGTATGCAGTCGTGGTGCCGAACTTCGATGCTCTCAAAGAACGCAAGATCGTGAATGCGAAGGAAGTAATTCGCTTCGACATCGAGACCATCTCTTCGAAAATTGCCTCCACTAAGCGGATTGGAAGTTACGAAATCTGGCAGGAAGATTTGCCGCGTACCACCACCCGCAAGCTCAAGCGCTTTGAAATTGAAAAGCGAGTTCGTGCCAATCAAGGCAATGTTGGAGACGCGGAAGCAGAAATTTCCGCCGAAAAACCGCTCTCCGCGGAAGAACACGCATGGCTGGAACAGCCCAGCATTCAGCGTGCACTGATGGTGATTCAATCAACGGCCCGAAAAGTTCCCCCGCGGATTTTGCCAACCCACAACTTGGAACTCGACCTTGGCCTTGATTCCATGCAGCGCGTGGAAATGCTCGTGGCGCTGGAACAGGAACTCGGCGGAGATGTGGAGGAATCGCAACTCTCGGGAATCTATACAGTCCGCGAACTCGTGGAGGCCGTGCGGGAAAGCGCCGCAAGCGGGAAACAAATTAACCGCGCAACCTCTGCCGGGTGGGACGCAGTGCTGAAAGATGCATCCTCGGATGCCGACTTTCCCGAGATCGCCAATACACGCCCTTTCTCGGAGGCGTTTTGGTTTATCTGCGGCCGCTTTGTGAAGTTATTTGCGTTGCTTGCCTTTCGACTAAAAATTACCGGCAAGGAAAAATTGCCGAAGAATGGGCCCCTGTTAATCTGTTCCAACCACCAGAGCTATCTCGATCCGATCATATTGGCGACCGTGCTGCCGTGGTCGCTTTTTCGCAGAGCTTTCGCGGTGGGGACAAGTGAAATTTTCGGCTCCGGTTTCATGCGACGGCTGGCGAGCTGGCTGCGGGTGGTAGTAGTGGATCCTGACGCAAACCTCATTCCCGCCATGCGTGCTGGCGCGTGTGGACTACGGCATGGCGGCGTTCTAATTCTTTACCCTGAGGGCGAACGAAGTATTGACGGTACGGTCCGTACTTTCAAGAAAGGCGCGGCAATCTTGTCCACGCATCTTCAAATTCCGATCGTCCCGGTCGCCATTGAAGGCTTTCACGATGCATGGCCACGTACCAAATCATTCCAAAAATTCGCCTCACTCAAAATGGCCTTTGGTGATCCCATCTATCCACCGAGCAATACTCAACCCTCGGAAGCCGATTACGAAAAACTTACCGCGGAGTTGAAATCTAAAGTTGTAGATATGTGGGAGCAGCTACGAAGTGATGGACCCAAAAATCGACGCTGACTTCCTGAGCAGTTCATTTAGCCCTGGGGTGCGTGCGATCGTACACATCCATCACATGTTTCATGGAAAGCTGCGTGTAACGTTGCGTGGTGGAGAGCCGCTCGTGACCCAGCATTTCCTGGATCGCGCGTAGATCAGCGCCTTCCTCGAGCAGATGCGTTCCGAAAGCATGACGCAGCGTGTGCGGATGCACATCCGGCGAAAGCCCCTTGGCAACGGCGATCTTCTTGATAATTCTTCCCACGCTGCGCGTGGTAAGGCTTCCTCCGCGGTGGTTCACCAATAGAGACTGCGTGATTTTCTTCTTTTGACCAAGCAATTGCTGGCGGGCTGGCAAATACTTGGCAAGCGCGGCTTTTACGGAATCTCCGAAAGGAACATAGCGTTCCTTTTTGCCCTTGCCGCGAATCAGGATCGCTTCCGCACTGAGTCGAATGTCGTCCGTTTGAATTCCCACCAATTCAGAGTTGCGGATCCCGCAGCCGTACAGCAGTTCGAACATTAGCTGATCGCGCTCAGGAAAAGCGGCAACCTCGCGCATTTCACTATCAAGGATGGAATTCATTTCCTCAATCGTAGGAACGCGCGGCAGTTTTTTGGGAAGCTTTGGGGTTGAAACCAGCGCGGCAGGATTCTGATGAACCACTCCCTCCTGCGCGAGCCAACGGTAGAGCGAGCGGACGGCAGCCAGAGAACGAGCAATAGAAGATTTTTCTAGCTTTTTTTCGTAGAGCTCTGAGAGAAAGCCACGGATCGTTAAGTGATCAATGTCGCGCCATTCGCGCGAACCGATGTAGGTCGCAAAATTGTAGAGATCTCCCGCATACGCTTTGATCGTGTGCGGCGACGAGTTGCGCTCGCGCAATGTGCGCAAGAATCCGTCCACTGTTTTCTCGACCGTTGTTCGCTTGTGCTCGGATGTCGGCATATCTTTATCAAGCTCGCATGTAGGCAATCTATATCAAAGATGTCCAGACGCCATCTGGAGAAATTAAAATCAGCCGCTCTCCGTGTCTCAGCGCCTCCGTGGTAAACCTACCCAGCCCTCTTTCTTGCCCTCGGATGGTGCTTCTGATAAACATTCTTCAATCGGTCCAGCGCCAAATGCGTATAAATCTGTGTCGTCGAAATGTCAGCGTGGCCAAGAATGGTTTGCACGGTGCGCAAGTCCGCTCCGTTCTCAACCATATGCGTGGCGCAACTGTGGCGAAGCATGTGGGGGCTGGCATGGCGGCCCGCGGCCATAGACGCCGCACTCACCATTTGCCAAACGCGTTGCCGCGACAATTTCTTTGCCCACCTTCCCAAAAACAAAAATGGAGAACTTTTACCAGCTGCGAGAACAGGTCTTGAATTTTTCAGATAGCCCGCCACAATCTCCTGCGAGGCCCGTCCCAAAGGCACAATTCTCTCTTTGTCGCCTTTACCGCGCACCAGCACATAACCCAACTCCAGCTTCAAGTCTTCCAACTTCACGCCAATAATCTCGGAGACTCGCAGCGCCGCGGCATAAAACATCTCCAGCATGGCGCGGTCGCGAATCGCGAGCGCCTCGGCCTCTTTGCGGTTCGAAGTTGCACGCGGAGCTTGCAGCACACTCTCAATCTCGGCGTGCGCAAGCGATTTTGGTAGGACCTTCCATTGCTTCGGAGAGTCAATGTTAAGCGTCGGATCGTAGCTGATTTTTTTATCCAGCAATAAATACTTGTACAGATGCCTCAAAGCGGAAAGCTTCCGTCCAACGGAACGCCCGTCCATGGCATTGCCAAATAATTGTTGGATGAAATCCTTGACGTCCTCACGCCGCGCATTGCTCAGCAGGCGCTTACGTTCTTCCAGGAATTCCGCGAACTGTCCAATGTCGCTCGTGTAAGCGGAAATAGTTAGGAGAGCAAGGCCTTTCTCGATTCTCAGATAGTCGAGAAATCCGGACACTACCCGGGAGTTAGCTTCAGAAGGCACAATCTAGAAATACCGTTATCGGACATTCGTGAGAAGTGTTATGGATGGTGCAAACACCCGGAATTCAAGCTAACGAAGCACTTACCCATTCCCCGCGCCCACTTCCCTCAGGACCTCTACCGCATAGATCGCCCCCTGCGGCGTCTCTTCATGCTTGAAATACGCAAACACGTCGCGCCCCACGCCCAAATGTTCCCGCAGCCGCCCAACCATTTGTTTACGTTCTTCCGCCGAATATTCTGGTTTGCGATACCGGTAGTAAGCGAAGTCAGCGGTCACTACATCGGGCGTAACTCGCTCTTCGGTTTCCGCCACACACAATGCCCGATTATGTTTCTTGAGCAGATCGAAAATCTGGTCCGTGAACCATGACTCATGACGAAACTCGAAAGCAGCCGTCACGCCGCGCGGCACCACCCCAAGAAATTCTTCGAGGACCGCAACATCCACCTTCATATTTGGCGGGAGCTGGAAAAGTATCGGCCCCATCTTACCTGCCTCAGCAAGTGGCGCAACCGTATTCATAAAACGCGGCAAGAAATCTTCGGTTTTCTTGAGACGCTTGATGTGCGTGATTACCTGATGGGCTTTGATGCCAAAGCGAAAATTCGCTGGAGTCTCCGCGATCCACTTGGCAACCGTGGTTTCTTTGACCAATTGCCGGAAGGTGAAGTTCACCTCGACTGTATTGAGCTGTGTCGAGTAGTACTGCAGAAAATTCTTTTGCGCCAGCTTTGCAGGATAAAAGTCAGGCTTCCAGCCCGCATAAGCCCATCCGGAAGTTCCCACATGAAGTTGCGCCATAAAATATTCGAATCGTCACGGTCATTATAACTTTCGCGATTTCTTGACGGCAGTGCGGCGCGGCTTAGGCTTATCTTTCGGTCTCTTTCGCAAAGGCTTTTCCGGCTGAGCAGCCAAGTCCAGTCCAGCCTTAATGGACTCCGCTTTGGACTCCTGTATGCCAGCTAGTTTCGGCAACTTCTGCTTTAGCTCAAGGACTGGCGCAAATAAATCTCCTAACTTATCCACGCGCTTCAACACTTGTTCGGATTCGAAGCGCAGCAGGTTAGGATCTTTCTTCTTCAAAGCCTGCTCCACTTCATCCCAACTGACTGGAGTGGAAACTGTAGGCTTTTCACGCGCGCGCAACGAATACACCGCAATCGTAGTTTTGTGCTCATCGTTTTGGCTCCAGTCCACAAGCACTTTGCCGGTACGTAACGCTTTTTTCATGTCGGAAACTACAAGCTCCCGATGTTCGTCTTCCAATAATCGGGCCAGAGCATGGGCGAAGGGTTTGGTTTCATCATAAGAAGTCGGCGAATTAAGCGGTACGTAGATTTGCAGGCCCTTCGATCCAGATGTCTTTGGAAAACTCTGCAGTCCAAATCGCTCAAATATTTCCCGTAACCAAAATCCAACCTGGCAACACTGCACAATGTTCGCCGGAGCGCCAGGGTCCAGATCAAACACCATCATGGGAGGAGACGCAATGTTCTTCGCCCTCGAAAGCGAAGGATGCAACTCAATTCCAGCCAGGTTCGCTACCCACACTACTGTTGCCAAATCATTCGCCAGAATGTAATTCACATCACGACTGTTACCTTCACTCCAAATGGGAGCCGTCTTCACCCAGTCGGGCCGATGTTTGGTCGCGTTTTTTTCAAAGAAAAATTCGCTGTCCACGCCATTTGGATAGCGCTTCAACGTCAGCGGACGCCCGGCAAGGTGTGGCACAAGCACCGGCGCAATGCGTGCATAGTAGTCAATCACTTGTCCTTTGGTGAACTTCGCAGCCGGGTAAAGGACTTTTTCCAGGTTGGAGAGGGTCAACCGCTTGTCTTGAATTTGCACAACAGTTGAATCGCTCAAGCATCCTCCAGAGGCCATGCCAAAAGCGGGCGGTCGCGTCACACAGTATAGTTCCCGACCCAGTCGTCCTTTGGATGCAAACGGCCTGCAAAGTGATGATCTGCCTTTCCGAAGCCACTTATGACAAAATCCCCTGATATGACCACGATCATCCTGCTCACCATTTCGAACATTTTCATGACCTTCGCCTGGTACGGGCATTTGAAATACCGCGAAGCACCCCTGCTCCAGGTCATCGTAATCAGCTGGGGAATTGCGTTTTTCGAATACTGCTTCCAGGTGCCGGCAAACCGCATTGGATCGTACCAATTCAGCGCGGCGCAATTAAAGACGATTCAGGAGGTCATCACACTCTCGGTATTTTCCGTGTTTTCCGTTTTGTACCTTAAGGAACCGATCAAGTGGAATTACATTGCCGGATTCGGGATGATCGTGCTCGCGGTATTTGTGATTTTCAAGAAATGGTAAGCGAAATGCGAAGACGGAGCGCGAGTACTTCAGGCGTTGGTTTTGATCATCTGTTCGGCATGTTTAATGGAAGTTTCCGTCAATTTTGCTCCACTCAGCATGCGAGCCACTTCTTCGGTGCGCTCTTCCCCGGTAATCAGGCGAACGGACGTCTTCGTTTTTCCGGAAGAGGTCTTTTTCTCAATTACATAGTGATGGTCGGCAAAGGTCGCGATTTGCGGCAAATGCGTCACGCACAAAACCTGATTCGCCCGCGAAAGGGCCTTCAATTTTTTTCCTACGGCTTCCGCGGCGCGACCACCAATGCCGATATCAATTTCGTCGAAAATCAGCGTTCTCTGCGCGCCCGAACTCTTCTTGCCTTTGCCGGAACCAGCTTCCACGCTCGCCTTCAAGGCCAGCATGACTCGAGACAACTCTCCGCCGGAAGCGATCTGCTCCAACGGACGCATCGGTTCACCGGGATTAGTGGCAATCAGATACACGACTTCGTCAAATCCGGCGGATGTCCAATGAATTTCCTCGTCCGTGCCGCTCACTTCGATATGGAAGCTGGACTTCATCGCCAGGTCATTAATTTCCGCCTCGACCACTTTTTCCAGTTTGCGCGCGGCTTCGTACCGCTTCTTCGAAAGCGACCGCGCAACCTGCAGATAACCCTCGCCCGCAGCCGCGAGTTCCGCGCGAAGTTTGCGCAGCACCTCGTCTTTATTTTCCATCTCGGAAAGCTTCCGGCTCAGCTCTTCTCCCAAATGAATCACATCTTCGAGCGTCGGACCGTATTTGCGTTTTAATCGATCCAGCAACGCCAGCCGGTCTTCCACCTCGGTAAGGTGTTCTGGCGAAGCTTCAATTCCACCCGCATAATCACGCAAGCCAGCGCCTACATCTTCCACGCTAATGCGGGCAGAATCCAGGGCAGAGAGCGCCTCCTGGAACTTGGGCTCGTAGCGGGCAAGTTCTTCAATGTGTTTTTGGGCGGCCCGTAACGTGGATGAAGTGGACCCGCTTCCCTCATACAGTAGGTCGAACGACTGCATGGCGGCGCCATAAATCTTTTCGGCATTAGCAAGGACGCGCTTTTCAGCCTCCAGCCGCTCATCTTCTCCGGGTAGGAGTTTGGCTCCTTCAATCTCTTGCTTTTGAAATGTCCACAAGTCTAATAATTTCGTCCGGTCTTGCTCCTCTTGCTCCAACTCTGCAATGCGACCCACAATTCCCTTCCACTGCGCGAAAACTTTGTTTACTGCCTCCAGTTGCGTGCCCGCGTATTCGTCGAGAAGATGCAGCCGGGCCGCCGCATCAAACGACAGCAAGGACTCATTTTGCGCGTGAATGTTAGCCAAATGCGAGGCTAACTGCTTTAACACAGAAACAGTGGCAGGCTGATTGTTGACAAAAACGCGCCCTTTACCGCCCAGGCTGATTTCGCGGCGCAGAATGATGGAATTGTCGTCGGAATTTACATCCAGACCATTCTCTTCAAGAATTTTGCCAATGATTTTTTCAGCCCAGCCCTCGGCCTCGAACACCGCCGCCACGATAGCCTTCTCGGCACCCGCACGGATAACGTCACTCGAGGCTTTTTCGCCCAGAAGAAGGGCCAAGGCGTCTATCAGGATGGACTTGCCAGCGCCGGTTTCGCCAGTCAGCAGATTCAGGCCAGCAGAAAACTCAACCGCTACATTGTCAATGACCGCGTAATTTTCGAGCCGCAGTTCAACTAGCACGGAGATCCCGGTCGCAGATGTTTTGCCAGATCGCGTCCGGCGCACATTCTACGAAAACTGAGCGCAGCATAGCATGGACGCCAAAGAGAGCCCACAAGAAAAAGCCGCGGTTCTCCGCGGCCTCTATTGTTGAGCCTTGTTGACGTTCCTAGCTGGCCTTCCTCCGCTCGTCCCGCTCTCGGTCCGAGGCGGTTTCTGAGCCGGTCGTCCGGTTGCAGGTCACACAACCAGTGGTCACTTCCCTCCGTCGTTGTCGCAGGCTGTCCTCAAAAGATAACCACCGTTGCCCGGCTCCGGTCGAACTGGGTGAAATTTCCGCTTGATTCCCAGATGGCACCAACCTTTCCGGGGTTACATCGAGCACGGGCTGCCGCGTACCAGCAAAAGACGAACCAGTATCGGGAGGAACTTCATCATCGGTCGGCGTCACATTATGATCGCTGCCCGCGCGATGTTGCACTTCATTGCCCTCCCACACCGCGCTGTACGCTTCCTCGTAATTGTCCCAGCTTTCTTCAGATCCGACCGCATTCTCGTCATAAGCTGGAAATGTTTCAATCTGTTCTTTGGTTAAGGCTGCCTGGTAATCGCCCTCATGCTTCCCGGACGGATTAAGTCGGGAGGAAGGAACGATAAACTTTTTGCTCGAGAGCCAGCCGCCGGTATCCACGACCGCGTAATGAATGTCCCCAGAAGAGTGATCAAAGATTACGTCGTCAATTTTGCCAAGTTTCTCATCGTTGAGGCCATAAAGGACGGCGCCGCGAATATCATCGGCGTCTCCTTCGCTGAACCGGAACGATTTTAGCGTGCCGAAATGTGCCATCATTGCCTCCAAAATATGTTTTTCTCGTACGAATCTAGAGCTTAGATGCCTGCCCTAACGAGTGCGTTTTTTAACAAAATACGTTGATGGATGGGATTCGCCTCGCCAGAATTGTCCTTACATTGTTCTATAATTTCCAGTGGCCATTTTTCTTAATACGATGTATTTCCATTCCTTGCTGGCATTCTTCGTTGGCGGCGAAATTCTCGACTTAGTGAACGAAACCGGTCCTGTCGCCAAGGTTGTTCTCCTCATTCTGCTGGCCTTCAGCTTGATTTCCTGGGCCATCATCCTCTCCAAATGGGGGCTTTTGCGGCGGGCCCGAGTTCAAAGTGGACGCTTCTCTCGTGCTTTCCGTAAAGCGCGCCAACTCCAAGACGTCAGCTCCGTAGCCGAGCAGTTCAAACCAAGTCCGCTCGTGGGCGTCTTCGAGAGTGGCTTTGACGAGTACAAGCGTCAGGTAGGCAATGGAGGAATGCTGAAGAACTTAGTCTCTATTCAGCGCGCCATGCAGATCGCGGTTTCCGAGGAAATCTCGCGCTTCGAGCGCAACCTTCCGTGGCTGGCAATTACCGCCGCTGTCACGCCGTTTATTGGCCTGTTTGGAACGGTTTGGGGAATTATTGACGCCTTCCACGGCCTGGGCGCGGCTGGGGCAGCCACTCTGCGTGCCGTGGCTCCCGGAATTTCAGAAGCCTTAATCACAACCGCCGCCGGTCTTGCAGCAGCCATCCCAGCCGTGATTGCTTATAACCTGATCGGCAGTTCCATACGCGATTTTGCTGCTCGGGGTGATGATTTTTCTTTAGAAATGCTGAACGCTGTTGAATCTCTCCACCCCCAGGCAAGCTATCGCGCTGATGTTCCAGAGGTACGCCGGTAATGGCCTTCACGGCTGCCAACGGACGCACCCAGAGCTCGCTCGCCGATATCAACATTACGCCGCTTGTGGATGTCGTCCTTGTGCTTTTGATCATCTTTATGGTCACCGCGCCCGTCCTTCAATCAGGCATCGAGGTCAACGTTCCCAAGACCCGCAGCGTGAAGGAAATCACCCAGGAGCGGTTGGTGATCAGCATTAACAAGGAACAGCGGGTGTTTCTGGGAAACGATCCCATCAACATCAATGAGATCGGCGACAAACTGCGGCAGAAGATCCGCGATCCTCAGAACCAGTCCATTTTTGTTCGCGCCGATGAAGACGTTCCTTTCGGAGCTTTTGCCACCGTCATGGATGCCGTGAAGCAATCCGGCATTACAAATGTGAGTATTGTCACTCAACCGTTGGAATCTCATGGCAAGCGCTGAGATCTTCTTTGAGCACGAACGCTGGGGCCGAAACCTTGGGTGGTCGGCGGGATTCCATTGCGGAATTGCCATTGCCATCGTGCTCTACGCTGTAATTTCCCCCGGCGGATCTTCCACGTGGGGAGAAGGCGGAGGCGGCACGGCAATTGGCGTGAGTATCGTGAATACTGTTCCCTTGCCCGCCAATCCCGTCAAGACTCAAAACGTGCTGGCCACGGAATCAAAGGGATTGTCGGAATCTCAGCCGAAGCCTAAGCAAGAAGACCAGGACGCGATTCCTATTGCCGACAAGCACGCAAAGCCCAAACCCAAGCAGCAAGTCAGCGAGACTCTGCGCAAACCGCAACCTCAGCCACAACAGCAAACTGATAATTCCGTTCCTTACGGAGAAGGTGGACCTTCCACCACTTTGTATGGGTCCTTTAACGCAGGGCCAGTGAGTGCGGGCTTCAATTTCACCGGCGGCGGAGGCGACTTCGGCACTCGATTTGCCTGGTATGTGCGCGTTATTTCCCAGAAGGTACATGAAAACTGGCTAGCCTATGAAGTGGACCCTAGTATTCGCGATGCTAACCGTTTCTATCTTACTTTTGACGTAACACGTGATGGGCGGCCGACGAATATCCATGTGGAGCAGTCGAGCGGGATACCGTCCCTGGATCTTTCCGCCGTACGTGCTCTGCAGCGTATTGACACATTTGGTCCATTGCCCTCGGATTATTCAGGAAATAAGGTTTCCGTTGAGTTCTCGTTCGATTACAAAAAGTAATGCGATTTATACGATAAGGATGTTCAGGATGATTGGCAGTCCACAAAGCAAAGTATCAAACGCCCGTACAATACTAGGCAACTTATCTTCTTCAGTACCTCGTAGTACGATATATCTTTCCAACGAAGCACGCACTTCAACAGGAATGACTGCCAGCAGTTGTTTTTCAATTCGCCGCCGCATCCCTCTTCGAATTTGTGTTTGCATCTTTGTTTTGCTGGCGTCTTTTTCCTGTTTCGCTCAGGATTGGGTCAAGACCGGCACCAGCCTGGGCGCGGAGAAAATCCGGCTCGCCGCGACCGATTTCAAAGCTTCCACGCAAGACCCCAAAAATGCCGAGCTGCAGAAAATATTCAACGATACGTTGTGGAACGATCTCGACAACGCCGGTATTTTTGATCTTGTCTCCAAAAGCTTTTATCCCTTGGGCCAGGTAGGCGCTCCCGCGGACGTGAACTTCACCGCCTGGAGCGCTCCGCCTCCCAATGCAGCCATGCTTGCTTTTGGGAATCTGGGAGTTTCAGGAAACAATGTCACCGTTCAAGGCTGGCTTTATGATGTAAAGAATCCCGTGCAGCCCCAGGTAATTGGCAAGCAATACCAGGATGCGGCGACCGCGGACGCCACCGGCACCCTCGCCCATAAGTTCGCCGATGAGATTATTTTCCGCTTAGGAGGCGGCATTGCCGGCGTAGCTGAAACTAAAATCTATTTTGTCAGCAGCCGCACTGGTCATAAAGAAATTTGGGCCATGGATTACGACGGTCAAAACCAGCATCAGATTACTCATCTCGGCTCGATCTCGTTGTCGCCCGCAGTTTCACCTGACGGTTCCCGCGTTGCTTTCAGTTCTTTAGTGAAAGGTGGCTGGGACATCGAGATTTATTCGTTAGATCTGAATCGGCTGGTCGCATTTCCACGGATGAGTGGGACGAACTTGTCACCTTCGTGGTCTCCCGACGGAGCCAAGCTGGCATTTTCCTCGTCACGCTCCGGCGATCCTGAAATTTATATTGCCGACTCAAACGGACGAAGCCTGAAGCGCCTAACCGATTTCAAAGGACCAGACGTTTCTCCCTCATGGAACCGCAAGAGCGGCGCGGAGATTGCCTGGACCAGCGGACGCAGCGGATTGCCGCAGATGTACAGCATGTCCTCCGACGGCACCAACGTGCAGCGATATACAGACCAGGGGTACGCTGTTTCCCCCTCTTGGTCTCCCAGTGGTCAGCTTCTTCTGTTTTCCTGGATTCGCCACTATGGCCCTGGCGCTCCTGGCGGCGCGGACATTTACATCATGGACATTGCCAGCAAAAAATGGGTGCAGCTTACGCACGACTCGGGACGCAACGATTTTCCATCCTGGGCCCCGGATGGCAGGCATATAGTGTTTGAATCCAACCGCGCGGGTGGAGAACAAATTTGGTCCATGCTCGCGGACGGCTCGCAGCAGAAACAACTTACAACAGCAGGGCACAATACAGAACCAAACTGGAGTTGGAAGTAAATTTCATAACGGCTTTTTATTTTATTCCTGCAGGTTGCTGCGCAAGTCGGCTCCGGCCTGCAAAACCGCGCCACAGAACTTTATTCGTTTGGGAGGAGAAGGGTGAAGCAGCTAAATTTGAAGGGGATTTCGCTTACATTCGCGTTGGGCGCCATGATGTTATTAAGCGCCTGCCACAAGAAAGCGGCGCCACCGCCGCCACCACCACCACCGCCACCGGCCGCGCCTACTGCATCATTAAGCGCGAGTCCTGATACAGTGCAATCCGGTCAGGCCGTCACGCTTACATGGCAGACCACCAATGCCACCGACGTCAGCGTTGAAGGCATTGGCGCGGTACAAGCCAACGGTTCGCAGCAAGTTTCGCCGACCGAGTCCACAACCTACACACTTACAGCCAAAGGCCCCGGCGGTTCACAGCAGGCAACCGCACGCGTGACGGTATCGGCTCCGCCACCACCGCCCCCCCCGCCAGCGCCCACAGCCACCGAGTCGGAACTCTTCTCGCAAAATGTGAAGGACATTTACTTCGATTACGACGGCTCGGCGATCCGCGGAGATCAGCAAGCAGCCTTGCAGAGTGATATTGAATTCCTCAAGCAGCATCCGGATATCAAGTTCACTGTAGAAGGCCACTGCGATGAACGCGGCTCAACCGAATACAACCTGGCCTTGGGCGATAACCGTGCCACAGCCGTGAAGAATGGTTTAACGCAAGGTGGAATTTCCGCCGATAGCGTAAAGACCATCAGCTATGGCAAAGAAAAGCCATTTTGCTCCGAATCGAATGAGGCCTGCTGGCAACAAAACCGGCGCGCCCATTTCGTTTACCAGCAGTAATTTAAGCAATCGCTTACTGAAGGGGCGGCGCCTTCGGCTCCGCCCCTTATCCATTTAGTGTCACCTTACGCCGCAGGCCTTTGAAAACACCCGCCCGGCGCGCTATTCTGCCCTTGGAGTTTCCAGCATCTTAGATCGCGTCCGAATCTGCGAATTCGGTATCACCAAAGAGACGTAATTATGAGAGTCCAGACTATGAAAATCCGGCGATTTTTCCCTGTTCTTGCCCTCGCAGTAGCAATGATTTGCGCCAGCGTCACACCCGCATTCGGCGTGAGCAAAGAGATCGTCCAACTGCAGACCCAGGTGGACAATCTTCAGGCCCAGATGTCGCGATTGCAGCAATCGCTCGACGAAAGCATGGGCGTCATGAAGAGTCTGATAAACCAGAACACCGACAGCATGAACAAGGCCACCACGGCCATCTCGAATTTGCAAACATCCCTACAGAAACAGCAGGCGGACAGCGGCACCCATTCCGACCAGCTCTCCGGTCAAATCCAGGCACTGAATGATTCGCTGGATGAATTAAAGGCCCGCCTCGCCAAGATCAGCAAACAGTTCGACGACATGCAATCCGCGCAACAGAACATCACTGCGCAGCAGACACAGGCCATGCAACAGCAGCAAGCGCCTCCGCCAGACGTTCTTTACAACAACGCGCTGCGCGACTATCAGGCGGCGAAATATGACATCGCGACGCAGGAATTCTCCGACTACATCAAGTATTACCCCACCACCGACCTCGCTGGAAACGCCTACTTCTACCTGGCTGAAATCCAGTACCGCGCGGGCAACTACCCTGAAGCCATTAAGAACTATGACCAGGTACTGCAAAACTTCCCCACGGGAAACAAGACGCCTTCCGCGGAGCTGAAAAAAGGATTTGCGCAGATTGAACTGGGCCAGAAGCAGGATGGTATTGCGACGCTCCATCACGTGATCCAGCGCTATCCAAAAACCAACGAGGCGTTGCAAGCGCGGGAGCGACTGCAAAAGCGATAGACAAGAGAGCGAGCGATTCCCACCGTGCGGCTCAAGATCGTACAGGCCGGAGAAGAAGTATTGCGCAAGCAGGCGCGAGCGCTCACGCGCGACGAAATACTAAGTCCCCAAATTCAGCAACTCATCGAGCACATGCGTGACACCATGCGTGACGCGCCCGGCGTCGGCCTTGCAGCGCCCCAAATTGGAGAATCTCTGCAACTTGCCGTTATCGAAGACCGCGCCGAATATCAGCGTGAATTGACTTCCGAACAACTTGCAGCACGTGGAAGAAAGCCAGTCCCCTTTCACGTGCTGGTAAATCCGAGATTTACAATTGGCAATAATCAGAATGAAAACAACGGCAACACGGGAAACAGTTCGAATACTTTCTTCGAAGGCTGCTTGAGCGTTTCTGGCTACACCGCGTTGGTGAGCCGCTCAAACGCCGTAACCGTTGAGTGCCTCAACGAACGCGCCGAGCCCGTGACCATTGTCGCTACCGGATGGTACGCCCGCATCCTGCAACATGAAATTGACCACTTAAATGGAATCCTGTACGTGGACCGCATGCAACCTCGTACCTTAACTACTCTGGAAAACGCCCGTCGCATCTGGAAGGACGCACCCATCACAGAAGTGCAAGCGCGCCTCAGCGCGAAATCTTAGAGACAACGGCCACGCACCGCCTCGAATCAAAACTTCAACATTTGACGAGGAGTTCCCATGAAAACACCATTTCTGCTTGGCCGTCTTATTTTCGGCGGATTTTTTATCTATAGCGGCATCCACCACTTCACCGAACATAAAATGATGACCGGTTACGCCGGATCAAAAAATATTCCAATGCCCGACAAAGCGGTTGCCGCAACCGGGGCCGCGCTGGTGTTGGGCGGAGCCAGCATCCTTGCCGGAGTAAAGCCGCGACTGGGCACCGCTGCCGTCATCGGCTTTCTCGCGGGAGTCTCCCCTGTAATGCACGATTTCTGGCACAAGGAAAATCCGCAGGAGCGCACGGCTGAAATGATCAATTTCACTAAGAATATGGCCCTTCTGGGCGGCGCAATGGCGTTAATGGGCGTTGAGGAGCCTTGGCCAGTCAGCGTTCCCGTGGCGCGCCCGAAACCAGCCGCGCGCCTTCGGAAGTTATTCAGTCATCGCGCCGTCGCCTAGTATCAACGCAGTACCCGTGTGGCGCGGACACTCCTGTCCGCGAAGCACCAATGAACACTGATGACGGGCGTTCCCGCCCGTCGTATTTATTTCTCCAAATAGTCCAATACCCTGCGCATCCCTTCATGGAATTCATCTTCCGGCACAATCAAACTCACCACCAAATATCCGTCGGACGGAAAATCATAGAAATGTCCTGGATGAACAAGCACGGAACGATCCCGGAGCAATCGAATGACTAAGTCCTCATCCGTCTGCGTGGCGGGAACTCGCAGCACTGCATACCACCCGCCCTCCACATGCAAGCGAGTACAACTTTTCTGACCGGTAAGCTGGCGGTCGAGTTCTTGCAAGTTAGCCTGCGTGCGGTTCAGCAACGCGGGTTGAATACGCCTTCTCTGTTCCAACATCGCGTTGGCAGCCAATTGAACTGGCGCGCTCATAGACAAATAAGTGTCGGCAATCACTTCCAGCCGCGCGAGCGCCTCGTTTGCGATGTCTGGCGGTCCGCTGGTCGCGATCCATGCGAGCTTCATCTGCGGCAAACCGGAGATTTTGGAAACGCCACTCAAGGTAAACGTCAGGGCTCCGTTATTTGTCGCAAAACTTTCAGGCCGCTCACGGTCCAGCGGATAATCCAAAAACACTTCATCCACAATCAGCGCCACACCACGTTTGCCGCAAAAGGCATTCAATGCCCACCGCTCCTCATTCTTCACATATGAGCCCGTGGGATTATTCGGATTCACCAGCACAATGGCCCGCGTACGCTCAGTCATTGCCTGCTCGATTGAAGGCAAATCCATCTGCCAGCCGTGGTCATAGAGCAGCGGATATGGAACCAGCTTCACATCCTGCAGGTCGGCCAAAAATTCAAATAGCGGATAGCTCGGCTTCGGCACCAGAACCTCGTCGCCGGGATCGCACAATAACCGAAACACATACGAGTAGCCTTCGCTGGTGCTTGTGGTCAGAATTAACGACTCCGCATCTACCTCGGCCCGCCGTTCGCCGTAGTAGGCGCGCACGCTCTCCCGCGCCAGGAGCAAGCCCT
Source organism: Terriglobales bacterium (assembly GCA_025451215.1). Taxonomy (GTDB): domain Bacteria; phylum Acidobacteriota; class Terriglobia; order Terriglobales; family Acidobacteriaceae; genus JAICKN01. Next base: position 23,113 of record JANWKU010000025.1, read on the forward strand.
TCGATTGTGGATCGTAATCGGCAATTCTTGGATCAGCGAGCGCCTTCGCAATTTCCCGCTGATCGTGCGTCAAATCAACGAGCAGCCCTGCTCGCGTAGGGTTTGACACCGTCAGGTCGAGGATTTCCCCACCCGCAACGGCAAACTCCCGCTGCGCCTCCGTAAACCGATTGACCGTAAGCTTCCAACCCGTACGTCTGGAAAACATAAGTCAACATGATACGGGAACCACATAGCTGGGGATGCGTCTGAATTCTGATATGTAGGCTAGTTCGAAAACATCTTCCAAAAACTGCTACCCGCTGGACGTTCCCGCCCACTCACGGTAAAAAGAAGCATGAAGCCAAACTTTCGCGTCTTTGCTACTTGCGATTTCGGCGAGGCGCTCAATCTGCTCCGGCAGCGCGGATATGAGGTCGAAGTGTATGCCAACCCCGATCCGCCGCCTAAGAGCCTCATCCTTGAAAAAGTTCGCTCAGGCATTGACGGCCTTATCTCAAGCCTGCGTGACAAAATTGACGCGGAAGTCTTTGAAGCAGGCAAAGGCACTCTCAAAGTTGTCTCGCAGTATTCGGTTGGTGTGGATAACATCAACCGCGCCGACGCCAATCGCTACAAAATCCCTTTCACCAATACACCCGACGTTCTTACCGAAGCGACCGCTGAGTACGCCTTCTTCATGCTCGGAGCATTGGCGCGACGGCTTTGGCAGGCCGAACGCATGACCCGCGAAAACCATTGGGACTCGTGGCATCCGTCGTTGCCCTTCCTTGGCAATGAGGTGACCGGAAAAACTATCGCTGTTATTGGCACGGGCCGAATCGGACAAGCGATGATCAAGAAATGCGTCGGCTTTGACATGAACGTTCTCTGTTATCAAGCAGGGCGCGAGAACACGAAATTTGCCGGTGCCATCCAGGAAATCATGGATCTGCGCCATCACCATGGCCTCACAGCACATAAGCAATGGATTAAATACGTAAGTTTTGAAGACGCACTTCGCCAAGCCGACTTCGTCAGCCTCCATGTCCCTTTATTGCGCGAGAGTGAAAGCCCCAACCCTACCTATCACATGCTGAATGAACACACCCTTCGCCTGATGAAGCCCTCGGCCATGATCATAAATACCGCACGTGGCCCCGTCATTGACGAAGTCGCGCTCGCGCGTGCGCTGAAAGAAAACTGGATCGCTGGCGCCGCGTTGGATGTTTATGCTACCGAACCTCTGCCCGCCGACTCGCCTTTGCGCGACCCTGCTATCGAAGACCGGTGCCGCCTCTATCCCCACCATGGCAGCGCAACCTACGAAACGCGATTGTCTCCAGACCCCAATCGAGGCATGTCTGGACGCTGCGTTCAAGGTTTAATTGATGTGCTTGAAAGCAATTATGGAGGCGATCTCCCAAAAATGCCGTTCGTGGTGAACAAAGAAGCATTCGTCAAATAGGCGTGACTTATCCGCGAGCTGATATCACCATATAATTCTCTCGTCCATGGAATTGTCTGTTGCCTCACCGATCGGCTGGCTTTTCGATGGAAAGAGTAGCGCGCCCGCTCGTCTATTACCGCGCTGGTTGTTCCTCCGTCTTCTCGGCCTGATTTATTTTTCCGCTTTTTTCTCACTCATCTTCCAAATCCGCGGGCTCATCGGCCCCGAAGGAATTCTGCCCGCCGGAAATTATCTCCAGGCCGTAGCACAATCCCTCGGAGGATGGGAGCGGATATGGTTTGCTCCAACCTTACTCTGGTGGTCGAGCGGGAATGCAATGCTGACCGGCTTGTGCTGGGCGGGCATGATCGCATCGCTGCTGCTATTGCTGAATTTATGGCCGCGAGGAATGCTGGTGGTCTGCTTCATATGCTTCTTGTCTTTTGTAAGCGCCGCCCAGGATTTTTCCAGCTACCAATCGGATGGCATGCTTCTGGAAGCCGGCATTATTTCTTTGTTGTTTGCTCCTTCCGGCTTTCGTCCCGGATATGGTCGTGATCATCCTGCGTCCCGCGCAAGTCTATTCTTGCTGCAATGGGAGTGGTTCCGTATCTATTTCGAGTCCGGAGTGGTCAAACTCCTCAGCGGAGATCCAGAATGGCGCCACTTCACCGCGATGGACGAGTACTACCAGAACGGCCCTCTGCCCACCTGGATTGGCTGGTACATGCAGCATCTTCCTCATTGGTTCCATGCCGCCACGGTTGTGACCACGCTAGCGCTCGAACTGGGCCTGGTCTGGATGATGTTTCTGCCTCGGCGCTGGAGAATTGTTTGCTTTTTTATTGCCACTGCCTGGCAGATCGTCGTTATCTCGACCGCGAACTATGCATTTCTCAACTATCTGGTTCTCGCGTTGGGCGTCTTGCTGCTTGATGATCGCGCCATAGCCAGCATTCTTCCGCAAAAATGGAAGCCGGAATTCACGCAAGAAGTATCCGGCTCTCTAGAAATACTTCCCACACAAACCTGGCGAAATAATCTTCGTCAACATTGGGGTGCAATCAAACTTGCCGCAAGCGCCGTGCTGTTAACTTGGATCTTCTACGCAACAACAGCGCAACTCATCTGGACGTTTGTCCGAGCGCCCTTGCCTGTTTTTCCAGTGACCGCGCTGGAACCCTTTCGCATTGCCAATCGCTATGGCCTCTTCGCTGTGATGACTCGCGGCCGCTACGAAATTGAATTTCAGGGCAGTACAGACGGAGAAAATTGGACGCCGTATTACTTCCTCCATAAACCACAGCGTTTAGATCAGCCGCCGGGGATTTATGCGCCTTATCAGCCGCGCTTTGACTGGAACTTATGGTTCGCGTCTCTGGGTTCATGGCGCGAATATCCAATCGTCCCCAACACGGAAATAAAACTGCTCTCCAACGATAAAGACGTGCTCTCGCTCTTTGCGGGCAATCCCTTCCCCAATGAACCGCCGAAGCAGGTCCGTGCGGTGCTCTGGCAATATTGGTTCACCAGCATGGAAGAAAAACACCAAACCGGAGCGTGGTGGCGAAGGCAATTGCTGGGCCCGTATGCGCCAGTCCTGGAACGCGAAGCAGATGGCAGCATCAAAGTAGTTGCGCTGCCTACAGTACAACCAAGGGAGTAATTCATCATGGCCGATCTCAGCAGATCAATCAGCGCGGACATCCGCATATGACTCGTCGTGCATGCGTGATCGGCTCGGGCCCAAATGGGCTGGCGGCGGCCATTGTGCTGGCTCAAGCCGGCATGCACGTGGACATATTCGAAGCTGAATCCACCGCAGGCGGCGCGGTCCGTACCATGGAACTGACCTTGCCCGGTTTTCTCCACGACTTTGGCTCCGCGGTATATCCGCTTGGCGCAGGCTCACCTTTCTTCTCTTCCCTTCCTCTTCATAAATTTGGATTGGAATGGATCCACTCGCCCGCGCCATGCGCCCACCCACTCGACGATGGCAGCGCAGTCGTCTTGGAACGAAATTTGCTGGACGCAGAAACCTCGCTCGGAGCAGATGGCGGGAAATGGCGCGACCTGACTGGTCCATTTGTCGAACATTGGAATGAATTTGCCGCAGAAGTCTTGGCGCCGATTCCGGCAATTCCCAAACATCCCTTGCTTATGGCGCGCTTCGCCAGGAATGCCTTCTCTTCCGCGAAAACAATCGCCCACCGCTTCAGTAGCGAACGTACTCGCGCATTATTTGCCGGCCTCGCGGCCCACTCCTTCCTCAAACTCACCGAACCCCTGAGCGGCGCATTCGGACTCATGATGGCTGTACCTGCCCACGCCGTCGGCTGGCCCATCCCGCGCGGCGGAGCTCAATCGTTAACCAATGCCCTATGCCGATACTTCGCCTCACTGGGAGGGACGTTGCATACTTCCCGCCGCATTGCATCGCTCGACGAATTGCCGGATTACGATCTTTACCTTTGCGACGTGACCCCGCGACAGTTGTTGAATATTACGGGAAGCCGACTATCCAACTCTTACAAACACAAAATGCAAACCTTCCGTTACGGCCCCGGCGTATTCAAAATGGATTACGCCCTGCGCGAGCCTATTCCGTGGAAAGCAACGGAATGCCAGAGAGCCGCTACCGTGCACCTCGGCGGGACGTTCGAAGATGTCGCCGCGTCAGAATCTGCCATGCGCGCGGGACAACATGCCGAGCGCCCGTTTGTTCTATTGGTGCAACCCAGCCTCTTCGATTCCTCACGCGCCCCTGCCGGCAAGCACACCGCCTGGGCCTATTGTCACGTCCCCAACGGATCAACAGAAAATATGCAAGCAAGGATCGAAAATCAGATCGAGCGATTCGCTCCCGGATTCCGAGATTGCGTTTTGGCGCGGAATGCATTGTCCCCTACTACTCTTGAGTCCATGGATGCAAACCTGGTCGGCGGCGACGTCGGCGGCGGCATCATGGACATCCGCCAATTGGCCTTTCGGCCAACCTGGCGCCATTACGCGACATCTGCAAAGAATGTTTTTATTTGTTCATCCTCCACGCCTCCCGGAGGAGGCGTACACGGCATGGGCGGTTATCACGCGGCCAAAAACGCGCTCTCAAGCCTTGGAAGTTAAGGGGCTAAAAGATTTGTTGCTGGATTGTACGGGCCAACTGTCAGGTATGGCAGAGTATGCTTGAACAATGCAATCCGATGATTGCAGGCGTCTGATGATTACGTAAACATGTGGTCATAAAGTGAGAAAACCGTGAAAAAAGTCATCGTCCTTTTCATTTATTCATTCTTGGTCTTCCCTCTTGCGTCATTGGCGCAGCGCTTACCTCACCTTGCCACACCTCAAAACTACAAGCTCACACTAGCTCCCGATTTTTCCACGGACACTTTCGCGGGAGCGGAAACCATCCAGATTGAGGTTTTACAACCCACGAAAACAATTGTCTTGAATGCCGCCGAAATCAAGTTTGAAAAAGCGAGCATCACCAGCGGCAATGCCACTCAGACGGCAAAAATCCTCGAAGACCCAGAGAAGCAGACCATCATCCTAGCCCTGGACAAACAGATCCCCCCCGGTTCGGCCACTATCGAAATAACTTACACCGGCGTGCTAAACGATCAGCTGCGAGGTTTTTATCTTGGGCGCGATGAAGAGGGCAATAAATACGCGGTCACGCAGTTCGAGGCCACCGACGCACGCCGCGCTTTCCCATCCTTTGATGAGCCCGCTTATAAGGCCACTTTTGACCTCACGATTACCGCCGACAAGGATCTCGCCATAATTTCCAATTCCCGAATCCTCACCGACACCCCTGATTCTTCCGGCACCAAACACACAGTGCATTTTGCAACCACTCCGAAAATGTCTTCTTATTTATTGGCAATTGCCGTAGGACACTTCGAGTTCGTAGAAGGCTCTGCTGACGGTATCCCTATTCGCGTTTGGACGATGTCCGGCAAAAAACAACTGGCGACATTCGCCCTTGAGACGGCCGAGCACGTTCTGCAGTACTACGATCACTATTTCGCTATCAAATATCCCTACGCCAAACTCGATCTCATCGCCCTGCCCGATTTTTCTGCTGGAGCCATGGAAAACACCGGTTGCATCACGTTCCGTGAAGTCCTGCTTCTGCTTAACCAACAACGCGCTTCTCTGGATTCCAAAAAGAGAGTTGCCTCAGTCATCGCTCATGAAATGGCCCATCAATGGTTTGGCGATCTGGTCACCATGCAATGGTGGGACGACGTCTGGCTCAACGAAGGCTTTGCCACATGGATGTCAAGCAAACCCATCGAGGCATGGCATCCTGAGTGGCATGCTGAATTAGACGATGTGCAGGAAACCACACAGTCTTTGGATCTGGACTCTCTCGAAAACACCCGGCCCATCCATCAGCACGCGGAAACTCCAGCACAAATTCTGGAACTGTTTGACGGCATCGCCTACGGCAAAGCCGCGGCCGTGCTGCGCATGCTCGAATCTTATCTGGGACCGGAAACATTTCAGGCGGGTGTGAACTTATATCTGAAACAACATGCCTACGGAAACGCGACAGCCACGGATTTCTGGACCGCCCTGACTCAAGCTTCAAAAAAACCTGTGGACAAAATTATGTCCACATTCGTCAACCAGCCCGGCGTCCCCATAATAAGCATTGGCGTGAAATGCTCTAAGAATGCCGACAACATTGTTCTCGACCAGCGTTGGTATTTCTACGATCGCGCGCGATTTGCCGCGAACAACTCCGACCAACTTTGGATGGTTCCCGTCTGCTTCAAGGCCGAGGGATCACTAAAAACGCATGCCAATTGCACATTGCTTCAGGAGCAGCAGCAGCAAACAACCTCGCTCGGCGGGTGTCCCTCGTGGATGTACGCGAACCGCGACGCTCGCGGCTACTACCGCTCCAGTTATACTCCCGCTGACTTAGAGACGATGGCGAAGAATGTCGAGTCCGTGCTAACTCCTGCGGAACGCATGATGCTGCTGACCGACGCATGGGCATCCATGCGCGTGGGCCGCATTACCATCGGCGACTATCTGACGCTGGTCAATGGTTTTCACACTGAGCGCGATTACTTGGTCATCGATCAACTTTTGGTCCAATTGAATTATGTCTCGCAGTATTTGATCAATAACGGAGATCGGACTGCTTTTAATAATTGGATGCGCCATTTATTCGCCTCCACGGCCCAACAGGTTGGCTGGGAAGTTAAACCCGGAGAAACTGAGGAGCAACGTGCATTACGCGGAGCATTGCTCCATGCTCTCGGCGCCGCACAGGACCCCCAGGCTCAGGCGGAAGCAAAAAAGCTTGCCGAACAGGATCTGGACCACCCCGGTTCAGTGCAAAAAGAATTGGTGATACCTGCTCTTGAGGTTGCTGCCACCAATGGAGACGCGGCCCTTTACGAGAAGGTGATGGCGCGCCTGAAGGCGGCCCACGATCCGGAACAACATTCTCTCTATTCTCAAATTCTCGCTGACTTCACTGATCCAGCTTTAGTAAAGCAGTCACTGAACTTTTTTATCTCTCCGGACGTCCGTTCGCAGGACGTCGATCTTCTGCTCTCCCGCGAACTGCTAAAACCCACCACCCAACCCGAGGCCTGGGACTTCATCCAATCCCATTGGAATGACATTCAAAACACCGGCGGTGCATTCTTAAGCGGAAAAATCGTACAGGCCAGTGGCAGGTTCTGCACTCCCCAATTTCGCGACAGCATGTTGAACTTCTTCTCGGAGCATAAAATTTCCGCCCAGCGGACACTGAAACAATCCCATGAACGCATAGACTACTGCATTGATTTAAAGTCCCAGCAGGAAGCCTCGCTGACTTCATGGTTGGAGCAATATCATCACTCTTCCGGAGAATAGAATGCACGCTTTAGCTGGATAAAAATCGACTACGAGTTATGGGCAACACAGGAGGCAAAGCCGTTTATTCGAACACCCATTGAGCGAATCGCAATCCCATTGCTATAATCAAACTCGCTCCACGGTTCCTATTTTCAACCGCACGTTCTTCGGTATCCCCGCCAGAATACGTTCCACGGCGCGGCAGTGAAGTCGTGGAACTACAAGCGTGGCCAGGTAGCTCAGGTGGTAGAGCGCAGCCCTGAAAAGGCTGGCGTCGGCGGTTCAACTCCGTCCCTGGCCACCATACTTTTCAAGCACTTACCTGACTTCAGCGAAACTAGCTCAGTCCGCAGCTAGTCCGCTGTTAGCAGTCGTACCACCCAAAATTGCGTGGAGCACATGCCCTTGGGCAGCCATGCGATCCGCACTAACGCTGTGAGCATACAATTGCAATGTGGTTTTCACATCTGAATGCCGCAACAAGGCTTGCACCGTTTTGGGATCGATCTTGCTACGAACCAGAAACGATGCCAGCGAATGCCGCAAGTTGTGAAAACCGAAACGGCAAGGATCCCCTTCTCCAATGATTCCCGTTCGTACGGCTGCTGGCCGGAGATAATCTTCCACCAGCATATTTGCCGCCCTTGGTTTTCTGCCGCTCAATTTAAGACTGGGGAACACCCAATCGGTAAGTTGGGCATAGAGCGTCTGCTTGCGCCACGCAGACATGAAATCGGCAAGCAGCGAATGCATGGGTACAGGAGCTTGCGAAGCCTTGCTCTTAGGCATCCCGACCTTGCCACATGTCCACGTGCGCCGCACGTAAATAAGCGATTCTTTGAAATTCACGTCCTGCCATTGCAAGCCTAAGCATTCGGAAATGCGCAAGCCTGTGCTGGCGGCCAAGAGCGTCAAAGTTTTTTCCGGGTCCGGCAAACCAATCAAGACAGAAAAGGCCTGCTCGGGAGTCAGAATCATTGCTTCGTATCCGCTGGTCGTCTTGCAGCGAACAAAACGTAGCGGGTTACACTCATCCCGTCGCGGAATGAGACCATGACGCTGACCATGTTTGTAAACCAGCGACATTACCCGGCGCATCTTGTCCAAGGTTGGGTTCTCTAGTCTCTCTTCTTCTTTAAGCGAAGAAAGCCACTGTTCAATTTCTAGCGGTTGAATGCTCAGGGCGATTTTCTTACCCCATCGTGGAAGCAAACGGTTTCGCAGCACTCGTTTGTATCCGGCTACAGTTGTATGGGCTTTCGGATCGACAATTGCATTTTGTTGTTCGCCTAGTTCGTGTTGCTGATAATGTTGCGCCAGGTCTGCGAACAAGATACGTCTCCGAAAATCCGGTTTGTTGATCTGCAGCTGCTGTCTTTCCAGCTCTGCCCACGCCGAGGCTTTGCTCGGGAACTCCAGGACAGTTCCGACAGGAATCTTTTGCTCCACCCGCTTGCCATCGGATTTGCGAGTTGTGCGAAAAAACAGCATCCAAGTTTCACCGTTCTTGCGTTGTTCTTTTTTTATCCAACCACGTTGATGTCTCTGTGCCATTAAATTTCTCCTTTAGGCACGTGAGACTGCTGGACGCATATTACTCCGTTCCCTGCGACTTGGTTGTGGATTACGAAATCTTCCAGATCGGTTAAGGAAAAGCGCCACATGTGGCGTTTCATCCCGCTGAGGACATATGCTCGGATGCGTCCCTGCCGCGCCCAGAGCAGAATGGTGCGCGGGTTGATGCCCAGATATTCTGCTGCTTCTGTAGCAGTAAGCCATCGGTGAGGCATGGCCTGCGCCGGTTGAGACGAAGATTCCAAAAAAAGATTATTGACGCGTGAAGGCTGGATTTGAGGACGCATAAATGACGGACTCCGTGGGAATGAAGTTGAGGAACGTAGGAACGGACTAGCTTTTTGGTTTTCTTCTTTCGCTTTCTTGGCAGCGCGGTGGGGCGGAACGGCGAAGGTTCGGTCAAGGGCGAATGCAGTGAGCCGCGCAAGCGGGCCTGCCCCTTGACCGGTTCTGCGCCGTTCTGCTTTCGTACGCGGGAAAGCGAAAGAAGGACTGAGTGTTGCGGAGCGTATGTTGCGGGGATCATGGTTTGCCCTTTGGAGTTGAAGACGGTTCGGAATTGTGTTTTGAGTTCGCTGAATGGTGGGTAGTTGGGGTATTGGAGGTAGATGGTTCGGGTGAGGCGATGGTTGTCGCGTTAATAGTCTGGGTGGAAGCAGACATCCGGTGCTCGTACAAGATTCCGAGGGAGACCCCAAGCAGCAGAGCGGAGATGCACAGCACCAAGACGGACCATTTATATTCCCGTCTGAATGTTTGCGAGAGATCGTGAGCGCAATCTTTCGCGGTATCCGTTGCGCGGCGAATCGCGGATTGTGTTTGATCGAGCGCCTGCCGAGTATCTTTTGTGAGCGCCTGCTGCGAGGTGGTGATTTCTCGCATGGCTTGCTCGAAGTCCGCAGCTGCTTGCCTGGTTTGTCGTGAGATGGCGGTGAGGGTTTGCGCGGTTTCAGGGATGCCGCTTTTGAGAAATTCCTGGCGCAGGCTCTCGTTGAGCTTTGCTGCAATGACCGCAGGGCGGATGCCATCGGAGATTTCTGCTGGCAATTGCGTCAATCGGGATTCTAATTGCTTATGCAGGGTAGTGATGTCTTTGCGTGCTTCCTGAATGGCCGCGACACTGCCTTGAAGCACTGTCGTAATCTGCTCACGCTCACAGGCGATTTCCTGCGGGGTCTGGCGAGTTACAAGCGCCAGAAAACCCATCGCGTGCGCGATGCGGAGCATTTCGTCATCCGCAGGCAGACGGCGCAAGTGGGCCATCTCCCGGTACCAGAGTGGACGCTGTTCTTCCGGCAACAACTCGGCAATGCGGTCTATCAGATCGGCTTCGTTCTGATTGTGGCTCACGACTTGCAAAGGCGTATTCATGGCAGCAGCAAGTCTTTCGTATTTTCCAATTCCTGGAATAACAGGCGGCGATAGGTGTTGGCCCGCATGACCAGCGATGTTTTCTGCAACTCCGGCACTTGAACAGAACGGGAGAGGATTTGCCCGAGTGTCGCTCCGTACTGTCTCGCCGGATTTTCCAGTTCCGGCAGGCGGAACTTCATAGTCAGTACCTTCGGCTGAAAGATGTCACGGAACTGCTGGGCCTGTTCGCTATCGCGCCAGTAGGAAAAATCCGCTTGTGGCGTGTTGGCGTTTTCTACGATCAGATAGCGCACTCGGTCCTGTAATCTGCTGGCCCAACTGAGGACGCTTTCCACGCTGGCCGGATCGGGAGTCACGATGCCAACGGCAGTAAAGCAAGTTCCCGTGGCCGCTACATCTTCGTGCATGGTGTCGAACCACTCGTGAGTGACTTCGCCGGAACCTGCGCCCATGTCGGCCAGAATGACCGGACTGCCCTCTTCCAGGTAGTCAATGAAAGCATCAAGTCCTGCCGGAGTATGAATGTTGATCTTGTGGGCCGTGCTTTTGAAGTAGTGTTTTAGACTGCCCCGTGCTTTGTTCTCGGTATCGAGGTCTAGCAGCGTGAATGAGACGCCGTGGCTCTCAAACCATTCGGCAAGCACCAGCATGAAACTGGTCTTGCCTACGCCTCCTTTGCCGCCCATGGTGAGAATGATGCGCCTGTGAGTGGAGAACTTGTGAGTCGTTAATGGTGGATCGCTTGGTTCAAGAGCTTGTGATTCTGTCGAGCGGATGAGATTCATGGCTGGTCTTTTCTTCACTCCTTCTTGCCTTGAAGCCGCAAAGGTTCGTCCGGGTTGTACTTGGGCCAAAGTTCTTTTCATGCGCATTTTCATTGGTGTTTCCAGCGATTCCTTATTGTGCTTATAAAGCCCTCGTACTCCGTTTAAAGACTTCGTACTCCTTCCTGCTCCTGTTTGCGCCGTATAGAACCATATTGGTCGTTGTACGCCGTTCTTTCCTGCTCTGGCTGTTTATGAATCCACGCTACTGCAA
>JANWKU010000026.1 GCA_025451215.1 Terriglobales bacterium
AGCAGGCGCGGCGTTTGGCGGAAGGGAAAAATGAAAAGCTCGTTGTGACGAAAGAGATCATCCAGGAATTTCTGGGTGGAATCAAAATTCGCAGCGAAGGCGAAATCGCCGAACGCACCAAGCGCGCAGGGGTGGTAGTTGGACTTGCATGGACGCCCTCAGGCGGAGATATCCTGTTTGTTGAAGCCAGCCGCATGAAAGGCAAAGGCGGGTTCACGATCACGGGGCAAATTCAAGATGTGATGCGTGAGTCTATGCAGGCAGCGCATAGCTGGGTGAGGTCGAATGCGCTGGAACTTGGATTGGATGAAGATTTCTTCGCCAATCATGATATTCATGTGCACGTGCCTGCGGGGGCGATTCCGAAAGATGGCCCTTCCGCTGGCGTAACCATCGTGACCGCTTTGGTCTCGTTATTGTCGGGGCGGCCGGTTCGTCCGCTGACCGCGATGACCGGAGAAATCACGCTGAGTGGGAATGTGTTGCCCATCGGCGGCGTGAAGGAAAAAGTGTTGGCTGCGAAGCGTGCTGGCGTTCGAGACGTGATTCTTCCCGCGGAAAACAAGACCAACGTCGAGGAAGATCTCACGCCTGAACAACTGGAGAATGTGCGCGTGCATTACGTCAGCACCATCAGTGAAGTGCTGCACCTTGCTTTGCCATCCACTTCGGGTGAGGTAAAGCAGGATGCCGAGGAGCGCGAAAAAGTGCTTACCGAGCAACCCGTCGCCTGAGGGGCGGCAACCAACCTTGTCTCTGGCCAGTTTCCTTTGGGCGACTGGCCATTTTTGTTGAGGATTCAAATAGATAGACACGAAGAAACAAATGAGTTCCCGTGGTGTTTATATTCGGTAGCCGTTTGTGGGTGTAGGCTCAAAAGAGCCGAGGAGCGGGGCGATGAAAAAGCAGATGAAAAGACAAAACACTTTTGCATGCTGGAGTTTCTTGATTGCATTTGCTTTTATGCTGGCTATGACGGCGCATCCGATGGTCGCACAGGACGCCGCGCAAGATCAGGACCAGGCGCAGCCCCAAGGTGCCAATCAGGACGCCAATCAAGCCGGGCCACAAGATCAAGGTCAGTCCCAGCCGCAAGATCAAAACCAAGCCCAGGCGCAAGATCAGGCGCCAGATGACAATGCCGACCCCAGCCAGGACCCGTCCAATCGCATTGCGCAGTTGAATTACACCAATGGATCGGTATCGTTTCAGCCCGGCGGCGAAGGCGATTGGGTGGATGCCGTGCTCAACCGTCCGCTGACAACCGGTGACAATCTGTGGGCTGACAAAAATTCGCGCGCCGAACTACACGTTGGTTCGACGGCGCTCCGCATTGATTCGGAAACCAGCCTGACGTTCCTCACATTGAACGACCAGACCACGCAGTTGCGCCTCTCGACTGGTGCGCTCATTCTGCGCGTGCGTCATCTCGACGATGGCGACACCTTCGAAGTGGACACGCCGAACCTGGCATTTGATATCCAGAACACCGGCGAATATCGCATTGATGTAAATCCCGACGGCAACGAAACGCTGGTGACGGTCTGGCAAGGCCGCGGGGAAGTCACAGGCGGCGGAGATTCCTACGATGTTGTTGCCAACCAACAGGCCCGCTTCACGGGGACCGACCAGCTAAACCATGAGATCGTTCAGCTTCCCAATTCTGACGACTTCGACAATTGGGCATTCCAGCGCGACCATCAGGACGACAACGATCAGTCGGCCAACTACATTTCCACCGAGACAACCGGCTACCAGGACCTCGACCAATACGGCCATTGGCACTACGAGGACGGTTACGGGCAAGTTTGGACTCCAGCGGGAATCGCCGTGGATTGGGCGCCTTATCGTAATGGACATTGGGTCTGGATCGCACCGTGGGGCTGGACGTGGGTGGAAGAAGAACCCTGGGGCTTCGCTCCCTTCCACTACGGCCGATGGGCCTACGTGCAGAGTTCCTGGTGCTGGGTGCCGGGACCGATTGCGGTTCGTCCGATCTATTCTCCGGCATTCGTTGCCTTCGTCGGTGGAAACGGATTTAGTCTTTCGGTCGGCGTTGGCCGCGGCCCGGGCGTAGGCTGGTTTCCGCTGGCGCCGGGCGAAGTTTACGTTCCCTGGTATCGCACCAGTCGCGTGTATGTAAACAGCATCAACACTACAAATACCCGCGTGAATGTCACGCAGATAACCAATGTTTACAACGTCTATAACGTGCGCACGCCGAATCGAACCCGGATTTCCTATGTGAACCAGCGCGTGAACAATGGTGTCACGGTCGTTTCGCGCGACACATTTGTAAATGCCCGTCCAGTGCGTGGGAATACTGTGCGCGTGGACCAGAAAACGATCATTCAGGCGCCGGTCACGCGAAATATAGGCATACAGCCGGGACGTCCCAGCGTAATAGGTATTGGACGCCCGGTCACTTTCCATCCTCCGGCGAAGGTGATTAGCCGGCCCGTCGTGGGCACTCGCGTTCCAGTCATGCGTCCGGCGCTTCCGCAGCAGCAGCCACCGCAGGTCAACGTGAGGAAGGTACAACCGCGAGCAAATCCTGTTGGACCGCGCGCTCCGAATAAACCGCAAGAGCCGGGGTTTCAGGTAAATCAACACCCGCAGCCTTTGCAGGGACGGCCTGGGCAGCCGACGCAGGTGCCGCAGAATTCTCCACAAGCTCCGAACAGGCCGGTGCAGCCGGGATTCCAAGGGAATCAGCACCCGCAGCCTTTGCAGGGGCAGCAGGGGCAGCCAACGCAAGTGCCGAACAATTCTCCGCAGGCGCCGAACAGGCCAGCACAGCCGGGGTTTCAAGTGAATCAGCATCCGCAGCCTTTGCAGACGCAGCCTGGCCGGCAATCGCAAGTACCACAAAATTCTCCGCAAGCGCCGAACAGGCCAGCACAGCCGGGCTTTCAGGTGAATCAGCATCCGCAACCTTTGCAGACGCAGCCCAATAACGATCAACTGCCGCCAACGCGCGACGTTCCACGACCGCCAAGTACAGAGCGCCATCCGGTGCAACCAGCGCCGCAGGGTGGCTTTCATCCGATGACCAACACACCCATGACGAATGCGCCCCGGGGTAACTCACCCAGTACGAATGTTCCCGTGCAGCAGCAAAATCAGCAGCCTCGTCCTGAGGTGCGCCAGCCGCCGCCACCGCAGCAACGCAATCCGCAACCGATGCAGAATCAACCGATGCAGAATAATGATCAGAAGTTCCACAACTTGCCGCAGCAGAGGGAGCAGCACACCAGCGCGCCGCCTGCCAACCGTCCGGCGCCAAAGCAGGAAAATCACGATAACCGGGGGAGCAACGACCAGAGCAAAGACAAAGACAAACGCTGATCAATTTATTTCCCGCGCCAATGCCAACGCAGAAAAGCGTTGGCATTTTTTATGTGGCCGACATCTCAGATGCTCCCGAATGCGCTTCTCCGCGCTAGACTACAGGCGTGCAGATACGCGTGCTGTTTTTCGGGATGCTGAAAGACTCAGCCGGACGAGATGAGGAGCTACTCGACGTTCCTGAGGGCTCGACGATCGGGGAAGTCGCCACGCAGTGTGCGACGCAGTTCCCAGGAATTAAAGCATTGCTACCGTCGCTGGCGATTGCCATTAACGAAGAATATGCGGCTCTGGATGCGAAATTAAAAGATGGAGACGAGGTGGCATTTTTGCCCCCGGTGAGCGGAGGGTTGCAAAGAGCAACAGAATCGCCAGCAGCCGCGACAGCAGGAGCCGTCATCGTCCGCGAAAAAATCAATACCCAAGCTGTTCTCGCGCGGATCAAACAGCCGGAAGATGGCGCGGTTGTCATGTTTGAAGGCATCGTCCGCAACCATACGCGCAACCGGCGGACGCTCTATCTTGACTACGAAGCCTACGAAGAAATGGCTTTGAAGCAGATGCACGCTTTAGCGCGGCAGGCGCTTGCCCAATTTTCTGTACGCGATGTATGGCTGGAGCATCGCCTGGGACGACTGGAAGTCGGCGAGACAAGCGTATTAATCGTGGTTGCGTCCGCGCATCGCGCCGCCGCGTTCGACGCCAGCCGCTGGCTGATTGATACCCTAAAGAAAACCGTGCCCATCTGGAAGAAAGAGTATTTCGAAGATGGTGCAGTCTGGGCTAACGGCGAACCCTTTCCAGAAGAAATTCTCGGCGGTAAGGAAATTTCTGGAGCGACCGCCGCATCTAACCTGAGCAAGCCTAAATGAAACGGACAACGATCCTGGGTCTGCTGCTTCTTGCCAGCCTCTCCGCCTTCGCGCAGGAACCGGAATCGTCGGAAACCATCCATGTAAAAGTGAAGCTGGTGAACGTTTTCACCACGGTCACGGATTCGCACAGCGCGCCTGTCGGCGGCCTAAACAAAGAGAACTTCCAGATACTTGAAGACGGAAAGCCGCAAACCATCGCGGTGTTCGGGCGCGAATCAGCCATTCCGTTGTCCATCCTGCTGGCTGTTGATACCAGCCTGAGCACCCGCAAAGACCTTCCCCTGGAGCTTGCTTCGGCGAAAAAATTTGCCCATGACATGGTGCGTCCTGTGGACGGGCTATCGGTGTATGAATTCAGCGAAACGGTCAATGAGGTCACTCCATTTACCTCTGACTTGAAGGCCATTGATCACGCGATTGCGCACTTGCAAGTCGGCGCCGCCACGGCCCTCTACGATGCAATCTATCTTGGATCTCAGGCACTGGCGCTCCGCCAGGGCAGAAAGGTAATGGTGGTCATCACCGACGGCGGAGACACCGTCAGCCAGATGACCTACCAGGACGCCGTGCGCCGGGCGCAGGAAGCCGAGGCAGTGATTTACAGCATTATCGTGGTGCCTGTCGAGGCGAACGCGGGAAGGGACACGGGCGGGGAACACGCGCTGATCCAGTTGTCAGAAGATACCGGGGGTAGGCACTTTTACGCGTCTTCGTCGGAACAGATTGACCAAGCCTTCCAAAAAATCAGCGAAGAATTGCGGACCCAATATCTGCTGGCTTACTACCCTTCCGGCGGCGGCTTCAGCGAATCTGGTTTTCGGCAAATTGATGTGAAGCTCAGCGGCGTTGCCGACGGTGCGAGCTACAAGGTGCGGCATAGAACCGGGTACTATGCGTCGGGAAGTGGCAATAGATAGGTATGGAATGTAATATTAATCTGCAATTATAAATATTAAATTTAGTATATTTATAACTATCCATACAAAAGACATTCGACACATAACTTGTAAACGACTGAAACAAAACATTTATTTTGCAATGTTATTACACGAATGTCTTGGACTCCCGATTGCAAACTACTCCCGCATAAGGAAAAAGCTGTGTGTCCCGGGTAGGTAGGTTTGTGTAAGGCATTTCGCAGACACCTTGGTGGCTGCGAATAAGAATTTGACGTTTCAGCCTGCCATTTGTTCCGGAGCAACCTTTTCCCGTAATCATTCCTGCATTTCGTGAAATTGATGTTGCTTTTAGACAGTCATAGAGCGGACTGAGTGCTTGGCTCTAAACCAGGGAGGCGTGAGCAAATGAAATATGTTTCCATGCTGCTAGTGCTAATACTTGGAATAATGGTAGCGACAACCAATTCAACCGCCCAACGTTTGACGGGTTCGGCAAGGGTGCAGGTAATGGATCCTTCGGGTGCCGTGGTTCCTAATGCGAAGGCCACGCTTGTAGATAGAAACAAGGGAACGAAGGAAGACATTACCGCCGGCAATGACGGTACGCTGGTTCTTCCTGATCTTGCGCCGGGAGACTACGTCTTGACCGTACAGCATGAAGGTTTCAAGACAGTCTCGACGACCGTCACGATTCTCGTTGGTGTTACCTCCTCGATCCCTTTAAAGCTTGAGGTAGGCTCGGCTTCCACGGAAATAGAAGTGCAAGGCAATGCAATCACGGTGGACACATCGAAATCCACAGTCCAAGGGGTGATTGGCACCAAAGAAATTGATTCGCTGCCGCTAAATGGCCGTAACTTCCTTGATCTCGCTCAGCTTGCTCCTGGCGTTCAAATCGTGGATGGTGGCCAGTTCGATCCCACGAAGAATCAGATGGTGGGCGTTTCGGTTGGCGGACGCGGAGGACGCGTGACCCGCATCCAGGTAGATGGGGTGGACATCACCGATGAAACCGTTGGCACAACCGTGATGAACCTTACCAACGAATCCATTCAGGAATTTGGAATCGCGCAGTCTTCGATGGATGTGAGTACGGATCTGACATCGTCAGGAGCTGTAAATATCATTACCCGCACCGGAACGAATGCGATACACGGTTCTGGATTCGGGCTCTTCCGCCGGTCCGATTTTGCGGCAAGCACTGCTCCTCTCGGTTTGATTAATCCTCCGAAACCGCCTTTCAGCCGCGACAACTACGGCGGTCGTCTGGGCGGACCGTTTATTAAAAACCGTTGGTTTTGGGAGGCTGAATACGAGAAGATCACCCAACAGGGACAGAACACCACGAACGTGATCCCATTTCCGCAATTCACCGGTTCTTTCGGCGTGCCAGTGGATGAGCACATGGGCGGCATCCGCACGGACGTCAACATTACAAACAACATGAAGTTGTTTTACCGTTTCAACCACGACGACAATATTGGAGTAACCGGATTTGGCGGAGTCGGACTCTCGGCTTTCGCGAATTCCAACAGCACCAATTCCCATGTTGCTGGGTTGGATTTCGGTTCGGGGAACTTGATCCATTCCGTACGCTTCAGCTTCTTAAAGTTCATTAACGGCATTGTTGATGGCAACACACTGGCCGGAACGCCGGTACAGGATGCCGCGGTGAACATTACTGGTCTGGGTGGCTTTATTTACGGCCCGAACGCGAACGCTCCGCAGAATACCTACCAGCAGAACCGGCAGATTAAATACGACGGGACGTTCGTGCATGGCCGCCACACGATCCAATACGGTGTTGAATACAACCGAATTGATCAGGCTGGGTTTGCATCTTTCTTTGGACTTGGACCCCGTGTAATAGCTTCTTTCTCATCGGGAGTGGCGGCGAACCCCTTCAATGGCAGCGGTGCGGCGGATCCATTGAATTACAAGGTGAGAGGCATTGACTTTGGTAATGGCCTTGGAGCGCTGAGTGAAAAACCGTCGCTGGGATTTCCCCATGGGGGTTTTTCCAACAATCGATTTGGCGTGTACCTTCATGATAACTGGAAGGCGACCAATAACTTCACTTTGAATGGCGGGCTTCGTTACGACCGTGATGACGGCTTGAGCAATGCGGATTTACCACGAACGCCGCTCATCAACGCGTTTGATCCTTCATTGGGTGGGAGGGTTCGTAATGACAACATGCGCCTGGCGCCACAAGCCGGATTTTCCTGGAACCTTCATGGAAATGGAAAGACTGTCATCCGTGGCGGTGGCGGTATTTATTATGATACGAACATTTTCAATAACTTGTCTTTTGATCGCCAGATCAATCTTCCTGCCGGGTTCGGGAATGCTACTGCGATAGTAGATGCGAACGATCCTTTGTTGAGTCCAATTGACGGATCAGTGTTGTTCGATTTCTCGACTCAGTGCATTGGTGCACAGCCGAGTAACAGCTGCTGGGGGGCGCCTATTGGGGCTGTGATTCCGTTTGCTGTGCAGGCTCAAGCGCTCTATGTACAACAGAGTGCGCAACTGGTTAATGGATGGCCGCAGGCAGGAGTTCCACCATTGTTCAATACTCAATTGGGAGTAGGGGGTGGCGCAATCCTCGATCCTCACTATCGTTCGCCTTATGGCGCCGATATCAATCTGGGGATCCAGCAGCAGATCAGGCCCGGGTTGGTTCTGTCGGTGGATTACGTCATGAACCGCGGCGTACATTTCTATCAAACCGTGGACCGTAATCGCGTAGGTGCAGCCAACACTTTGAATTTGGCTGTGGCTCAAGCGGCTATGGCTGCTACGTTTGCTGGAGCCGGATGCAACGCCGGTACTGTTTCAGCGAACGTAAATTGCGTTATCGCCGCTGGCGGTTCGATTGACGATTTCGCCGGTAATGGCTTAGGTGCGGGCAGCACACTGGATGGCTTTGCCTTTGGTGGAAACAATCCAAACTTCCGCACGATGGACACGATCGAATACAACGGGCTGTCGCGTTATTCGGGCCTCCAGGCTCTCTTGACTGGGCGCATCGGCAACGCCGGGCCGTTGCATAACATCACCACCAACATCACCTATGCGCTGTCCCGGTTCAACTCCAGCAGCACCGACCAGGACTTCCTGTTCGCGGCTGTGGACAATGATAATCCGGATGCATTCTACGGCCCGTCCAATCTGGACCGTACGCACATGCTCGGAGCATCGTTCGTATTTGATCTGCCGATGAATTTCCACTTCTCGACCTCGACCTACTACCGGTCGCGGGAAGCTTCGATTGGAATATTCGTCCCGACAGGCGCCGATTCTTCCGCTGAAATTTTTGAGTCTGATTTTAACGGAGATGGAACGATTGGTGACCCGCTGCCTGGCACCAAGCGCGGCGCTTTCGGGCGCAGTGTGACCGCCAGCAATCTCAACGATGTCATCAGCAAATACGACAATAATGTGGCGGGTACGCCCACTCCCGCGGGCCTTGCATTGATTAACGCTGGATTGTTTACAACGGCGCAGTTGCAGGCCTTGGGAGGAGTAGCAACTTCCGTGGATCCTGCTGTGCAGGGACAAATTGACAACCCTAACTTCTATACCTCCGACATACGCCTTTCCTGGACGTATACGGCGGAGCACATGACCATTGAACCCATGGCCGAATGCTTCAACATCTTTAACCGGATGAATGGAGTGGGCACCGGGTCAGATGGCCGCGGCGGAAACACGGCGCTGGACGGTACGCTTTCCGATGCCGTGGGCAGCATTAACGGAACACCGTTTATGCCGCCAGAGCGTGTGGGTGCGGGTTCTGGATCATTTTCCAGCGGAGGTCCGCGCGCCTTCCAGTTTGGCGTCCGCGTTACCTTCTAATCCGGATATTGAATTGAATTAGATTGGGGGATGAGTAATCATCCCCCAATTTTTTGCTCGAACTTACGGGCAATCGGCCCGCTAACACGGTAGGCTAAAGGTGTAAGATACGTTTTATGGCCTTTGTACGTGGAGCACGCGGTGGGGAACGGAAGCCCAATAGTCCGCCTCCTAATGAAACTTCCCAGGAAGCTACCTATCTGAAGTCCCTGGGAGAATCAAAGCAGCCGGTGAAGATCAAACTGCAAGACGGCGAAGTGGTCCAGGGATGGATTGAGTATTACGACAAGAACATGGTCCGCCTGACCCGAGACGCGCAACCGAACTTATTCATCTTCAAGCACGACATCGTTTACATTGCGGAAGAGTCCGGGAAATAGTTTTGCTGCTTACGGGACCGCTCTCGCTTTCCAAATCCAACTGCTTCCGCTAGGCTAAAGATCGTTCAAATCATTCATGTCCCCTATTACCAACCAGCCCTCCGTCTCATCACAATTCGCTCCATTCCAGTTTGTCGCGACGATGGAGGAGATCGCCCGCGAAGCGGGGACACTCCTCATGGATTTCTTCCGCCGTCGCGTGAAGATTGAATACAAAGGCGACGCGGATTTAGTGACGGAGGCGGACCGCAGTTCCGAAGCGTTGATCCGCAAGCGGATCAAGAAGAAATGGCCGGAGCACGATATTCTGGGCGAAGAAGGCGGCCTTGTGGATACAGGCAGCGAATACCGCTGGTACGTGGACCCGCTCGACGGCACCACCAATTTTGCCCATGGTTTTCCAGTGTTCTGCGTCTCTATGGCACTGGAGCACAAGGGGAAAAGAATCGCGGGCGTGATTTATGACCCCACGCGGGACGAGATGTTTACCGCTGCCAAGGGGGCGGGTGCGCGCCTCAACCGGGAAGTAATGAAGATTTCGCAGACGAAGACTCTCGCGGAATCACTCGTTGCGACCGGCTTCCCGAGTCACAAGCGGCATAAGAACCCCAACATCCACTTCTATCATCAGATCACGTTGAAGACGCATGGC
>JANWKU010000027.1 GCA_025451215.1 Terriglobales bacterium
ATGTCGAATTCCAAGGCCTGCGAAACCGACGCGTCAGCAATATAGAAATAAACGTCGTATGTGAACTGGTGATAATTGGGAACGCTCTTCTGGTCCGCCAGGCGAGTGGTGAATTTCTGGTTCCAAAGAATGTCGGAAAATACCATGTTCCCACCCAGGCTGAACTTCATGGACTTGCCGCTTAAGGAAGGAGAAGTTACCCCTTGGGCGGTGGACCAACTGGCCTTCGTATTGCCTGATGTGCAACTATCGCAAATATTGTAGGCGGGCGGCAGCAGGGCGTATCCGTTCCAATTCTTGTCCGCCTGAAGGTTCGAAAAAACGTTTGCGCCGCTGGGAGGGGTCGGAGATGATCCTCCGGATGAGCCACCACTACCAACTGTAATTGTCACCTGCTTGGAGGCGCTCCAGCCGCATCCATCCCATTCCTGCACGACGGTGTTGTAAGTTCCAGCAGCGAGAGTGATGCTGGTGTTCAGTTTGGATCCCTGAACGGTATAGACCAGTTTGCCCGGTGCGGTATAGAGCCCCATGGAAGAGACCCCTTTGGAACAAGAGGGTGACTCGGAAGTAGCGATGAATTGAACGGAAGTGCCAACCTTAGAACCGTTCGCCGGCGCAGAGATGGAAACCCCAGCAAATGCAGCCGAAGCAGTGATAAGAGAACAAATGATTACGCGAGAGACGTGAAGAGTCCACTTCATTTTTTCGATTTCTCCAGAATTTTGATTGGTATTTCTGGCCTGCCAGCATTGCTTCGCAATGCCACCGGACCTCTTGCTTGCCGCGTTCATCCTCTTCACGCCACTCCACGGTTTTTGAGCCGTCGTGTGCCGCAAATGAACGCAGCGATCCGTACGCAGCGCCGGCTGTTTTTCAAAAAACAGCGCTCCGTGTCTGCGGTTGCCCCGCAGTGCTCTCGGATTGGTTAGTGCCCGCCGTTGCGTACTGCCCTGAACGCAATCAGCTTATGCAGGTTGGCAGATCGGAGGATTCCATTTCTTTCTCAATCCCCCAGGCTTTTGAATCCAGTGATTTTTGCTCTTTGAAATGGCTAAACAAAAACGGAAAGAAGCAAAATCAAATTAAAAAAATTTTAAGCAAGTACCTACATGTAAGGCAAGAAAAATCTTAGATTTATCTACGCGGAAGTACATAGAAATCAATAACTTAAGGTAAAAGCCTGAGATGAATTGTAGATTTCATGCGTAAAGTCAGCGAGGAGCGAGTGCATCCAGGAATTGACGCAGTAATCTTCCGATTTCTTCAGGCTGTTCCCAGGGGGAATAGTGTCCAGCCTTGTTTACGATCTTCAATTCGCTGCCCGCGATGTTTTGGTGCATGACTTCTGCCTGGGGGACACCGGTAAGTATATCTTCGGTGCCGGTGATGATGAGCGTGGGCACGTCAATTGTTTTCGAGGTCGCGAGGGAATCCGGGCGGGCGGCCATTCCTCGCTGCACCATTGCGATATTTTCGGCGGATGTTTTTCGCATCATGCGCAACGCGCCTTCGACCAGATCGGGACGAGAGTATTGGGTTGTCTTCCCTAAAAGGCGAGTCAACTGGCTGGCAAAAAATGGCTCTGTGCCTGTTTCCAGGACGGTGGCGGCGGATTGCAATCGAGTGTTGCGCTCTTCCCGCGTGTCGGCTTGTGCCCTCGTGTTGCACAAGACCAAGCCAGATACCCGTTCGCGAAATCGGCGCCAAAATTCGAAGATCGCATAGCCCCCGATCGAGTTTCCCACCAGCGGGGCACGGCGAATCTCAGCGTCGTCCATAATGCGGACAATGTCAGCCGCATGTTTTTCCATAAGCGCCGGACCTTCCCCCAGTTCAGAATCACCGTGCCCGCGCAAGTCAGGCAGAACTAGGCGGAAGTCGGAGATCAGGGGTTGAATCGCGGGCAGCCATATTTCGTGATTCATGGGAAAGGAATGAAGCAGGACGACAGGAGGGCCGCTGCCCAGCACTTCGTAGGCAATTTCGGCGTCAGCGCTGCGGATTCGCTTCATTCGCGGGTTCGTTTCCTTCAAGAAGATATTATTCCGACGAATGCCGGTCCGGCGCAGACTAAGGATTCGTTACCTGGTAGCCGGAGGGCATGGGCAAAGCCAAAGGCTCCTCAGGCATGACGATCCAGGCGATCGGATAAGACAAACATCCAAAGACGGTCATTACGCCGGCGACGAGCCATACCATGCGGACCAGAGTTACATCCAAATCGAAATATTCCGCAACGCCAGCGCAAACTCCGGCGATTTTGCGGTCGGTGCGGGAGCGAATGAGGCGTTTGCGTCCCGCGACACCTCCTACGCGCTTACCGCAATAGGCGCAATGCTGGGCGTCGTCCTGAATTACTTTGCCGCAATAGTTGCAATACATAACCGGCCTCCAATGTCGGTTGTTTCACTCTCATGATACGACGGAACAGCCGGGAAAGTTTCACTTTTTCAGTGCTCGGGGCAGGGATTTTGCAAGCATTTGCGTGCCGAGTCAGCTTGGGGAGATTTGCCATCGATGGCCAGAGCAGCTTGATATTCCTTGATGGCCAAGGGACGATTGGACAAACTGTCGTACATTTGCCCGGCAGCCAAGGCTGCCCGTTGTTTGTATTCCGGATCGGCGTCTTTGACGCTTTCTCCGTCAAGGTAAGCGGCGGCCGCGCCGCTATAATTTTTTTGGGAGCGAAGCACGTCCCCAAGACTTAAGGCAGCCAATTCATAGTGAAGGCTGGGATAACGCCCTTCCCTTCCCGCGTCAAATACTCTTCGGTAAACTGTGGCAGCTTCCGAGTTATGCCCTTGAGCGCGCAGCAGATTGCCTTCTTCCAGGGCAAATAACAGGTTTCGCGGATAAGCTACGGCCAGGCCGCGAATGATTTGCAACGATTCCTGATAACGGTGTTCGCGCCGCAAGAACAGCGCGAGCACGATTTTTGCATCCACGCTGGATTCGCCGTTGGAGTTGGCAACGTCCTGAAGATATTGAATTCCTTTGTCTTTGCTGCCGCTTAACCCCACCATGGCAACTGCAACCTTCACGCTCCAGGGCAGGCTGCCGAGAACGTACAGATGGGTGCCGACCACAAGCTTGGCGTCAGTGTAGTGGGGATCCAGCTCCAACACGCGTTCATGGTCATGGCGGGCGCCGACGGCGTTGCGCAGTGCGGAAAACCAGGCGCGTTCAACCAAAGCCGTACAGAGCGCGTAGTTTGCCCGCGTGATGCCGCGCGCGTACAGCGCGTCTATGTCTTTAGGGTTGGTTTTGAGCCGCGCGTCTTCGAGGGCCTCTGCACGCTCGACCAATTTCTGGATCTGTTCTTTGGCCTTAGGATCGGCGGGACGGTGGGCGTTGCCAATGAAACTGTCGTTGGCATACTCCCCGCTGTTCATGGCCCCCATGCGATAAAGTTCGCGCATGAGCACGGTGGTCAGCAGATGATTGACGGCAAAGGGATCATCGGGATGCCTTTGCACGATTGGCTGGAAGTTCTCGACCGCCCGGGGGTATTCCAGATTGTAAAAGTGCTCGTAGGCGACGGCGTTTAAAGGATCATTGGGACGAAAAGTAGGGGTTACAGTGGCACGCGGTGAAGTATTTGTCTGCGCGAGGCATACGCAGCCCAGCAGAAGAAGCAGAAAAGCTAATCTATAAGCTACGCGCAAGTCGTAAGTCTCTCTCAGTTTTGCCAGGCCATCTTTTGCCGTCTACGTTTTGCCAGTCTATACGATGTGCCGGGTCGCTCCGCGCGAGAATCAAGAGGGTTATTCCTTTGCGGATTCGGAAAAGAACACAATGCGAGTAGTTCTTTTCGATAATCTTTGCCGCTTCGCGTAATTATTGCCTTCCCCAGGCATACTGCGAAGAGATCCCAGGTTGAGCAAACGCGTACCGAATCAACAACTTCTGTAGTTACCGTAGTGTTTTAGATTTGGTTACAGGTTTGCACTGTCAGATGGAAAGGCGTGCTTCATGTCGGAAGTTATCAACAAAGTAGATCATGAATTCTGGCGTCCTCCCCTGGTCGTAGGGCCGGCAGCTTCTTCCTCCATGGCTGCCGCGTGCGGCTGCGGCACGGAATTCATGCTTGGCGCTGGCTTTTGTCATGCTTGTGGCTCCCCCCGCCATTTACAAGACAGCCCTTCCCAAAGCAGTTGGATAGAAATATTGCAGTTTCTCAATGTCCTCCAGTTCCAAAACATCAAGACGAAGTTGGGCCTCCCCACAGCTTCCTTAATCGCATTCCTAGTGGGCGTTGGCTGCCTGCTGGGTGCGCTGGTTACAGGATTTGTTTTTAGCGCAGAGAACTTTGCCGATTTTCAGGCCATTCAGTTGTGGCGCCTGGAATGGCTTTTGGGAGCAGTGGCAGCGTTTGTGGCGGGAATTCTGCTGAAGAAGGGTCCGGCGGAAAACTAGCGCGCGGCCGCATTCCTGATATATCTTGCAAGAAATCTTCAGAACTTTCGGCGACGCTTAAACGTCGCCGTTTGAGTCTGCGTTTCACTTTCTCCAACCACAATTCTTTCGACATTTGCTGCGACCGGAACAGCGAAGTGGAAACACAAGGTCCCTCCACTTCGCAGATCATCGCTTCGCGATGATCTGCTTCGGTCGGGATGACAGGTCGGTTGGGGCGCAGGCTGGTCGGGACGACCGGAAGCGAAAAGCTTATCGCTGGTTCAATGCCACCCAATGCTGCGGATAGGCAGGGCCAATGTACTCCGCGCGGGGGCGGATCAGCCGGTTGTCGTCGAGTTGCTCGATCACGTGGGCGGTCCAGCCGCTGACGCGTGAAACAGCGAAGATGGGCGTGAACAGGTCAATCTTGATTCCCAGAGTGTGATAAGTGGATGCGGAGTAGAAATCCACGTTGGCGTTTAGTTTTTTTTCCGCTTTCACGAATTCCTCGATCTTGTGGGACATTTCGTACCACTTCTGCTGTCCGCTTGACTGGCAGAGATCGTGCGACATTTTGCGGAGGTGCGTGGCGCGCGGGTCTTCGGTGTGATAGACGCGATGGCCGAAGCCGGGAATTTTCTTTTTCTGCGCGATCATTCCTTTTACGTAATCCACGGCATCGCTGCCGGATTTATCAATCGCTTCCAGAATGCGGAATACGGCTTCATTGGCGCCGCCGTGTAGAGGACCTTTTAGCGCTCCGATGGCCGCCGTAACGGCGGAGTGCATGTCAGAAAGCGTGGCTGCCGTTACACGCGCGGCGAAGGTGGAAGCATTGAGTTCATGGTCGGCATGCAGAATGAGCGCGATATCGAAGGCGCGTTCGGCTGTCTGCGAGGGCTTGCTGCCCGTCAGCATCCAGAGAAAGTTTGCGGCGTGCGAAAGCGAAGGATCGGGCTTGACGACGTCTTTCCCGCTGCGCAAACGATCGTAAGCAGCCACGATCATGGCGATCTGCGATGTGAGGCGGATGGCTTTTTTCACGTTGGCGGCGTGGTCGTTGAGTTTTTCTTCGGGATCGTAAAAAGAGAGCGCGGAAACCGCGGTGCGCAACACATCCATAGGGAGCGCGCTTTTTGGCGCTGTGCGCAGAAGTTCAATGATGGCGGGATCCAGCTTGCGTTCCGCCGCGAGTTGCTCGTGGACCTGCTTCAGTTCATCTTTTTTAGGAAGGCGGCCATTCCAAAGGAGGTAGCAGGTCTCTTCGAAATTGGAATTGTCGGCCAGTTCGTGAATATCAATGCCGCGATAAGCCAAAACTCCCTGATCGCCATCAATGTAGCAAATGCTGGAGTTGGTGGCGACGATCCCCTCGAGTCCTTTCGGAGCATGGGTGATAGTACTTGACATGAAACCTCGCTCTATCTGGTGGATTCCGTTGTGGCCGCACGGAAAGGAGGGACGTGCCGTCGCAACTTATTTTTATACGCTAAAATCAGGAACTTTTCCATCTGGTATGACCTTCGGTAACGGCCATTGATCGTGATTCCCGGACGTTTGATGCCTGAATTGGATTGTGGCCTGACTTGTAGCTTCACTTTTGTATAATCTCGATTCACCTTCTAGAGCTTAGGATTAATTCACAGGAGGAAAATTGCCAAAAGCAGAAATCGGCATTATCGGCGGCAGCGGACTTTATGCGATGCCTGGACTGACCAGGACCAGCGAGGTTAAGCTAAAAACCCCATTTGGCGCGCCTTCCGATGCCTATGTTTTGGGCACGCTGGAAGGACGCAAGGTGGCTTTTTTGGCCCGCCACGCACGAGGCCACCGCATTCTGCCATCAGAATTAAACTTTCGCGCGAACATTTATGGATTCAAGCAACTGGGTGTGGAGCGGATTGTCTCGGTATCCGCGGTCGGGTCGTTAAAAGAAGAACACAAGCCGCTGGACTTTGTGATTCCTGATCAATTCTTCGACCGGACGCGGCATCGTGTGGATACATTTTTTGGGAATGGCATTGTCGCGCACATCGCATTCGCCGATCCGGTTTGTTCCGAGCTTTCGGGAGTTGTGCACGCAGCCTGTAAAAAAGCTGGCGTCGCGGGAAAACGTGGCGGAACTTACCTATGCATGGAAGGACCGCAATTTTCTACGAAGGCGGAGTCGAACGTTTATCGCAGTTGGGGGATGGATGTAATCGGCATGACGAATTTGCAGGAAGCCAAGCTGGCGCGCGAAGCTGAAATTTGCTACGTCACGGTGGCCATGGTCACGGACTACGACTGCTGGCATCCGCACCACGATTCGGTGACCGTGGACCAGATTGTCGCGGTCCTCATGAAGAATGCCGAGAATGCCTGCAATGTGGTGCGCGAGAGCGTTGCGGCCATGCCGCAGGGTCGGGGGTGCAAATGCGGGTCAGCGCTGGCGCATGCCATTCTTACCGACCCTAAAAAGATTCCTGCCGCAACCCGGCAAAAACTGAAACTTATTCTGGATAAATACATGAAAGCAAAAAAAGCATGAGCATACTCGCCGTTGGTTCCATTGCCTTCGACAATATCGCTACCCCTTCTGGCCGCGCGGACAATGTGCTGGGTGGCTCCGCCACTTATTTTTCCCTTGCCGCCAGTTACTTCACCGATGTTGCGGTGGTTGCCGTGGTAGGAGAGGACTTCTCCGCCGAGCATGAGAATGTGCTGAAAAAACGCCGCATAAATACTGAGGGCATTGAACATGCTTCGGGAAAAACATTCCGCTGGGGTGGGCAATATCTGGACAACCTGAACGAAGCCAAGACGGATTTTACCGAGCTGAATGTCTTCGAAAAATTCCAGCCACGCATTCCCGCGAGCTGCCGGAATTGTGAATTTTTATTTCTCGGAAATATTCATCCCAGCCTGCAAGCCGCTGTGCGTCTGGAGATGGACCATGTGCGCATGACGGGCGGCGACACCATGAACTTTTGGATCCAGGGCGCCCGGAAGGAGCTCGTGGAGACCTTGAAGCTCGTCAACGTACTGCTGATCAATGACGGTGAAGCAAAGATGCTGGCGGGAGAGAAGAACCTGCCGCGCGCCGCGCAGAAGGTGCTCGCGCTGGGGCCGCAGGCCGTTGTTATTAAGCACGGGGAATATGGCGCGACAATTTTCTTCCGTGAAGGAGCCTTCGGCATTGGCAGCCATCCCTTCCGTGCGCCTGCGCTGCCGATTGACGAGGTGAAAGATCCGACCGGAGCGGGAGATTCGTTTGCCGGCGGCTTTATGGGATACATCGCCTCGCAACCGGAGCTAAACCGTGAAGTTCTGAAGCGCGCGCTTTTTTATGGCGGCGTGATGGGATCATTCGCGGTGGAGACTTTTGGAACAGAGCGGTTGCAGTCGTTGACGCGGGAAAAGATTGAAGCCCGCTTCCAGATTTTCCGCGAACTCACGCACATCGAATGAGATCCCGAAATACTGACGGGAATTCAGAGATTTTTCTTCTGGCGCAGCTTGCTGCCTGCGCTTCGGTATTTTCGTTTCTGGTATATCTGCGCCACAATGAAATTCTGCTTTACGGCGACGCCGTCGCGCATATCAACATCGCGCGCCGCATCTTCGATTCGCGCACCCCGGGCCTATTGCAACTGGGAACAGTGTGGCTTCCCCTGCCGCATCTGTTGATGGTGCCATTTCTGATTTCCAACTGGCTTTGGCAGACCGGAATTGGCGGCTCCATCCCTTCGATGATCGCCTACATTTTTGGGGTTGCGGGGATTTTCCGGCTGGTGCATGGGGCCTTGAGCGAGGGCGTGTCCGCGAATCGGGGCGCACGTTTGGCGGCCTGGGGCGCGGCGATAATTTATGGCGCGAATCCTAATCTGATTTACATGCAGGCTACGGCGATGACGGAGTCGCTGTATCTGGCATTGTTTGTTTGGGCGCTGGTTTACTTCACGGAGTTCGCACGGGCGGTGCGCGCTTCGGATGGCGCGCAGAAACCGTCTTCGGCATTGCTGAAGTGCGGCTGGTGCGTGGCTGGGGCGTGCCTGACGCGGTATGACGGATGGTTCCTGGGAGGAGTTCTTTTTGTCGCAGCGCTGGCGGTAGTATGGCGCGCGAAACAATCTTCTCGTTCATCTTCCGGCCTGAAGATTGCATTCGCAAAATTCACTTTAATCGCGGCTGCTATGCCGCTGCTTTGGTTGGCCTACAACGCGGTCGTCTATCGGAACGCGTTGGAGTTCGCGAACGGCCCATATTCGGCGAAGGCGATTGAACAGAAGACTGCCGTTCCTGGGACGCCTGCTCATCCGGGGACCGACGACCTTCCGGTTGCGGCGAGTTATTTTCTTAAGGCGGCGGAGCTGAATGTGCTTCCGAACAACTGGCATCGTCTTTGGTTATTGTTGCTGATCGCGGGCACGGTAGCGATTTTGACTTCGCAGCGCCAGCTTTGGGCGTTGCTTTTGCTCTGGACGCCTTTGCCCTTCTACATGCTTTCCATCGCATATGGCGGCGTTCCCATATTTCTTCCTCCATGGTGGCCGTTTTCCATTTATAACGCGCGTTATGGGCTGCAATTGCTGCCGGCGTTTGCCGTGCTTATTCCGCTTTGTGGATATTTTCTGGCGAAACTTTCGCCTGACGTAAAAGTAAAAATCGGGGCCGCATTTTCGGTGCTTGTACTAGTCGGGACGAGTTATGCGCTGGTGTGGCGGAGCCAACCGATATTATTTCGCGAGGCGTGGATCAATTCACGCTCCAGGAACGCACTTGAAAGCCGACTTGCCGCTATCCTCAGGCGTTTGCCCACCAATTCCAATTATCTGATGTATTTGGGAAATCATGTGGGCGCAATGGAGCAGGCCGGCATTCCGTTGCGCCAGGTCATTAATGAGGGAAACCATCGCCCGTGGGAAACGCCGCGCGATGCAAAAGGATTTTGGGAGCGGGCGCTGGCCGATCCGAAGCAGTATGTGCAATATGTAATCGCCTTCAAGGGCGATGATGTGGACCGGCAGGTCAATAAAAGCCAGCTCGCTCCGATTGTCGTGGTGCATGTTTTGGAGCAGCCAGCGGCGACGATCTATATGACGCTTCCGGCAACAGGTAATCCGTCGCGTTAACGTGTGGCGAGGGTTGTGAAGGTCGTCGAAAAGTTGGCGGTGATAAAATCCTCCTCACGATTTCAAGATGAACATCCTCAGTCAAATTCATAACTTGTTTTTCGCCGAATTGCACAACGCCGGCACTTCCCTGCTACGGCTGGTGCTGGCGGCGGTACTTGGCGGGTTGATCGGGCTGGAGCGGGAGATCAAGCATCGTCCGGCGGGTTTGCGGACCAATATTTTTATCTGCCTGGGCGCGGCGATGTTTACGCTGCTCTCGGACCAACTGGCACAGATGCACATCGGCGACCATACGCGAATCGCGGCGCAGATCATTCCCGGAATTGGGTTTATTGGGGCGGGATCGATTCTGCACAGTCGCGGAGATCTGATTACTGGTATTACTTCGGCGGCGACAATCTTCGTTGTGGCTTCGGTGGGAATGGCGGTGGGCGGAGGCTTGTATCTAACGGCAATTTTCGCGACGGCGCTGATCCTGCTTTGCCTTTTTCTGCTGGGGAATGCGGAGTTGCGCTATAGCTTGAAAATTAATTTTTATACTTACGAAGTGACGGGAAAGGGCGAGGAAGAGGTAAGCCGCGAGGTGAACCGCGTACTGGAAAAAGTTCATGCCACCATGCAGGCCGTGAAGATCGCTCCTACCAAAGACTACGTGCGCGTGCAGTTCGACGTGGAAGGGACGCGCCGGGAGCAGGACATTGTTTTGCATGGATTGCGCGAGTCTTCGATTTTGGCCAGCGCCATTCCGCTGGGCGCGGTGCAGCCGGAATGACCTTCAGCGGATTGCGGATCCCCTTTGCCAAAGCCAGCGCTTGCGGAAATGATTTCCTGATTATTGACGGCTCGGCTGCGCCGCCGGATATGGCGGAATTCACGCGCCGCATCTGCGACCGACATAATGGGGTTGGCGCTGACGGGGTGGAGTGGTTATTTCCCACGGAAGACGCTGATATTCATGCGCGCCTGCTGAACGCCGACGGCTCGGAGGCGGAAATTTCCGGCAATGGCACGCGCTGCGTCGCCGCCTATTTGGCCTTCACGGCAGAAGTTCCAAAAGAAAAAATCGTAATCCGCACTGGGGCTGGACTAAAAACCTGCACACTAACGGCGCACAGCGGCACGCAATATGAATTCGAAATTGCCATGGGGCGGCCACAGGTGGAGCAAGAACGTCCGCTGAAGATCGCGGCGGGCGAGGTGCGAGGAGTTCCTGTCTCCATGGGGAACCCGCACTTTGTGATGTTTGTGGATGAGTTTGCCGCCAACTGGCAAAAGCAAGCGACGGAGATCAGTCTTCACCGTGAATTTAAGAATGGCATGAATGTTGAATTGGTGAAGGTACTCGACAGGCAGAATATAGAAGTACGATTTTTAGAACGAGGCGTGGGGGAAACGCAGTCGTCGGGCACGGGTTCTTCCGCCGCGGCGGTCGCCACGATTGCGACAAAGAGAGCCGAGTCGCCGTTGCGAATTCATACACCGGGCGGATTGCAAGCGGTGCGATGGGAGACCGACGTTTTTTTGCGTGGGCCCGCGCGCATACTCTGCGAGGGAGAATTTTTCGGCTAAGATTGTTCACAGGTCATTCCTGACCAGGTCACTTCCTCATGCCTGCCTCTCCGCCGCCAAAGCGCATAAAGCCCGCGTCACTTGTGCCAGGAGACGTTGTCGGCATTATTGCTCCGGCAAGCAATATTGATCGCGGAATGCTGGCGGCCGGATGCGAAGTCCTGCGCGGATTGGGATACAAGCCGTTCTATTTAGATTCCATTTTTGAGCAAGAGCTTTATTTCGCCGGGCCGCATGAGCGTCGGGTGCGCGAATTCGAAGAGATGTTCGAACGGGACGAAGTGAAAGCCATCATCTGCGCGCGCGGCGGTTATGGTTCAAACTACCTTTTGCAGGCGGTTGATTGCGAGAAAATTGCCAAGCATCCCAAAATTTTTGCTGGCTACAGCGACCTCACCACCATGCTGACTTACGTTTCTGATGCGTGTGGGCTGGTAACCTTTCATGCGCCGATGGTGACGAAGGATTTCGCGCTTCCTGATGGGGTGGATTTGCTTTCGTGGCAGGCAGCGGTCAGCGGAGCAACTTCGTGGACGGTGCGTCCTGATTCCGGTGCCAAACCGTTGGTCTCCGGCTCGGCGCAAGGCAATCTCTATGGCGGCTGCCTTTCGATTCTGGTCGCATCGCTTGGAACTCCCTATGAAATAGGTACGGAAGGGACCATCCTCTTTATTGAGGATGTTGCCACCAAGCCTTACCAGATTGATCGTATGCTGATGCAGTTGAAGCTGGCGGGTAAGTTGAGCGGTGTTCGCGGAATTATTTTTGGCGAGATGCTGGATTGCATGCAGCATAAGGACCAGGGCTACGCACTTGAGGAGATCGTGGTGCGACTTGTCGGCGATTTGGGAATTCCGGTGGCTTACGGCATGCGTGCGGGACATGTTTCCCGCGGAAACATTACATTGCCGATTGGCGTGCGCGCGGAGTTGAAGGTGGATGAGAATGAAGTCAGCCTGAATATTCTGGAAGCCGCGACGATTGCAGCACCGGTTCCCGCGCATTATTGAAATCATAATGACAAAGCACATTCACCTGATCGGTATTTGCGGAACGGCGATGGCTTCTCTCGCTGGGATGCTGCAGCAGCGTGGTTTTCGCGTGAGCGGCTCGGATGCGGCGGCGTATCCTCCGATGTCTGATTTTCTGGCTTCGCTGGGCATTCCGCTCTCACAGCCATTCGCCGAGAAGAACCTGGAGCCCCGGCCTGATCTGGTAGTTGTGGGCAATGCGATTTCACGCGGCAACGTGGAACTGGAATATCTGCTGGACCATCGCATTCCCTTCTGCTCGCTGCCGCAGTTATTGCATGATGAATTTTTGCGGGGCAAGGAGGTGCTGGTGGTCGCCGGCACCCACGGAAAAACTACTACCACTTCAATGCTCTCGTGGATTTTTGAGAGCGCGGGGCTGGAGCCTTCTTTTCTGATTGGCGGAATCGCGGAGAATTTTGGCAGCAGCTTTCAGATCGGCGCGGGCAAACATTTTATTCTGGAAGGCGATGAATACGACACTGCGTTTTTCGACAAGGGCCCGAAATTCCTGCACTACTTTCCTGATCGCGTGATTCTCACTTCAGTTGAGTTCGATCATGCGGACATTTACAAGGACCTCGACGCCGTGGAAACTTCCTTCAAGCGCCTGGTAAACCTGATTCCGCGCCGCGGCAATTTGATCGCATTCGATACCGGCGATAGCGTGGAGCGCTGCATTGCCCGCGCTTTTTGTGCGGTGGAACGCTACGGTTCTAATTCAAAAACAGGATGGCGAATTACCAACCTGCGCACGGAACATACGCGCACCACCTGGTCTGTTCTGCACCAGGACAAGCCATGGGGAGATTTTGAGTTCGCACTGGCCGGGGAATACAACGTATGGAACGCAACGGCGGCGGCGGCGCTGGCGGCCACTTGCGGAACCCCGCAGAAAAAGATCGCGGAAGCGCTCAAAACTTTTAAGAGCGTGAAGCGGAGACTGGAAGTGCGGGCACAACTGAACGGCATCACCATCATTGAGGATTTCGCGCACCATCCAACCGCCATTCAAGTCACGCTGAACGCTTTGCGCTCACGGTATCCGGGAGCAAGATTGTGGGCGATTCTGGAGCCACGCTCCAACACGCTGCGGCGCAACGTATTTCAACAGGATCTCGCCAAGAGCCTTTCGGGAGCGGACGAAGTGGTGATTGCCAATGTCTTCAAGTCCGACGCCATCCCGGAAGACCAGCGACTGAATTTGCCAGCGGTGGCCACGGAGATCGAAAAAAATGGGCGGCGCGCGCGGATTGCGCCGGAAGTGGATTCGATTATCGAAATGGTTGCTCCGGAGTTGCGCTCTGGGGATGTAGTGGCAATTCTTTCTAACGGTGGCTTTGGCGGAATTTATGAAAAGCTGCCGCAACGGTTGAAATCGCTGGCGGAAAAATCATGAATTGTCCGAACGCCAGAAAGGACTCGTACTCTTGATTCGCACCGCGATAATGCTCGGCTTCTGGATGTTCATGCTGCCGTTTACGGTGCTCATTTGTTTTCCCTGGACTTTCATAACGGGCGATGTGCGGCTTCTTTATCGGATTGGCATGTGGGTTGCTTTTACGGGCGTGCGCGTTGCGGGCGTTAAGGTGCAAACGGTGGGGCTGGAGAGGATTGATCCGGCGCGGACTTATATTTTCATGTCCAACCACGTTTCGAATGTTGATCCGCCACTGATGCTGCCGCTGATTCCCCGGCGAACGTCGGTGATGGCAAGGCATGATCTTTTCCACTATCCGCTTCTGGGGCGCACCATGCGGATGGGCGACCTGGTGCCGGTTGAGCGAGGTAGCCACAAGAGTGGAATTGGCGCGATCCGCGGCGCGGTGGATGTGATTCGCAAGGGCATCAATATGACGATTTATGTGGAAGGAAGCCGCTCCTTCGACGGCAAACTACTCCCATTCAAGAAGGGCCCGTTTTATTTGGCGGAGGAGTGTCAGGTGCCGGTAGTTCCGGTGACAATTGTGGGCACGCACTACGTGATGCCGAAAGGCAGGTTTGCCATCAAGCCAAACAAAGTCGAGATCATTTTCCACGAGCCGATCGAGCCTAAGGATTTTGGCAGCCGGGAATCACTGATGGCAAAGGTGCGAAGCGCGGTGAATAGTTCGTTGCCGGTGGAGATGCAGGAGCAGCCGGCTTGAATACTATCCAAAAGACGCCGCGACGGTTGCTCCCCCTTAAACAGCAAATAAGATTTTGGTCGTCGTAAGGTCCCTCGCTGCGCTTCGGGATGACATTTTCTATAAGGAAGCGCGATCAAGATACCTACGTTCGTAGAGTTACTTTTTGCGATGCGCTGAAATTATTTTGGGGTTCGCAGTAGCTTCGCAATTTCCGGTAGCTTTGGGAATACCGCCATGCAGCGCAGCCAGAGTTTGTGATCGAAGGCGGGAGCGCCGCTGACCATGGAACCGGCAGGAATGTCTCCGTGGGTGCCGCTTTGGGCTGTGATAATGACGCCGTCGCCCACGTGACAATGTCCCGCGACGCCGACCTGTCCTGCCAAGATTGCGTTTTTCCCAACCTCGGTGGAACCGGCGAGACCGACCTGGGCGCACAGCAAAGTGTTTTCTCCTATGGACGAGCCGTGACCAACTTGCGCGAGGTTATCTATTTTCACACCACGGGCAATGCGGGTTTCGCCGACGCTGGCGCGGTCCACGCAGGAATTCGATTGCACTTCGACGTCATCTTCCAAAACCGTGGGGCCTGATTGCAAAATTTTTTGCCAGCGGCCGTGCTCGTCCTTGGCAAAGCCGTAACCGTCGCCGCCGATGATGACGCCATTCTGCAAGATCACATTGTTGCCGATGCGGCAATATTCCCGGACCACGGAATGCGCGTGGGCAAAAAAGTTGCTGCCGATTTTTACGCCTGCGTAGATCACAACGTGCGCGAGTAAGACCGCGTTCGGCCCAATTTCCACATCACGATCAATGGAGACGTATGGGCCTACGTGTGCCTCCGGCGCGATTTTCACCGTGGGATGAATTACCGCGGTGGGATGAACGCCCGGCTCGTATCGGGGCGGTTGGTAAAACAGTTCAATGGCTTTGGCGAACGCGAGATAAGGATTTGAGCCGCGTAAAAGGGCCGTGGAAACCGCCGAGAATTTTTCGTCCACGATAATGGCGGACGCTTTTGTGGTTTTCGCGACCGCGGCATATTTGGGATTGGAGACAAAGGTGATTTGTCCCGGGCCAGCCTCTTCAATGCCTGCCACGCCGGTTATTTCGGCTTCGGGCGAGCCATTTTCGAGAGTCAAGCCGAGGGTTTTCGCGATTGCGCCAAGTTTCATGGAATGTGCCTTGATCTGAATAATCCTACACCAGGAGGGTTGTCGCGATGAGCGGTGTTCACCCCGCGCGAAACGTGAGATTGAATAAAACAAGGACGAGAGTTGCTCTCGTCCTTGTCATTGTCCTTTAACTCGAAACAAAAGTTATTGAACTGTCAGACTAAATGTTGTCGAGTGAGTATGAGTCCCATCAGTAGCAGTTACCGTCACGGTAGACGTGCCTGTGGGCGTCCCAGGATCTGTCGTTCCGCCACCACCTCCTCCGCCTGAACCTCCGGTGGAACCTCCACCGCAGCTAACACTCATCATCAACACCGCGAAGAATAGAACGGAAAGCAATCCGCCCCAGCGTCGCTTTTTCGGTACGCCGAGAAGCAGAACGCAACTGAAGAGTCCACCGCCGCTCAAAGCCCACCATTGCGAACCATTCCAGCCATGCAAAGCATTTGCTTGTTGAGTGCCACGGGCGTGAGGAACAGCGGTACTGATGGAAAGTGCAGTGGTTCCTGCGCCGGTCACAGATGCAGGGCTGAAGGCGCAAGAAGCTTCACTGGGCAATCCGGAACACGAAGCGCTACTAAAAGCGACGGTCCCGGTATATCCAGATTGAGCACCAATCGTTATGACTGTTTGTGCCGCTATGCCACGGGTCGCCATCAGAGTCGACGGAACAGACAGGTTGAAATCATTCCCGTTCACAGTGATAGTCGCATTACTCGACTGGGCCCCTGTATAAGTAGAATCACCGCTGTAGGCAGCGAAAAACGTTTCGTTCGCCGTGGGCGTAAACGTCGAGCTCGCCTGCAACGTTGGATGTCCATTGGAATCCGTGGATGGAGTGAGCGACACAGTTCCGGGTAATGTGCTGGAATTTGCCGAATCTTTAAATGTCACGGTCCCCGACATCACCGGCCCTGGAACCGTAGCTGAAACCAATGCCGTAATCGTTGCCGGACTTCCAGCTTGTACTGTCACCGGCGTTGCGGTGACGGTGGGAGTGGGGAAGGTCACAAAAATTTGTGCTGTGTCTTGTGAACTGGAGCTGCCGTAATTTGAATCACCACTGTAAACCACCCTGACGGTTTCACTGGCCAGTGGCGTAAACGTCAAACTTACATTGAGAAGAGGCTGATTTCCGGCGGTGGTACCAGGTGTGAGCGTCACAGTCGCAGGAATAGTGGCGGACGTTTTTGAATCTACAAGCGTCACCGTTCCAGTTATCATCGGCCCACCCGAGACTGGGCTAACCACGACAGCTGTGAGTACCACACTTTGTCCTGCGTTAATAGTTTGATTAGCAGCGTTGAGATTAATGAGCGGCACTGGATTGCCGACGGTAATCGTTGCGGACGAAGAATTAGCACTGCTGTAGTTTCCATCGCCCGTGTAGGTAGCCGTAATAGTGTGCGTGCCGGTAGACGAAAAGCTAGTTTGAATGCTCTGACCGTAGGTGGCGGTTCCCGTTGTAGCACCGCTTGATCCGGAGATGCCTCCGCCGGCCGAGATCGCGATTCCGTCGGAAGAAAACGTTATGCTTCCCGCCGGTTCAGCGCCAAAACTTGCTGAGCTGATCGTCGCGTTAAATGTTACAGCGGCTCCTACCGAAGTCGTGGCCGGAATGGAAAATGTAGTGAAGCTGGTAGCTGCTTTCGCAACTGTAATGCTGCCCGTACTTGAACTCGTGTTAAAACTAGTATCTCCAGCATACTGCGCCTGAATGTTATGGGTTCCACCAGTGACATTAATCTGCTGATCTTCCGTATATCCAAGGCTGTTAAGGGTAAATGTTCCGCCGTCTAAAGGATTTCCATTATCAGTGATCGTCACGTTTCCACTAGGACAGGCGGACTGTCCCAAGGGAACCGGCGCGCACGCTGTGCCTGCCAAATCCGTAACGTCTGTCCGCAGGAGATAGATACTCTGACCATAGGTTGCGGTCGTTACATTGGGGTTTGTCTGAGCTCCTGTTTGTGGATTAAACGCCTGTAGCGCCATTGCAGTCTTACTTGCTTCCGGAGTCACTGTAATCGCAGAAGAAGCAG
>JANWKU010000028.1 GCA_025451215.1 Terriglobales bacterium
CAGGACGGCCACAGTCACGTGCTCGCCCTGCCGGTGCCGAACCTGATGGCGTACGATCCAGCGTTCGCCTACGAAATCGCAATCATTATTCAGGACGGCATCAAGCGCATGTACGTGGACCAGGAGTCCATCTTCTATTACCTGACCGTCACCAACGAGCCCTTGCCCATGCCCGCGATGCCGGAAGGGAAAGATGTTCGCGAGGGCATACTGAAGGGCATCTACCGCTTCCTTGCGTCATCCAAGAAGGACGCCAAGCTGCGCGCCCAGCTCTTCGGCAGCGGCACGATCATGTACGAAGTGCTCAAGGCGCAGCAGATCCTGGAAGAAAAATACGGCGTGGCGGCCGACGTCTGGAGCGTAACCAGCTACAAACAGCTTTATCGCGACGGCAACGATTGCGATCGCTGGAACATGCTGCATCCCGGTGCCACTCCACGAGTGCCGTTTGTCAGCCAGGCGTTGAAAGATGCGCCCGGGGTGCTGGTGGCGGCATCCGATTACATGAAGGTGCTGCCGGAATCCATTTCGCAGTGGATGCCGCGGCCGTTGCTTTCGCTTGGCACAGACGGATTTGGCCGCAGCGAAAGCCGCGCCTCTTTACGCGACTTCTTTGAAGTGGACGCCAAGCACATCGTGCTGGGTACGCTCTATGCGTTGTTGAAAGAAAAGAAAATTACGCCAGATGTGATTCAACGCGCAGTGAAAGATCTTGGAATCAATCCAGAAAAACTGAATCCAGCCAACAGCTAAGGGAGACTACGGCACGTGACCGAATTTAAATTGCCCGAACTGGGCGAGAATGTGCACCAGGGCGATCTTGTGCGCCTGATGATTACGCCTGGCTCCTCCATTGCCGAAGGCCAGCCCGTGATGGAACTGGAGACGGACAAGGCGGTCGTCGAGGTGCCTTCGTCGGTAAGCGGGGTGGTAAAAGACATCCGCGTGAAGCAGGGCGAGAAGGTGAAAGTGGGTCAAGTCATCTTCACTGTGGAAAATGGTGGGGTGTCTAAAAGCAGGACGGTCGAGGCCTCTGTTACAAAAACGGAACAAGTACAGCCATCTACCACTCCAGCCAAGCAACCGCCACAACCGCAAGTCGCCGAACCATCCCCAACTCCTTCTAAATCAGTCTCTTCCGTTTCCGAAGCGAGCGAATTCAAACTGCCGGAACTGGGAGAGAATATCCATCAGGGTGATCTGGTACGCCTAATGATTTCGTCAGGCTCCGAGATTGCTCCCGGACAGGCGGTCATGGAGCTCGAAACCGACAAGGCGGTTGTAGAGGTTCCCTCGTCGGTGGGCGGCAGAGTCAAGGAAGTGCGGGTTAAGCAAGGCGACAAGGTCAAAGTCGGGCAAGTCATCTTTACGTTGGAAGCGGGTAGTTCAGTGGCGCAGGCTGCGCCTGCCGCCAAGACCCCTGCTCCGCAAAGTTATGATGATCACGCCCGGGCGACCTTCCAGGCAGCGATTGCGGCGGAAGGCAAGACCGAAGAACAGGCCCTGCCGCCTGATCAGCCCAAGCAGGTAGCCGCGAGCTTTTCAATGCCCGCTCAACTCACCAAGACCGCCGGTGCGGAACATCGAGATCCGGTTCCGGCTGCGCCGCATACACGGCGGCTTGCCCGCGAGTTGGGCGTGGACATTCATTCCGTAAAAGGCTCCGGTCCCGGCGGAAGGATTAGTGAAGATGACGTCAAAGCTTTTGCCAAGGGATTGATTGCATCCACCGCCAGCGGTACTGGTCAAGGAATGCAACTCGCCGAGCCCGTTCTTCCGGATTTCTCCAAGTGGGGAAAAATCGAGCGCGTCTCCATGCGCGGCGTACGGCGTAAGACTGCGGAACATCTGCGGCAGGCTTGGAACACCATTCCGCACGTTACTCAGCAGGACAAAGCCGACATCACTGAACTCGAACAGTTGCGGGCAAAATTCGGCCCAAAGGCACAACAAGCCGGCGGAAAAATGACCGTCACGGCAATCGCCTTGAAGGTCTGCGCTTCCGCGCTCAAAATCTTTCCGCAGTTCAATGCCAGTATTGATATGACATCGGAAGAAATTGTTTACAAGCAGTACATCAATATCGGCGTTGCCGTGGACACTGACCGCGGGCTTCTGGTCCCGGTGATTCGCGACGTGGACAAAAAGAATATTGTGGAGCTGGCGGTCGAGCTAAGCGAAATTTCCAAGAAGACGAAAGACAAGAAGCTGACGCCCGCCGACATGGAAGGCGGGACCTTCACAATTACAAACCTAGGTGGGATCGGGGGCACGGGATTCACGCCTATTGTGAATCATCCGGAAGTCGCGATTCTCGGCCTCTCGCGCTCCAGCACCGAACCAGTTTGGATAGACGGGAAATTTGAGCCGAGACTGGTATTGCCGCTTTCGCTCTCCTACGATCATCGCCTGATTGACGGCGCGGACGCGGCCCGATTCCTGCGCTGGGTGGCGGAGGCGTTCGAACAACCCTTCCTGCTGTCGGTGCAAGGATGATTGA
The DNA here is from genome assembly GCA_025451215.1 of Terriglobales bacterium. Taxonomy (GTDB): domain Bacteria; phylum Acidobacteriota; class Terriglobia; order Terriglobales; family Acidobacteriaceae; genus JAICKN01. The sequence goes on from JANWKU010000028.1 coordinate 2,501, forward strand.
ATCTATGACTCCGAGCGCCAGCAAAGATCAGGATATGCTCAGCTTCGTTTACAACGCGTTCAACCGTCGCGACATTGAGCCGATACTTGCAGCGATGCATGCTGATGTCGAGTGGCCGAATGGAATGGAAGGCGGCTGGGTGCATGGACGCGAAGGAGTTCGCGCTTACTGGTTAAGACAATGGAAAATTCTCGATCCGCATGTTGTACCAGTTCGGTTCGAAAGTGATGAAAATGGGCGCTTAGTCGTACATGTTAAGCAACTCGTTCGCGACCTGAACGGCACGATCATTCTCGATCGCACGGTACAACACATTTACACAATCAAAGACGGCCTCATCAACCGTATGGACATTCAAGAATAAAACCAGAACTATATTGGGCCAAATTTCGACAGATGACTAACCAATCTAATTTGAATATCGCAGTAGTCGGCGGTGGGCCGGGAGGCTACGCCGCAGCATTTCTTGCCGCGGACCTAGGTATGAAGGTCGCGCTCATTGACGTCGAAAAGAATCCGGGAGGCGTGTGCCTTTACCGCGGTTGCATTCCGTCGAAGGCGCTCCTTCATGTCGCCAAGCTGATTGACGAATCGCGCCACGCCAAAAAATGGGGCATTGAATTCGGCGAGCCGAAGATTGACGTTACCGGTCTGCGCGGCTTCAAGGAAAAGGTCGTCGGGAATTTGACGGGCGGTCTGGGACAGCTCTCAAAGCAGCGCAAAGTCGAATACATTCAGGGAAAAGCCTCTTTTGAAAATTCCAATACGCTGAAGATCGCGAAAGCTGGCGGCGATGAAACCCGCACTTTTGACCGCATCATTATCGCGACGGGATCGCGCCCGGCGGTGATTCCGGCATTCAAGCTCGACACGCCACGCATGATGGATTCAACCAGCGCGCTTGATTTGAGCGACGTTCCCAAAACTCTGCTCGTCGTTGGCGGCGGATACATTGGCCTTGAACTTGGCACGGTGTATGCCGCGCTGGGATCGAAAGTTTCCGTGGTGGAAATGCTTTCGGGATTGCTTCCCGGCGCCGACCGCGATCTCGTGCTTCCCCTGCACCGCCGCATGGAAAAGATTTTTGATTCCATCATGCTGAACACGACCGTTGCCGCGGTGAAAGACGAAGGCAACGGCATTCGCGTCACCTTCGATGGGCCGGAAGTTAAAGAGCGCGAGAAGGTGTTCGACAAAGTTTTGGTTTCAGTGGGGCGCAAGCCGAATTCAGAGATCGCCGGCCTGGATAAAACGCAAGTGAAGGTCGGCCCGCGCGGATTCATTCAAGTGAACAAGCAACTCCAGACCGACGATCCCGCAATATTCGCCATCGGCGATGTCGTCGGCGAGCCCATGCTCGCGCACAAAGCCTCGCATGAGGGCCGCACCGCGGTCGAAGCCATCGCTGGACACAAAGTCGCGTTCGAGCCAAATGCCATTCCCGCCGTCGTATTCACTGACCCGGAAATCGCCTGGGCAGGTTTGACCGAAACTCAGGCGCAAAAAGAAAACCGTGCCATCACGGTAGCGAAATTTCCCTGGGCCGCATCGGGACGCGCGATGACTCTCGACCGGACCGAAGGCCTCACCAAACTTATTCTCGATCCGCAAACCGAGCGGGTATTGGGCGTGGGGATTGTGGGATCAGGAGCGGGCGAACTGATTGCTGAGGGAACGCTGGCGATTGAGATGGCTGCCCTCGCCAAAGATTTGGCGCTCACGATTCATCCGCATCCCACGCTTTCAGAAACCGTGATGCAGTCGGCGGAAGTTTTCTTTGGAACGAGTACGGACTTGTATAGACCGAAGAAAAACTAGTCGCCTAAAGTATCACCCTGAGCACAGCGAAGGATCCATGCAAAAATGGCCTGCTACTGAAAAGTCAACGTGCGTTCCGGTTTTTCACCCAACGCTGCAAAATCAAATGCGTGGGCCAATACACAACCGCGGGAACGACCACTAAATAAACCATAAGATAGGCGAATCCCGGCAGCACGTGTTGTTCGTGGCCCAACCCTCGCGCCCAGTTCACGTTGTACTGTGGCTTCCAATAGTGGTTCACTGGAACCACGATCCAGCAGAGAACGGTTTGATATTTCCATCCTCGCTTGTCATAACCTAATCGCCATACGCCCCACAGCAGCAGGGGCGGAACCACGATGTGGAACAAACTGAACATGCGCAGATAAAACGGCACGCTCGCATCGAACATAAATTCTGTGCCGCCGATCCAATGCGCATGGAAGAGCCATGCTCCGATGAGATCAACCACGTAGAGGGTTTGAAACAGTAAAAGCCCCGTGGCCTGCCAGGAAAATATCAGCGAGCTTTCCAACCACAACCCCGCAAGAATCAAAAAATTTCCCAGATCGCAGAAGTACAAAAAGTTTTGCGCGCCATAGTATTTCCAGTAGAGCGGCGCCCACATGATCACCCATAAAGTCCAAAGCAGCTTGGTCCAAAGTGGAAGGCGCATGGCAGCGACATTGTAGCTGTTCTTCCGACATCTAGACGCTCCTTCAAAAATGCTGCACGCTCGATTACCTTGTGATTACTTCATTTGTAAAAGACACGTAAAAATTGTATTTCTCGAATTACCTCCGTAACTTGCTGACTCTGACGACCGTACCTAGGATTTGACTATGAGTTACCAAGCCCTGCTGTTCTGCCCGGACGAGAAAACGGCCAAGTTAGTCACGCAAGTCCTGAGCGATTTGGACTTCAGCGTTGAGGCCTCGAATGAACCATTTACCGCCGTTAAGCGGCTTATGGCGCAGCATTTTGACGCGGTCGTGGTGGATTGTGACAACGAGCAGAATGCAACGCTGTTGTTCAAGAGCGCGCGGAACTCAGCCTCCAATCAATCTTCACTCGCAGTGGCAGTCGTCGAAGGGCAAGCGGGAGTGGCAAAAGCATTTCGTATCGGCGCGAATTTGGTTTTGACCAAGCCGATCAACGTGGACCAGGCCAAAGGAACTTTGCGGGTGGCCCGCGGACTTTTGCGCAAGACCGATCCCAAGAGCGCTCCAGCGGCAAACGCTCCGGCAACATCGCCAACGGCACCAATCGCGCCACAACCACGAGTTGCGCTGAGTGCGCCAGCGGCAAGGCCTGAGCCTGCCGCGCAGAAACCAGTTTTTACGCCAGCCGCGTCCAGACCAGCCGCTGCGATACCAGCGCCTGCCGCACCTCATTTTGCTCCAGCGGCGCACGCTTCAGCGGACGAAGTACACGAGTCAGCGGTGCTCGATCTGTCGCCTGATCTAGCGCCCGCCGCGAAGTCTCCGGTTGTACGTCCAGCAGCGAAGGAATATGCCTGGCAGCCAGTTTCCAAACCTGCCGGTCCGATGGCAACCGCGTTTCAGCAGGCTGAAGAAGAAGACGAAGCTTCAGTAGAGATAGAAGAAATCACTGACGCGCCTGAGGCGGAAGAGTTCGCTGAAGATGCAACTCCGGAACATGCACCGTCACCGTCAGCGGCGCTTTCATTCTCGGCGCCATCCTTGGCGCAGTCCGCGGCCCTATCAGGACACAGCGGAGCCGCCAGCGCGCCTGCTCCAGCAAGACAAAAAGTTGCTGTAAAAGCCGTAGCAAGATCGAAGCCGGCCATTGCCGCGCAAAAAGCGCCCGCGCCCGTTGCGCATACAGAGGCGAAATCAGCGCATGCTCCAAGTAAGTTGGTGATCAGTGCGCCGGCCGCGGAAGAGCCCGCGCATGTTCCCGCTTTTGCTTCTGCACACGCAGCTCCCGTAGAGAAAAAATCAGGAAACAACATCGCTCTCATCGCGGTGGTCGTCGCTGTAGTGCTCGGGGCCGCAGGATATTTTGGCTGGACAAAGATGCACAGCAGTCAGACAGTCGCCTCGGTGCAGCAGAGCACCGTCGAGAAGCCCAGCACGTCTTCGCAGGTTGCGCCTGGCGTGACTCAGTCAGGCCAGCCCAAGCCCAGCGCTGAAGTTTCAGAAGCGCAGACGACGCATCCGGAAACGACAGCAGAGAATTCGAAACCGCAGACAGAAGCAGAGAAGAGAACTTCGAAGGCGCCTTCCGCCAGTTCCAAAGAAAGCGACGACGAGACCGAAGCTAGGGCATCGGAACAGCCCGCGAAGCAACCCCTGATTATCAAGGGCGGCGGTGCGAAGACAGCATCGGCCCCGATTGCCGCGCTAGAGGCTCCTGATCCGCTGATGGCTTCTTCCGGCAGCAGCGGAAAGGGCATCGCGGCCATTGCAGCCTCCGGGATGGATGTCGCGAAACCAATTCAGCAATCCTTGCGGGTTTCCCAGGGAGTATTGCAGGGCAGGCTGGTGAAGAAAGTTCAGCCAGTGTACCCGCAAGCCGCGCTCCATATGCGGACACAAGGCACGGTCGAAATCGCGGCTACCATTTCCAAGACGGGCGAAGTCACCAACGTGAAGCAGATAAGTGGCGACCAATATTTGGGGCGCGCCGCGGAAACTGCCGTCCGGCAATGGAAATACAAGCCTTACATGCTGGATGGACGTCCAGTCGAGATACAAACGCAGATCAGCGTGGAATTCAAACTGCCCAGTTAGTCCCGCGGATTTGATTTTGTTTGACGGCGTGGAGAAACCTCCTCCACGCCGTTTTCTTTTGTTCTCAAATCGCCACCTACTGTTCGTTTTATAATCAAAAGATGCCTACTCGCCGAAATTTGCTTCTGTAGGTCTTGTCATAGATTTCAAACAAAGATTTCAATCATGGATTTCAAACTTGTCAGCAGTTACAAACCGCAGGGCGACCAGGGCCATGCCATCAGCTCACTTTTGCGTGGATTGCAGGACCGTGAGCAGCACCAGGTTTTGCTGGGAGTCACTGGATCCGGCAAGACTTACACCATGGCCAAGGTCATTGAGCAGGTCAATCGTCCGGCCCTGGTGATGGCGCACAACAAAACCCTCGCTGCGCAGCTTTACCACGAGTTCAAGAGCTTCTTTCCGCATAATGCTGTCGAATATTTTGTTTCCTATTACGACTACTACCAGCCGGAAGCGTACGTTCCGGCCGCTGATCTATACATTGAAAAAGAATCCACCATCAATGACGAACTGGACAAGCTGCGCCTGTCAGCCACGCGGTCTTTGTTCGAGCGTCGCGATTGCCTGATTGTCGCGTCGGTCAGTTGTATCTATGGCCTGGGTTCGCCTGAGGCTTATTACGGGATGTTGCTCTTCCTGGAGAAAGGTCAAAAGATCAAGCGGCAGGACATCACCCGCAAACTGGTGGACATTCTCTACGAGCGCACCGATGGCGAATTCCGTCGAGGAACTTTTCGCGTGCGCGGCGACGTGATCGAAGTCTTCCCCACCTATGACGACATGGCCTATCGCATCGAGTTGTGGGGGGATGAGATTGAGAGCCTCTCGCAGATTGATCCGCTGTTTAGCACGGTGAAACAGAAATACGTGCGCTTGCCAATTTATCCGAAAACGCATTACGTGATGAAAGAAGAAACGCGTGCCAGCGCCGTACTGTCTATTAAAGAGGAACTTGCCTGGTGGGAAGTGGAACTTGAAAAGCAGGGCCGTTTGGTCGAGTCGCAGCGCATTCATCAGCGGACCATGTTTGATCTGGAAATGATCAAGGCCATGGGTTTCTGCCACGGCATTGAAAATTATTCACGGCATTTCACCGGACGGCTGCCGGGTGAACCTCCGCCCACGCTGCTGGATTACTTCCCACGCGATTACATCATGTTCATTGATGAATCGCACCAGACCGTGCCGCAACTGCACGGGATGTATCATGGCGACCGTTCGCGCAAGCAAACGCTGGTGGAGTATGGCTTCCGCATGCCCTCGGCGCTCGACAATCGTCCGCTGACATTTGAGGAATTTGAGCACCGTCAGAATCAGATGGTCTATGTTTCGGCGACGCCCGGGCCCTATGAGCTAACCAAATCCGCGGGAGTAGTGGTAGAGCAGATCATTCGTCCGACGGGGCTGATTGATCCGCCAGTGGAGATACGCCCGGTGAAAGGCCAGATTGACGATCTGCTGCATGAGATTCGCGACCGCATTTCCCGCGGCGAGCGCGTGCTGGTGACCACGCTGACCAAGCGCATGTCCGAAGATCTTGCGGAATACTACAGCGAGGTTGGCGTGAAGTGCCGCTACATGCACTCGGAAATTGAAACGCTGGAGCGGGTCAAGATTCTCCGCGACCTGCGCAAGGGCGAATTTGATGTGCTAATCGGAATCAATCTCCTGCGCGAAGGACTGGATCTGCCAGAGGTTTCGCTGGTGGCGATTCTCGATGCTGACAAAGAAGGGTTTCTTCGGTCAGCCGGTTCGCTCATCCAGACCATTGGCCGTTGCGCCCGAAACTTAAATGGCCGCGCCGTTCTCTACGCCGACCGCATGACCGATTCCATGAAGAAGGCCATCGGCGAAACCGACCGCCGTCGGGCCATCCAGCAGGCATATAACGAAGCCAACGGAATCACGCCGCAATCCATTATTCGGCCTCTCGATATGACCCTGGCAAAAATCATGGAAGCCGACTACGCCGACCTCGCCAACACCGAAGCGGAAGGCATTCCCGAGTTCAAGTCGCAGGAAGACCTCGATGAGTACATTGCAAAACTGGAAAGTGACATGCGCGAGGCAGCGAAGAAGTTTGAGTTTGAGAAGGCCGCGAAGCTTAGGGATACGATTAAGGAGTTGCGGACGAAGGAGTTTTTGTTTGCATAGGGATATTGTACGGCCCCGCTTCGCGCCTATCACATGCCTGCGGAAAAGGTGCGTCCTTTGACAGCCGTTTTACTTTCCCCGTATTTTTCCGTGACCCTAAGTTCTTTTTCCAGCGATGAAAACCGCTGCAGGATTTCGTTGATGCGGATGGCCATGTTGCGAATGGTTTGCACCTGCGCGTGCACGCTTCCGGGGAACTGATCGCCGTCCAGCAGAATCAGTTCAGAGTTTCCTAAAATCGAAGTGAGTGCGTTGTTCAGGTTGTGGCGGACTTCAAGCATGTAATCGCCGAGCGCAGCCTGGCATTCAAGGACGGTATTTCGCTGTTCCAGCTTCCGCGCCGCACTGGCTGTTTTCGCATGCAGCAGCATTTCGGCGGCTACAGGGACGAGCACATCCAACCAAGCGTTGTTACTGTGATCCGTGCCTGCGTTTTCCGCAGTTCTTGTCTTGTGCAGAACTTTCGTCCAGGGTCCGGTTTGCGATTGCGAGGCTTCGTCCTGCTCGACGATCAAGATGGCGGGCTTTTTTGCTGCCGTCAGCGGCTTTTCCAATAAAGACCGGGCGCCAGAATTCACTTCGCCTACAATCGCCAAATCGAAAGCGTCAGAATCAAGTTCGTGGCAGAGGTCGCTGCCCATCAGGGTGAAGGCAGGCAAGTTCCGTTCCTGCTTCCAGCGTGCGGTGATAGCGCTGGGAAAGGCCGCATTGTCGGAAATAATTAGAACTGTGGGCTGCTTCACGCCTTGCATCTCCGCTGTTAAAACGTAGAAGGGTTAAACCGAACCATCGGGGTTCCAGGATGACGGGTTGCCGGAAATCTCAAATTCCGGCGTCTCGGATTTGCTGGTGTTAAAGCCGACTGCGGCCGCTGTTGCTCCGGCCGACGTTGCCTTGGCACGCGAAGGAGCAGGAGTCGCGGGAGTCTTCTTGTCCAACCCGCCACTTGCGGCCAGAGCGTCGTCAACAATGGCGTGGAGATCCACTAGCATGCGCAATGGCTGACCGGAAGAATATTCCGCATGAAACATAACTTTCCATGACTGGCAGATCATGCGCAGACGCACGGTTGGCTCTTCGGCGGAAAATTGCGCCGCGCTGCAATCGAGCGTCGCTACGCCCCGGCTTTCAAGTTCGCGCAGTCCGTCCAGAATGGCGTTCAGGTCCTGATGCATCAGCCGGAAAAACACTCGCCGCATGATGAAGCTAAATCGGGTGAATGAAACCATGGCCACTGGCAGAAAATATTTTTCCTTGCAGCTGACCTTGAGCTTTCTGCCTTTATCGAGAACGCCGCTTTGCAGCAGGCTCTTAAGGCTTCCGGAAGCTTTCGCGCTCTGCACCAAATCTTCCAGCAGCTCCAGCCAGTCAGGGATTTTTACGTCCACGGTCCCAAGCACGGTTTGCAGCGCTTTGGCTACATACGCAACAGTCAACTCAGCGTCCTCTAAACGGGAAGGGGCGCAGTCAGAAAAATACTGCACAAGCAGAAAATCAATCTTGTCGCGGTCAGAATCAGAGTACTTTTCCTTCTGCAAGTGATGCTGAAGCATGGCGCGGAGACATTCAGTGTTGCTCAGAGTCGTGGTCTGAAGAAATTGACGCAACTGGTGGACCTGGATGCGCGAATCCATCTCCAGCAACCACGCTCGGGCCTGTTCCAGGCCTTCCTTGGATGGGACGTCGGTCCCGGTCTCGAGCTCGCCGCTGGGCTGGGTCTCGATTACAAACTCACGGGCCAGCGCGGAATATAAAGGGTAAAGAAGACGCGCGGAGCGCCATTCCTGGGACGCGTCCATTTTTTTGATGCCTTCATTCATGATTTCACGATCCAATTAGGTACTTGCTGAGTAAAGCGGGCCGCCACCGCGGTATGCCCCGCGTTGTACTGCACCGCAACCACGCACGCCTGGGCGTTCAGGGTGCCGTCAGAATTCTGGAGCTGCAGCAGATCAGCGAATTCCAGCCGTAGCTTGGAAGCGAACAGGACCTCCTGTGAAGTCCCGTATTCAATAACCGTGTGCTCGCACTTGTTTTCCTGTGCGCCCTCAATCCGGCTCAGGCGGACGGGAATGCGGACCGGCGTAGCCGTAGGAAAGAACCGCGCCAGTTTGGCGGTGGAACTTTCAGCCGCGACAGCCGTGCCTGCTCTCGACAACCCGCCCCCCGATTAAAAGTATGCGGTCTGGCTGCCGGGAACCGCCGGTTAGCGTGAAATCCATGCAAAAGCCAGACCGCTTAGAGGGAGAAGTTGCACGGCCACGGCCAAATGGAAGCAGGATGAACTATTGCTCTAAGCGATTGAATAAAAGGGTGGTATGCGAAGTTTAGAGGTCTGGGAAAACGGAGAAAACATATCTCTCTCGTCTCACTGTGAGACCTTGTCTCACTCCTGCCCGTTATTGAAGCGTATGAGAAACCTCATGTCTTCCGCCAATGTTGTAACGCTTCAACTTCCGATATAACGTGGCCCGACTAATGCCAAGCATTCTTCCGGCAAGCACTTTGTCGCCGTTTACCTGCTCGAAGACGCGCTCAATGGTTGCGCGCTCTATGTCTTCCAAATCGGTGGTGGAAAGCCCGGGAGTTCCAGAGGTAATCTTTCCCCCATCTCCGGCGGTTGGCGCCGCTGACACATTGGGAGGTAAATCCGCGACATCAATCATCTTGTGATCGCCCAGCGCGATCGCGCGTTCCATGCAGTTTTCCAGCTCGCGCACATTGCCAGGCCAGTCATAGTGCAGCAGGCACTTCATGGCCGCATGGGTCACTTGCAGCGAGGAAGACGTATCCGACTGGTCGAGGAACCAGTTGACCAGTAAGGGAATATCGGAGCGGCGGTCGCGAAGCGAGGGCAAATGGACGGTGACTACGTTCAGGCGGAAGTAAAGATCTTTACGAAACGTCCCCTTCTGATATTCCGCCTCTAAATCCCGGTTGGTCGCCGCGATCACGCGCACATTGACCTTGACGGAATAATTGCTGCCCACTGGGCGCACCTCTTTTTCCTGCAGTACCCGCAAGAGCTTGGCCTGCATTTCCAGTGGCAGTTCGCCAATTTCGTCAAGAAAGATAGTTCCTCCGTTCGCGGCCTGAAACAAGCCGTGCCGAGAGCGTAGAGCGCCGGTAAACGCGCCTTTTTCGTAGCCAAAAAGTTCGCTCTCAATCAGCGTAGGCACCAGCGCACCGCAATCCACCGCGACAAAAGGACTGTTGGCCATGGAACCGCGAAAATGGATGGCCCGCGCCACCAATTCTTTTCCGGTACCGCTTTCGCCCGTAATCAGTACGGGAGTGCGCGTATCTTTCAAGCGCGAGATCATCCGCAGAACATCCTGAATTTTTGGCGACGCTCCCACAATGCCATGGAGATTGGTTTCCGCTTCCATGCGCTCGCGTAGAAACTGGTTTTCTTCCACCAGCTTCACCTTCTCCGCCATACGTCGCAAAAATAGCCTTAGCTCTTCAAGTGGGGAGAAGGGCTTGCTGATGTAGTCATAGGCGCCCAGCTTCATGGCCTGCACGGCGGTTTCCACCGAACCATGCCCTGTCATGACCGCAACTTCGGTCCGCGGATGGGCTTTCTTTACCCGCTCCAGAAATTCAATGCCCGACATTTTAGGCATGACCATGTCGGTAAGGATCATGTGGACAGGCAGGTCTTCGAGCAGGAGTAGAGCAGCCTCGCCATTTTCGGCTTCAGCACATGCGAATCCGAGCGCCTCGCCGACGGTGACGCAGAGCCTGCGAATGCTTTCCTCGTCATCCACAATCAGCAATCGAACTCGCAAATCTTCAGTCACAAGGCTTTCTCCCACTCACCGGCATTCCCTATTCACTGGCCTTCCCGATGGTTTTTTCCACCACTTCTAGAAATTGTTGCACCCGGAAGGGCTTTTCCACGCACGGGGCGCCAGTTTTGTTAAGCGTGGCGACGGTCTCCTCGTTGGCCAGGTCTCCGGTGATAAACACGATGCGAGAGACCAACTCGGGGCGGTGCTTGGTGAGCCATGCGTAAACGTCGCCGCCGTCCACGCCGCCGGGTGTGCGCATATCGGAAACAACGCCTTGAAAATTGCCTGATTCCAGCAGACGGAGTCCCTCGGCACCGGAATCGGCGCAAACCACTTCATAGCCGTTCCGTTCCAGACAAGCTTGCACGTAGGCCATGACGGCGGGTTCGTCCTCAATTAACAGAACCGGCAGCACGGCAGATTTTATGGCAGATGAACTCATCGCTGTATCACTCCGGCAGCGGCCCCCACGGAGGTGGCTTCCGGCGCCGCCGGAAGCCGCACAACAAACGTGGCGCCTTCTGCTCCTTCGTTGTTATGACAGAGAATTTCTCCGCCATGCTCGTGCACAATTCCATAACAGATGCTTAACCCCAGGCCCGTCCCCTTGCCGATTTCCTTGGTAGTAAAAAATGGATCGAAAATCCGCTCCTGTTGCGTAACCCCGTGTCCGTTATCGCGGAAAGAAATCTCGACAAAATCTCCCCTTCGCGCGCTCATGATTTCAATTCGCGCCGGGCTACTTTCCCGCATCGCGTCGTACGCGTTGTTCAAAATATTTAGAAATACCTGCTGCAACTGGTGGGGATCTCCAACTACCGGCGGAAGGCACTGATCCAACTGCTCCACGACTTCCACCCCGCGGTTTTGCAGATCGTAAGCGCGCAATTGCAAAGTGCGCCGGAGGACTCCGTTGATCTGCACGGGCTTGCGTTGCGGCGGCATCTGCCGCGCAAAGCTCAAAAGGTTCTGCACGATCTGTTTGGTCCGCTGCGCCTCCTGCAAAATGACCCGCAGGTCGCGGCGGGCGTCCTCGGGAATACCGGGACTTTCCATGAGGAGGTCGGTAAATCCGAGAATCGCGGTGAGCGGATTGTTTACCTCATGGGCGACGCCGGAAACCAATTGTCCTACGGCAGCCATTTTCTCCGCGTGCATGAGCTTGGCCTGCAATACGGCGGCATCGGTAACGTCGGTCATCACCACCACGAGGCTGGTTACGATTCCCTGCTCATCCCGCATGGGACTCAAATTCACCGAAAAGTGGCCTACCTGCCCGTCTTCCTGCAAAATTTGTAAATCGAGATTGTCCACTTGCTGACCCTGCAGAACCGATTGAAACGCTTCCGCGAACGTGAGTTGACGCGACGGCGCTACAAGCTCATGCAGCGGTCGCCCGAGCAGGTTCCCTTGTTCGTAGCCCAGGTCGAACCAGCGGCGGTTCGCGTAGCTGATGAGGCCGGCGGTATCGGCCACCAGGATGAGGCTCTGCGTATTGTTGAGGATCTTGCCTGAGAAGTCGCGTTCGCGCTGCAGTTCGAACTGTGAATTCTTAAGTCCGCTGATGTCGAGCATCAGCCCGCGGTGCTGAAGGATTCGGCCATCGCGATCACGCACGGCAAATGCATTGATAAGAACATGGACGAGCGAACCATCGCGGCGGCGCAGCGAGGCTTCGTAGTTGCGGATCAAACCATTCTGGTCCATTTGCGCCGCAAATTCGCGCTGCCGGTCGGGCACGGAGTAAACCTGGGTGCGTAGATCCACGCCTAACAACTCTTCCCGGCTCATGTATCCGAGCATCCTGACTATGGCGTCGTTTACTTCAATGAATGCGCCATCGGGAGTGGAGAAGAAGACACCTTCCTGGACGTTATCGAAGAGTTCACGATAACGGCGCTCAGCCTCGCGCCGGTCCGTCACGTCCTTCATCACGTGGATCGTCTGCAATGACTCCCCGGTAGCGCCATGCACGTTGGAGGTGGAGACAAGATAAGTGCGGTCCAATACGGGATGTATATATTCATCCGGAGCGCTGCCGGTGCTCAGGCAGAAAGGACAGAAATACGTTTGTGTTTCCTTGCCCATGGACAACACCGCGCGCATATTCAGGCCGACGATCTGCTTTGGCTCGAGCCCAATAAAATCAGCCAAAGAGCGGTTTACGCGTAAGACATTGCCTATCGTGTCGTGCACGATAATGAGGTCCGAGATCGCATCAAAAATCTCGATCCAATGGCGGTTCGCCTGCTCCATTCGGTTGAAGAGCTGCGCGTTTTCCAAGGCGATGGAGCCGTGGCCGGCGATGGCCTGCAACATTTGAGTCCTCTCCAGCTCAGGCCCTTTCGCGCAGTCGGCCAGCAAGAGAACTCCAGCCAATTCGTTGGAAGTCCCTTGCAAACGCAATAAAATGCAATTGCCAAAGGAGAGCTCCGCCGCAGCCTGCTCGCCTAATATTTCCGCGGCGGAAACAGAAACAATCGCTTCCGGATGAAGCTTTAACGTCTGTGAAATAGCGGCGTTTATTTGCCGCATCAGGCCTATGCCCAAATGCTTTACCGAGCTGGAGGAGGCGGTCACTTCGAGTGCCCCACCCTGCTGTACCAGGAGTACACCGGCGACC
>JANWKU010000029.1 GCA_025451215.1 Terriglobales bacterium
AGAGGCTTCCAAAAACTGAATGAGCGCGGCTCTCTTGCTTTGGAATTGCAATGCGGCCTACTGGTTGGCCTGCTCTCCCTTTCCCGGTTGTTGCACTTGGAATGGCAAAAACCGGCATTTGGCATTGCATTGGGTTTTGCTATCTACGCCAGCGCAGAATTGGTTCTCTCCGCCATTAACTCGCGCATTGGCTATTATTACCCTCTTGATTATGCGTACATGGGCACTTATCACATATGCGCGCTTGTCTGGTTGTACTATATGGCGGTGCCGTAAAAAACCTCGTTCCTCGAATCGGTCCCTGGGCACGATGAGTTGGAGGTTTGGAGCCAGGTAATCGGACGGTTACTCCAAAACTGATGACTGGGGTAACTTTGCCGCCCAATCAGGACTCCTGGCCAGGCGCACGAGGCGAAATCAAGCAGGATGTGTAGCTTACGATCTTTTGGGAAAGAGCTGGGCTGCGTTGTTCCCAAATATGGAACGGCGAAATGGAACAAACAAAAAATTTATTTCCAGTCAGACCGGGCTTGCGGTAGGATTCACTCGTTGCAGCTACTATGACCGTCACACTCATACTCGTTCTGGTTGGCATACTGGCGCTAGGCTTATTGGCCTCCTTTGCTAAGGGACATTCCCTGGCCCGCCGGTCTCCCGATGAACTATCTAAGAGTCTGAAGGTTGTGGATGTGGATGCATTCCGCAATCTGGTAGACCCAAGCGAAGAAGACTTCTTACGACGAAACCTTCCTGCTGCTGAATTCCGTGCCATTCACCGCGAGCGGCTTCGGGCAGCCATTGATTATATTTCTGGCGCTTCCGGCAATGCCATTATTCTGATGCGCATGGGTGAAGCAGCCCGGCGCAGTCCCGATCCTTCCATTGCCGAAGCCGGCGAAAAGCTGGTGAACAGCGCTCTACGCCTGCGGTTTTATGCGGTCCACGCTAAAACCAAACTGTACATAGCTCTTGTTCTGCCCAGCACCAGGATTCCTTCCCGGAGTCTCACCGAAGGCTACGAGAGCATGACTCGTAATGTGATCATGCTCGGCTGTCTGCGCTATCCCACCGAAGGCGCAGCGGCATCGTTATAACGCGTCCCGTTTGCGGCGCACCGGGTTATATTCATGTCCGCGCAAAGCTGCCGAAAATGAATTTCTTCGTCATTCCGAGATAAACACTCAGCTTCAAACCTCCGCTTCGGAACTCACCATACAGCTCTTCAGGCCAACTGATACAGCGGTCCCCGCATCTTTTTACAAGCTCACCTAGTCTCGTTGTGAATTTTCCGTTTGGAGACGTTTATGGCCCCCCTCCCCTTGCGTGTCCTGCTCCTCGTTATTTTCTTTTTCACTTTTATCCCTCTCAGCTTCGCGCAATACGGCGCGGGAATTGAAGGAACTATCACTGACCAATCGGGCGCGCTGGTTGTGGGCGCGAATGTCAACGTAACCAACGAAGCGACTGGGGTAAGCCGCAATGCGGTGACTACAGATTCGGGCTTTTACCGCATTACCGGGCTCGCTCCAGGAAATTACACGGTGAATGTGGATGCCAAGAGCTTTAAGAAGAGTGAGAACAAAAGCATTGCGGTGGCTGCGGAGGCGGAACGGGGATTCAACGTTACGCTCGATACGGGATCGAATACGGAGACTGTGACCGTCACCGCAACCGCGGGAGGATTGCAGACGGAAAACGCGACCATCGGCACAACGATCAGCGCGCAGGCGGTGACAAACTTGCCTCAGTTCGGGCGCGACCCGTATCAGTTGGTGCGGTTAACTCCGGGAATTTTCGGCGACGCTTCGCGGCAAGGAAATGGTAACTCTCTTGGAATCCCACAACAAGTGGGACCGGGCGGTTCGAACAATGAAATTTTCCAGACGGAAAATCAGGTGCAGGCCATCGCCAACGGCCAGCGCATCACGGCCAATGATTTTCTGCTCGATGGTGTAAGCGTGAACAGCCTTGACTGGGGTGGAGCGGCGGTGGTCACGCCGAATCCGGAGTCCATTCAGGAAATTTCTGTTGCGTCCGACAGTTACTCCGCACAGGATGGCCGTAATTCCGGCGCGCAGGTGAAGGTGATTTCCAAGAACGGTACAAATAATTTCCATGGCAGCGCCTTCGTCAAGTTTAACGACAAGGGTCTGAACGCGTTCAACAAATTCCATGGGCCCTCGGCGGGAGCGACGAATTTAACCTGCGAAGGCGGAACTCCAAGCCAGTTCACGATTTTCGCCAGCCATTGTCCGTCACGAGTGGACCAGAAGTACCGTGATTTTGCAGGAAGCATTGGTGGCCCGGTCATTAAAGATAAACTGTTTTTCTTCTTCTCCTATGAGGGAGTGCGGCTTTCCAACACTTCATTGCTGCGTGACCAACATCTTGAGACGCCCCAGTTTGAGCAGTATGTGATTCAAAATAATCCGAATAGCATCGCCGCGAAGATATTTTCCACGCCGGGAATCACTCCCCGCTTCGCCACGCCGAATCCGACATCCGCGACTGATTGCTGCTCATTCATTCCCAACTATGGTTTAGGAAAGTCTTACGTCGCAGGAAATCAAGTCGGCCAAGCCATCGGCAACGGGCCAGACGGAATTCCCGACTGGGAAATTGCAGATCTGGTAACTCCAAATACGAACAGCGGCGACCAATACAACGCTCGCATGGACTACACACGGGGCCACGATCAATTCTTCGCGAGCACTTACATCGTGAAGCTGGATAATTTTAACGGCGGGGCGCGTCCTATTGATGACCTTACCCTGCAACCGAATAATTATGTGGGCACCGTCGGATGGACGCGCACGATCAGCAACAACATGCTGAATGAACTGCGCGCGAACTTTACCCGTTTTGCGTTTGATCAGCGGCAGCCGGTGGGAAATACAGATTTCGGAATTCCCGATATTGGACTATTCGATTTTGACGCCGGCTTTGGCGCGGTGGACCACGCATTCATCGGCATCGCACAATCCTCGACGACTCCGCAGGCTGCGGCGCAGAACACCTATGGCCTGGCAGAGACATTTAGCTGGATGAAAGGGCGCCACGGCTGGAAGTTTGGCTTAGAGGCAAGACGCGAACAAAATAACAACGATCAGCCGGGAGCGGAGCGTCCTTATTATCAATTCCGCGGACTCTTAAATTTCGCCAACGATGCGTGTTGCTTCGATGAGCAGATCGCAGTTGATCCAACTACAGGCGCGCCGCCGAATTCCATCCGCTACTACCGTACGTCAGATTATGCGCTATTTGCGCAAGACGACTGGAAAGTGAAGCCGACACTCACGGTGAACCTGGGACTGCGCTGGGAATATTTCACTCCGGTCACGGAAATCAACGACACGCTAACCAATTATGTTTTTGGTTCGCAAGGCGTGGTGGATGGTTCGGTACAGCCAACGAGCCGGCTTTATCAGCCTGACCGCAATAATTTTGGACCGCGCGTTGGTTTTGCCTGGAGCCCCGCGACTTACGACAGCAAAGTTGTTTTCCGCGGGGGTTTCGGCGTTCTTTACAACCGCTACTTTGGCGTCATATTTGATAATGTCCGGCAAAATACGCCGTTCACTGGGTTCGGCCGAGGGCGTGGATTATACGACCCTACAGCCCGCCGAGTTGAGCCCTCCTGTTCGTTTGGCGTGGAACGCATGTAATCTGCCCAGGCATCGAATTCAGCATCAGAATAGACACATGCGGCTTATCTGCAAGTTAATAATTGGCATCCCGCTCGGGGCGGTTTCTCTCTGCGGTGCGTTCGCGCAAAACGGCCCGGCAGCGGGGAATCCTGCGCTCGTGCAGGCAGCCGATAAAAAAACAATCAACAAGAGCCATAAGACAACTTTGCGCCAGCTGACTAAAAAAGACCGCAAGGTGCTGGTTGCAGTTGCGCTCAATGGCCGCGCACCGGGGGAGCACGAGCGCGACTGCTCGCATTTGGTACATGCGATCTACGAAACTGCCGGCTTTCCTTATGAATACGCGCCTTCAGATGACCTTTATGCGGGAGTTGGGCGTTTTCAGCGCGTCACAAAGCCACAGCCGGGCGATCTGGTGGTTTGGCGTGGGCACGTTGGGATCGTCGTCAAGCCGTCAAAGCATCTTTTCTTTAGCTATCTGACTTCCGGTCCCGGAACCGATAACTACGAAGCGCCTTATTGGAACCGCCGTGGCCAGCATCGTTTCTACCGCTACGTCAAATGAAAGCATGAACGCGCAGAGGAACTGAGTGTTGAAATATCCGAGCAATGGCGCTGAAGGCTACCCTGCTCTGTAGACCACTTGCCCCGCCACAATCGTTGCGACAACTTTCCCCGTGAGCGGCCAACCATCAAATGGGCTGTTGTGGGACTTGGAATGGGATTTGGCTGCGTCGTAGGTCCACCGCTTTTTAGGATCGAAGATGGTTACATCCGCGTGGCTTCCCTGCGTCAGAGTGCCTCGTCCACGCAGATCAACTACGCGGACTGGACCTGCGGTGAAAAGTTCCACAATTCGCGCTAAAGGAATTTTTTCCTGTTGGTGAAGGCGTGTAATCGCAAGCGCCAAGGCGGTTTCCAGCCCGATGATGCCAAAGGCAGCGCGCTCAAATTCAATAATTTTTTCGTGCAGCGCATGCGGAGCGTGGTCGGTAGCAATCGCATCAATTGTGCCATCGGCCAAGGCAGACAGAACGGCTTCACGGTCTGCCTTTGAGCGAAGCGGCGGATTCATCTTGAAATTCGCGTCATAATCACGCATATCGGAGTCCGCTAAAACAAAGTGGTGCGGCGTCACCTCGCAGGTCACGCGCGACTTATTACGTTTGCCTTTGCGCACGGCCTTGAGCGCTTCCGCCGTGGAGATATGCGCCACATGCAGCCGAGCTCCGTGAAACTGCTGCGCCAGGTGAACATCGCGTTCTACAACGGAAGCTTCGGCGGCGGCATTCATTCCATGCAAACCCAGCCGGAATGCGGTCGGCCCATCATGCATGGAGCAATTTGCCGTCACGCGGGTATCTTCGGCGTGCTGGATTACCGGCAGATTCAATTCGGAAGCCACGCGCAATGCCTCCCGCATCACATCATCATTCAGGATCGGCTTGCCGTCATCGGTGACCGCTACCGCGCCGGCCCGCTGCAAAGCGCGGAAATCGGTAAGGGAAGCTCCTTTGCTGGCTTTGGTGGCGGCGGCGATGGGGAAGACATTGACCAGGGCACCGCGATCCGGCTGTTGCAGCCAGTGGACCCACTCGGCTGAATCCACAACCGGCTGGGTGTTGGGCATGCAACAGACAGAAGTAAATCCCCCCGCAGCGGCAGCAGCGGTTCCTGTGGCGATGGTTTCTTTGTAACTCTGGCCTGGCTCGCGCAAGTGCACGTGCAGATCAATAAAGCCGGGCGCAACGATCAAACCGCGCGCATCAAACTTTTCGACAGCTTTGCCGCGAGTCTTACCGGGCAGCGCGATTTCGGCGACGGTTCCATCGCGCAGCAACACATCCATCGGCGCGTTGATCTTCGCCGCGGGATCAATGACGTGGCCGCCCTTAACGAGCAGACTGTGATTTTCTTTGTTCAATGATTGACTCTTAACCCTGATTGCTATTTATTAACTTCTCTTCCGCGGATTTCGCCGATTTTCGCGGAATTTTTCTTTCATTTTCAAATGCGTATCGCTTGAATTGAGCTTGCGGCCCGAAATTTAATAACAATGCAACTTCTATCTGCGTTGCCCGCAAGTAGTTCAGGGCCTGTTTTTCCCAAGCCAAATCGATATCTCTGCCGGTTTTTAGCTCGAGGATGATTTGCTCGTTGACCAGCAAGTCGGCGCTGAATTCCCCTATTTGCTGTTTGTGAAACCAGACCGGAATAGCAATCTGTCTCTGGAAGAAGAGGCCATTCTCCGCGAGAGCAATAGACATTGCCTGTTCATAAACCGATTCTAGAAAACCATGTCCCAACTCGTTGTAGACGGAAAAAAATATGCCGATCAATTTTCCCGTGAGGTCTGCATGTTTTAATCCGCGGGAATCGGCGTATATCTGCGGAAGAGACGTTGCAGTTCTCATCTTCTTCCTCCCAGTGCTCGTGCCAGCACCGCCATGCGGACGGGGCCGCCGTTCCGAACTTCTTCCACGATCACAGACTTCGGGCAATCCGCCACTTCCCACGTCAGCTCCAAGCCACGGATGATCGGTCCGGGATGCATCAGGAGAGCATCTTTTTTTGCCAAGCGAAGCCGGGGCACTGTGATCTGATACCGCGTAATGTAATCTTCCAAGCTGACATTCACGCCTGCCAGCCGCTCCTTTTGAACACGCAATACCATCACGACATCCGCGCCGTGGACAGCATCTTCTGCCGTGCGGCTAATGCGTAAGCCAGGGGCTAGCGTCGAAGCCAGTTCCGGCAAAAATTCGGGAGGGCCGCAAAGGGTGATCTTCGCGCCGAATTTACTGAGAAGATGGACCGCGGAACGCGCCACACGGCTGTGGTAAATATCGCCGACAATCGCTACCTGCAATCCCTTCATTGTTTTCTTGTGGCGCAAAATCGTATAGGCATCGAGCAGCGCCTGTGTGGGGTGCTCATGCATGCCGTCGCCCGCGTTCACCACAGGAATGTCGAGATGCGAGGCGATGAGGTGGGGAGCTCCGGCATTGGGAT
>JANWKU010000030.1 GCA_025451215.1 Terriglobales bacterium
CGGACAATTTTTCAAGGCTACGTGGAGCGCATTTGCGCGGACCTTCGACAAGCTCAAACAATCGCAGCGGAGGTGGGAGGCTGTCTTGAAAACCAGGTGGACTCCATATATCTCGGCGGCGGAACTCCCACGTTATTGGATATAGCAGGGCTGGAACGCTTGTTTGTCACGATTTCGCAAAATTTCCAGGTCGCTGCGGATGCAGAAATTACCGTTGAATGCGCACCGGGAACACTGAGCGATTCCATGATCGCGGTTTTAATGCGCTGTGGGGTGAATCGCGTAAGCCTTGGCGTGCAGTCCTTTGTGGATCAGGAAGCGCGGTCGGTGGGCCGCCTCCACACCCGCGCAGTCGTTTTGGACGATATTGCGAGATTGCGCCGGGCGGGAATTTCAAACATCAATGTGGATTTGATTGCAGGACTGCCCCACCAGAGCATGGCGAGCTGGATGGCATCGCTTGAGGATGCCATTCACACCGACGCTCCACATGTGAGTGTTTACATGTTGGAAGTGGATGACGATTCTCGCTTGGGTCGTGAGTTGATCGCTGGTGGAACCAAATACCACGCCCATTTTGTGCCCGACGAAGACCTTACGGCGGATTTATATGAGGCTGCCTACGAGAGATTGCAGTCCGCGGGGATCGAACAATACGAGATTTCTAACTTCGCGAGAGCGGGAAAGCAGTCGCGGCATAATTTGAAATATTGGCTTCGAAAGCCTTATCTGGGTCTCGGGGTGGATGCTCACTCGATGTTGTTTGCCCGGGACGCGAATCTGCGAGCAGTCCGTTTCAGCATGCCGGATTCAGTGGATGGTTATACAAGAGACTCCCACCAAGAAAAAACAGCGGTTTCCGCAACGGCATTTTTACAGGAGGCATTTTTCCTGGGTCTTCGTTTGAACCAGGGAGTCGATACACAAGAATTGCGCCAGGAATTTGGAAACGCCGCTGTGGATGCGCATACGGGAACAATTGCCGACTTGGTGGAGCTCAAACTTCTTCAATCCGATGGAGAACGGATCTTTTTAACTCCCAGGGGAAGATTATTATCGAACGAAGTTTTTCAACGCTTCTTGTCGCCCGGCATTGCGTGTGAGAACTCCTTATGAGCCAGGTAGTCCGTAGCGGCGTTTCAACCGCAATCGTCCGCAAGGCGTCCATCACAGATGTTCCGGCAATGATCAAAATTGCTCGCGCGACGCCTACAGCCAGCCAATGGTCAGAGGCCCAGTATTTCGAGTTGTTCGCGCCCAATTCACCCAACCGATTAGCGCTTGTCATTGAACAGGAGTCGAGCCTCTTGGGTTTTCTTGTCGCGCGCTGTTCTCGCGAAGAATATGAGATCGAAAATATTGCGGTTTCTGCGGCGCAGCAGCGTCAGGGACTGGGCACGAAACTCTTAAAGGAATTTATGAGGATTGTCGGTGAAATCCTTCCAACAAAGGTATTTGTAGAAGTCCGCGAATCGAACATGGTGGCCTGCGCTTTGTATTCTAAATTGGGATTTAAACAGATCGGAGAGCGCAAAAACTACTACCGCGATCCGGAGGAATCAGCCCTGCTTTATCAGATAGTTATAGCCTGATTGTGCACTGTTTTCTGTGCAGTCAGTTTATCCACAACTCATAGCAAAATTTTAAGGTTTTTGGGGGAAATGCCATTGAAGCGAGGTGGTGGGTGTGGTAGCTTGAGGGCATCAAATTTGCGTAAGGAGGTCGAATGGATGTTAACTCCTAGAGACCAACTGCTCACCAGTCACGATGAATTTCGCCGGCTGGCTTTGGAGCACACACAGTACGCAGAACGTCTCGAAAGTCTCACTCACAAACGCTACCTCTCGGACGATGAAAAACTTGAAGAGGTCCGCCTTAAAAAACTCAAGCTCCGGCTCAAAGATCAAATGGAGTCGATTGAGCGGCAGTATCGTCATCACGTCCAGGCCGGGCAAGTCGCTTAGCCTTTTGCCCGCAAGCAGCAAACATCCTTTCCCAGGGAAAGGTCTGCGCCGCGCCGAATTTCTCGGTGGCGAAATTTAACAAATAAAAAGCTTTTCGACTTATACTTCCCCAGCGTTTCAGATTTGCTTTCCCTGTAAATTTATTGGAGGCATGAATGCAGCGAGTGGGGAAGTCCCTGTCTTATGGAATTGGTATTCTATTTCTCGTATTAATCGCAGTCATCAGTTTCACAATCGGATGGCGACCGTTTATCGGGCCCAAAGCCCGCCCTCTGACTTCACGAAAATTTGAGGTTACGCCGCAGCGCTTGCAACGCGGCAAATATCTCTTCATCGGTCTCGCAGGTTGTGCTGGCTGCCATTCTCCGCACGACTGGAAAAGCCATGGCGCACCAATTCTCGAAGGCGCAGAGGGCAGCGGGGAGGTCATGCCTCTCAATGACGTGCCAGGAACCATCGTGGCGCCCAATCTCACTCCGGATCCCGAAACAGGTTCGGGCACCTGGACTGATGACCAACTTGCCCGCTCCATTCGCGAGGGCATCGGACACGACGGCCGCACTCTGTTTCCAATGATGCCTTATGAGCGCTTTCGAACGATGTCCGACGAGGACTTGGCTTCTATCGTGGTCTATGTGCGGTCGCTGCCTGCGGTGCGAAACCCCCTGCCGAAATCCTCAATAGCTTTTCCCGTGAAGTATTTAATACGGAGCGTCCCCGAGCCCGTGAATGGGCCGGTTGCCGGCCCCGATCCAAACAATCAGCTACAGATCGGAGCTTATCTCACAAATATCGCTGACTGCGTCTTTTGCCATACTCCCGTGGATAGCCATCAGCAACCTTTGCCGGGGCTCGACTTCGCCGGAGGGCAAGTTTTCAGCGGGGCCTTCGGCAGAGTTGCTTCTGCAAATATCACGCCCGACGCGACCGGCATCAGCTACTATGACGAAACGCTTTTTCTTCAGGCGCTGAAGACCGGTTACGTAAAAGCACGCCCCCTGAATTCACTCATGCCCTATGGGGATTATCAGTACGCCACCGACGGCGACTTGAAAGCTATCTTCGCCTACTTGCGAACGCTCAAGCCGGTAAAACACTACGTGGACAATTCAGAAGCGCCTACCTATTGCAAAGTCTGCAAGCAAAAGCATGGCGGAGGGGATAGGAACTGAATTTGTTTGCCGCGCAGATCAAGGGTAATCTCGTAAAAGCAAAAGCCCTGCGCTCGCAGGGCTTTTGAAATGCTCCCGGACCAATAGTTAGAAAGGAATATCCTCATCGCTGATTGGTCCCGATCCCGCTGGCTCGGGCTCAGGCATGCGCTGATCAAAATTATTTCCACCGCCGGAGGAAGCTCCAGACGACGTACCGCGCGAGCCGCCGCTAAAGTCGCCTCCGCCTTCACCGCGTCCGCCAAGTAGAATCAGATCGCTGCCGACAATTTCGGTCATATATTTTTTCTGCCCGCTCGTCTTATCGTCCCAGGAGCGGGTTTGGAGGCGGCCCTCGACGTACACCTTGCCGCCCTTCTTCAAATATTCTCCGGCGATCTCCGCCAGCCGCTGCCAGAGCACGACGTTGTGCCACTCGGTGCGGTCCTGCCACTCGCCGCCCTTGTCCTTGAAACGCTCGTTGGTGGCAATGGTGATCTTTGCCACAGCCGTGCCGCTGGGCGTGTATTTAATTTCCGGGTCCTTGCCCAGATTGCCGATGAGTTGAACTCGATTAAGACTTTTGCCTGCCATGATTGCTGCTCCTTCCGCCCATTCCTGAACTCAGCTCACACCCAGGAAAAGGATTCCAAAATGATCTGGTTTGCACTAACTGGAGGGACACTATATCAGAAAGCGGCCCCGGTAGAATGTGATGAGTGAACTATAAATTCCACATTTGAGGCATATACGGCGCCGAAAATGTGCTGCGGTAGACTTCAGCCCCAGTGGGCCGATTAGAGCCCAGCGCCGTACGCGGAATGGCAGGCCCTGTGTTCGCTCCTAATGAGGCAACATCGGTGAACAGCACGGCTTTTCCACCGGTTTCGGTTCCATTAGCTCCGCTCGCGTGAAATTCGGATCATAGAGATTCAGCTGCCATTTGCCGTCGCGGCCGATTTTTGGCTTCTCCTGTTTGGGTGCGTATTGCAGCAGGCCGCGCTTTACCAACGTTTCATAGGCGGCATTGGCATTGGGCACGCCCAAGGCGAGGTGATTCATTACGCCGCGGGAGTGCGGGTCGTCGGGATTTTTTACGTGCTGCATGAATTCCAGCCAGTCGTGGCCTTCAGGCACGCGCATATCGGTCCAGTCTTCTTCGGTGTCGGTCATGCCTCCGTGCCAGAATTCCTTGAAGCCGAGAATGTCGCGATAGAAGTGGTCTTCGGCGGCGCGGTCTTTGACGATGAAGCCGACGTGAATAATGTGGTTGGATATCCGCGTGGCCGGCATAAATTTTCCGAAAGCCTTTTCGTGCAGAGAGCCCGGCACATATTGCATGAATTCAACGTCGTGGCCTTCGGGATCCATTACGTCAAAGCCCAGGTCGTGGTCGAGTCTCGGGCTGAGCTTGTCGGGAACTTTGACGCCTTTGCTGGCTAGATATTTGCGAAGCTGCTCGGCATTGGTCGTTTCAAAAGAAATATGGGAGAGCTGGTCATCCTGCGGATTTTTCAGGGTAGGGAAGACCTCGATGTATTGATGGTCGTTGACCTTGAAGTAAGTCAGCATGAGGCTGCCGTCGGGATTATTCAGGCTGAACGGCTCCTGAAAGCCGAGTATGCCAGTATAAAACTTTCGCGAGGCGGCCATGTCGCTAGTCTTCAGGCCGATGTGGGCGACGCCTACAATCGGCGGCCGCTTCACTTCATTCGCCATTGCCATTTTGGAAGAAGAGGGCTTGGACATTGCGTCTGTTTGCGCGCCAAGAGTTGTGGGAAGAGCTGCAAGGAGAGCGATGACAACAGTGAAGGCAATGTTTGCAAACTGCTTTTGAGTACAGTTCATGGTTCTGAATACTGCGCGGAAGCAGGGGCGGATGTCAAGGGAACGTCAATAGAAGGAGACGATCTTGTTTGCAAACTGGGCAGATCTCCATTTTTGCAACTCTGACAATCAGGTCATTGCAAGTTGTTTACGAGAGACCTACATTGGACAGAACTACGTATGATTCCATCGGCGGGTATATTCCCGCTGGTCACTCAAGAAATGATAATTGTCGTAAGGTCCCTCCGTCTTCGCTTTGCTCAACGTCGGGATGACATGCTCTTAGGTAGTGGAGCGGTTGTTCAAGCTACGGCTATCTGAAGCGGGCATAGCTGCTCCGTCCACCTCCGGTCGGTTATAATCTTTCCCTCGCATGGATTTCGATCAGCTCGTCACCTTCATGGAAGTGGCCAAGCTTGGCAGCTTCTCCCGCGCAGGGCAAAAAGTCTTCCGATCACAGTCGGCGGTGAGCGCACAAATTCGCCAACTGGAACAGGAATACGGAGACCGGCTGTTAGACCGTTCAGGAAAAGATGTGACGCTAACGCCTGCGGGACGGGTGTTGTTTGCGTATGCGGAGCGGCTGCTGCAGATGCGCGATGAGTCATTGCTGGCGGTGGCCGACCAGGGCAATAGTCCGCGGGGGACGTTATCTATTGGCGCGAATGAAGCGACCTGCCTGTATGTACTGCCTGACGTCTTCGCGAAGTATTGCAGCCTTTATCCGGGCGTGCAGATTTCCATTTACCGCAACTTCAGCTACAAAATTGTTGAGAAGCTTGAAAATGGCACGATTGACGTGGGAATCGTTACGCTTCCGATTAAGTCGAGCAGTCTCAAGACGCATCCGATTTTTCGCGATCAGCTTATGCTGATGGTGAGTCCGCAGAATCCCTTGGCAAAGAATGAAGTGGTGACGGTGAGCGAAATTGCAAAGCATCCGGTGCTCTTGCCGAAGACCGGTTACAGCCGCCGCCTGATGGACAAGCTGTTTCGAGCGTACGCGGCGGAGTTGCAGATACGCATGGAGTTGCCGAGCGTCGGCATGATTAAAAGCTTTGTGGCTGCGGGGCTGGGAGTTTCACTCATCAGCGCGAGCTTCGCGCGCGATCAGGTGCTGGCAGGGCGCGTTAAATTGATTCCCATCAAGGGGCAGGAACTGTGGCGCGAACTGGGCATCGCTTATCGCCGCGACCGAACGCATACGCGCGCCACGACGACGTTCATTAGCACGGTAAGGCAGTCTTCGGCCATCTCGAAATAATTGCGGCTGGATTCGGTAGCATCGCCAAAACGCCGCGCCGGATTCAAATATTCAAAATTATTTCTATCGCGCTCGCCGATTCCGCACATAGAAATTTCCGATCTCAATCAAACTGCTAGGTTGTTATTCTTTCAATAGACCACAATGGATTTGTGAATCCGTGTTTTGAGGAGGTAAACAATGAGCGATCTGGAACGCAGCCTGAATCAGGTACTCGAAGATCATCGGCATGAGAGCGGCTTACACGTCATAGGAGGACAACGCCAGCTGCTCAGGCGGCTGATGGAATTCTTCGAAGAAGAGTTGAACGAGAAAAACCCGCAGCCTAAATCAGGACACGAGCACGCGGCCAATACTCACTGATGGCACTCGCCGGATGACTTTTATTGAATGACGATTCCAGCGTAGCCAACTGCCCTGCGCCGATCTCCGGAAATGTCCCCCGAAGTCGCATATCTGATTAGCTGCGCCGTGCGTGCGCCCATCCTCTTTGCGGCGGTCAGCATTACCACAGTCGGCCAAACTCCGCACATGCTGATTTCTTGTTTCCTTACCGTGTCGGCCAGGCCTTGAGCGTTGAGGTGCAATATCTGTTCAATCGCGCTGTGATCTTTGGCGCGTGTGATGGCGTCATTTTCATAGTGGTTCATGTCGCTCGAAGAAATGATCAGAACAGGTTCGGATTGAGCGGCCAGGACCTCGGCGATGGCTTCTCCCAATGCGATGAGAACGTCGAGTTGAGATGTTCCGATGGTGATTGGAACGAAGGAACAACCCGACCGAAGCGTCTGTAGAAACGGAAGCTGAACTTCAATCGAGTGTTCGGCGCGATGGGCCTCCGCATCTTCCACGAGCAAGGGAAATCGTTCCAGAAGGGCCGCAGCCAATCTGGAGTTAATTCCAACTTCACCCAGCGGCGTTTCCCAGGCACCCTGACTCATGATTGCTAGTGGCTGGCCCATACCTGTATGGTTCGGCCCGAGAATCAGAAAGTGTTGGGCGAGATCAAGTGCTGCAAACACCGCGCCCGCCACGTGCCCTGAGTAGATAAAGCCGGCGTGAGGGACGATGCAGCCGATCGCTGGAATGTTTTTGTGACCCGAACTTTCTTGACTTGAATTCCCCTGATTCGGAAAGAGGTAGGAATTCAAATTTCGGGTCAGGGTATTCGCATCCGCAGAATAGAACCGGCCGGCCACCGCGGGATGTCGCACGATAGTTTTCATTACTCACAAAATCGCGCTGCGAAGAATTATTTCGCGCCGGGCGTTGACGGGTTTCCGTTGGCCAGCGTCCGGAACAGCGCAGCGCTCTTTTCCAGCGACAACGCCTCAGCTCGAATGCCTGGATCTACTTTTGATTTCTCCATGGCCGCGCGCAAAACCTTTGTGTCATAGTTTTCCCGCAAGTTGTTCCATAAGGTTTTTCGCTTTTGTCCAAACGATAGCCGCAGGAAGTCTATAAAAGGAGCTTCGGCCACTCGTAATTCATCGAGCTTAGGTTCAATCGTAATTCGAACGACGGCGGAGTCCACCTTAGGTGGCGGAGAAAAAGCGCCTGGGGCGAGCGTGAACAGGCGTTCCACTCTGCCATAGAGTTGCGCCGTGGCTGAGAGCAATCCGTATTCAGCGCCGCCGGGCTTAGCGGCGAGCCTGTCCGCGACCTCCTTCTGCACCATGACGACCACAAGATCAAAGTACTTGCGATAAGCAAATAAGCACAGCAGTAGTTCCGAAGTGATGTAGTAGGGAAGATTTCCGACTACGTGGATACGCTCTGGCGTCAGTTCCAGCCCCGGACGCGTGCTACCGGGCTTAGGGCCGAATATGCTGTCGAAATCGAGCGCGAGAATATCGGCCTCGATAATTTCCACGTTCGGCGTGAGCGAAAACTTCATGCGCAGTTGCGCGGAAAGCACGCGGTCGAGTTCTACCGCGATCAGGCGCCTTGCCTTGCGGGCCAGCAGAGAAGTGAGCGCGCCTCGTCCGGGGCCGATTTCCAGCACGGTATTTTGTGAAATGTCGCCGAGGGCGTCCACGATGCGTTGCGCCGACGCGGATCCGGTAAGGAAATGTTGCCCGAGTTTAGGTTTTGACGGACGGCTGGAGCTTACGGTTTTTGCCACATTGCCCTCGGCGGAATGAGCCATTACACTAAACTCTCCCGCGGGTTTTCAGGCGCAGGAACGCTGCTCGATTCTTACATCCCTATAATAGCTTGCGCCACAGGAAACCGCCGGGAGGTTGCCATGCATATCGCGTTTGCCGCTTCGGAGTGCGTTCCATTTTCCAAAACCGGCGGTCTGGCCGATGTGATCGGCGCATTGCCGGGCGCGCTGGCGGCACTGGGGCATAAAGTTACCGTCTATCTGCCTCGCTATAAGGAAACCGCGCTCAGCCATCCGCAGGAAGTCGTGCGCAGCATTACCATTCCGTTTGATGATCGCTTTCGATTTTGTTCCATCGTGAGCGGCGGGACGCGAAACGGAGTTCAGTTTTATTTTGTGGAGTATCCGCCTTACTTTGATCGGGATGGATTGTACGGCACCTCTGCCGGAGATTATCCGGACAACGCCGAGCGTTATGCGCTCTTTTCCCGGGCGGTTCTTGAAGCCTCGAAAATTCTGGGTGTGCCGGACGTTTTCCATTGCCATGACTGGCAGTCGGCGCTCATTCCGGTACTGTTGCGTTCGCAGTATGGGGATGACCCTGCATTCGCCGATACGGCTACTGTGTTCACCATTCATAACGTTGGATATCAGGGTGTCTTCGCGCCTGATACTTTGCCGCTACTCGACCTTTCCTGGGACCTGTTTACGATTTCCAAGATGGAATTTTTCGGGCAAGTGAATTTTTTAAAAGGCGCGCTGGCTTATGCGGATTTTGTGACCACAGTGAGCAGAAAATATAGCCACGAAATCCAGACGGCGGAATTTGGATTTGGGCTGGATGGCGTTTTGCGCGACCGCTCGGCGACGGTCACGGGAATTTTGAACGGCGTAGATTATGACGAGTGGAGTCCTGAGAAAGACAAATTCATCGCGGCGCGGTACTCCGCGCAGGATTTAAGCGGCAAGATCCAGTGCAAACATGATCTGCTGGCCAGTTTCGGCGTGAGCGATGCCGATGAGAAGTTGCCGGTGATCGGAATCATTTCACGCTTCGCGTCGCAGAAGGGCTTCGATCTTATCGCGCAGATCATGGAGCGGCTGGCGCGGGAAGAGATGATTGTCACCGTTCTCGGTTCTGGCGACAAACATTACGAGCAGATGTTTCTGAACTTGAATAAACGGTTCCCTAAAAAGATTATCGTGAAGGTCGCCTACGATAATGCGATTGCCCACAAGATTGAAGCTGGCAGCGATATGTTCCTAATGCCGTCGCGCTACGAGCCCTGCGGACTGAACCAGATTTATAGCCTGAAGTACGGAACGGTGCCAATTGTGCGGGCCACCGGTGGTCTGGACGACACGATTGATC
>JANWKU010000031.1 GCA_025451215.1 Terriglobales bacterium
AAAACCGTCTTCGCCCAAACGTCTGGATTCGCGGCAATCGCGTCTATTTTGCTGGCCACAAACGCCGCGCCATCCGCCGGCATGTAATCGGGATGCTCCGACTGGAAGCCAGTGGGAATGATCCACGAAACCGCCGGCAGCTTGTCATGCAACGCGTCGTACTCGAATTGGCCTTCGGGACTTCGCAGCATGCCTTTTCTGTATAAAGCCGATCCCCGCCCCGCCTCGCGAAACACTTTGAAAGTTTCCAGCAAATTGCATCCGTAATTATCTTCCTGCTGGTAAACCTTCCAACTGACGCCTGCCCTCTCCAGCCGTTCAGCATATGTGGTCCAGGTATAACCATGCTTGGGCGCTGAATTGTCAATGATCGGTCCGCCGTGCTTTCCTTCCGGATCAATCATTCCAGTCATCCAGTACATACGATTCGGCCAAGTGGGGCCCATCAATGAGCAGTGATAGGCATCGCACAAAGTAAACGCCTCCGCCAAAGCAAACTGAAACGGAATATCTTCGCGCGTGTAATAGCCCATGCAATATGGGCCGTGAGCGCCATCGGCCTTGCGATGCGCCGCAAGCCAGCAATCCATTTGTCCGCCGTTCCACGCTTCATGCTGTACCGCCCACGCATGGCTCGTGGAGGGAATTTTCTGCGCGCTCGTGGAACGCGTGTCTAAATGAAACGGAAGCAAGTATCCCCGGGGATTCAACTCATCGGGCTGATGAAAAACAGATTGACCATTCGCCAGCCTTAGCGCCGACGGATCATCAAAGCCACGCACTCCGGCCAAGGTTCCAAAATAATGATCAAAGGAGCGGTTTTCCTGCATGAGCATGACGACATGCTTCACATCGCGCAGCGAACTTGGCCATTGGGGAAGAGATTGCGCCAGCATGCGCCGCACATTGGGCGGCATCAGTCCCGCGGCGGCCGCAGCCACTGCAAGCCGTCCCGCGCCGCCCAATAGGTCTCGGCGGCTAAACTTTGCCATCGCGGCCTTCATAACCTGTAGGGGTAGAAATCTTCATTGAGCAGAGCGAGTGGCGTTCGTTTTCTATCCTATCAATCAGGCCGAGAAACCACTACAGCAGACCGCAAACAGCCTCTGCAAGAAAGTTCCCGGAGGCAGTCCATGGACACCGTGCGCCCTTCTTTATTCACAATTTTTATGTTGCATATACAACATTGGCATGTTGCAATAGCAACAATGGGAAGGCATGTATGAACAACATCCTGGAAGCGATCATGCACCGTAGAGCGGTCAAAGCCTTTGAGCCCATCGAAATCTCGCCAGAGATGCGCGAGCAAATCCTTAATGCGGCCCGCCATGCTCCCTCTAGTTTCAACATGCAACCGTACCTGCTTTTCTGGGTGGAGTCATCTGCGAGAAAAACAGCCGTGGCGAAACTCTGTCTGGGACAATCGCCTGCTGAAACCGCGTCGGCCCTGGTAGTCGCTGTGGCGGATATCGGCTCGATCTCCGCCACCTCACAAGGACAATTAGCATGGATGCGCAAGACCGGCTTCAGCGATGACAAACTGCGCGACTACGAGCGCACAGCGAAAATCGGACGGATTATTTTCATGCCTGGACCATTCGGCATTTTCGGTGCATTCAAATGGACGATTTTTAGGTTGATCAATCTCTGGAAGACCATTGGAATGCCGCCTGTGTCGCGACAGAACCTATTTAAGTGGGCGACCAAGAGCACATCGCTGGCGTGTGAAAATCTCATGATCGCCGCTGAAGCGCTGGGCCTGAACACATGCCCCATGGAAGGCTTTGACGGCCGCAGACTTGCAAAGTTTCTAGGGCTCTCCCTCCGCTATCATGAGATTGTTATGGTCATTGCGATCGGAAAGCGATCTTCTTGCTACATCGAGTCACCTCGATGGCGTAGACCTCTCGAAGCCACTGTGACAGTCCTATGATTATCGTTCCAAGGAAAGAAATTCCTGAAGACATCTTAAGAGACTCGGTACTTGCCCATGTTGCGGCCGCTTATTTTGGCGTCGGGAAAAAGCTTGAGGCCAAAACTCAATGTTCTGCCACTCGCGGCTTTATCCTATCCACGCTCCGGGGCGACGCGACTCTTAATCAGAATCAAATCGCCACGCTTCTCCGCTTTGATCGAACTGTTGTACATCGGGCTGTCAAGTCAATGGTTCGCGAGGGGCTTTTGTCGGAGCGGAAGGCAAAATCAGGCAGAGCAATTCGCGTTAAGCTGACACCGAAAGGCCACAAGTATAGGGAACGTCTTATAAAGGCCAGAATGGCTGCCGATGACAGCGTCCGGAAGGCCTTGACGCCGGAAGAAATTACGACGCTTCTTCGGCTCTTAAAGCTGATTGCCGAATTAGAGTTCTAACGGCTGCGCTGTCCCATCCGATTCTGGTGGCTGACTGCTTGCTTGAAAGTTTAAGTTCGAATCGTAGTTGGCGTAACGCGTTGCATGATCTTCATGTATTTATGCGAGCCAAAGGGCTTCCTCCATCCCCTAAAAGTGCATCAAAGGCTCGATGCGTTCCCGACAGAAGGCCCGCCTGTTTATGGTCGTGATTTACGCTGGGATTTTCACTGCTTCCAGCCTGTCATACGCTCAGGACGGCCATGCCGATCTGCCCGACAGCCCATCGCAGGTGTCCCGAGCAAAACACGGTAATGAAGTTGATAGAGAAGTTTCATGGAAGTCATTGCCCAAGGACTTCCTCCACGACCAGAAGAGCATTTGGCTCTTCCCTATTCAGTGGACCAAGGGGCGCTACTTGTTGCCCACGCTTGCCATCGCAGGTGGAACCGCGGGGCTCATCGTAGCCGATCCACACGTCATGCCATACTTTCGCAGTCATTCGGGGAATCTCGACGACGTCAACGACGTCTTTGATTCGTCAATTACCAGCGGCGAAGTCATAGCCGTGCCAGCTTCACTTTTGATCGCAGGCTACGTCCGGCATGACACTTACCAAACCAGTACGGCGTTACTTGCCGGGGAGGCGTACGCGGATAGCGCCGTGGTTGACCTTGCAATGAAAGCCGTCACGCGCAGAAAACGGCCCAGTGATGTCCGTCCCGAAGATTCCTTTAATGACACCTTCTTTAGCGGCGGCGAGTCTCCCTTTAAAGGCAGCTCATTTCCATCCGGGCATGCCGCTGGGGTCTTTTCGGTCGCCACAGTCGTCGCTACCCGATATCGCAATCATCGCTGGGTGCCTTGGGTGTCGTACGGGTTCGCCACTGTGATCAGTTGTTCGCGCATAACCACGCTGTCACATTTCCCGTCAGACGTGTTTCTTGGAGCAGGCCTCGGTTATACGATTGCGAGGTATCAAGTTCTGCGTCCGCGCTGAGTCAAGGGAGTGCTGCCGTTCTCGGGCATAGGATCAAGACAAATGCAGCAGCTCAGTCCCGCGGCGATTCCCAGACTAGTTCCTTGCCATCCTGCTTGTAGACTGTTCCGGCCTTCATCACAAAGCTGGCTTTCCCCATTACGCTGATGTCGTTCAGCGGATTTCCTGGTACAGCCGTGACATCGGCAAATTTGCCAGGCGTAATGCTGCCAAGCTCCTTGTCTTTTTTGAGCAACTCGGCGGCGTTGATGGTCGCGGTTTGCAGCGCATAGGTTGCAGGAATGCCGGCTTGAAGCATGGGTGCGAAGTCGCGCCAGTTCTGTCCGTGAGGATAGACGCCCTCATCGGTCCCATAAGCGATCTTCACTCCGGCTTTGTAAGCGGCCGCGAGCGTTTTTATGACCTGTGGGCCGACTTTCAGCGCTTTCTGTGCGACCTGCGGCGGATAGGCTCCGGAAATCTTGGCACGTTCGGTAACGAACTGTGCAGTATAGATGGTCGGAACGTACCAGGTGCTGTGCTCCTTCATCAGCTCCATATCCCGCTGGTCCATGAAGGTGCCGTGTTCGATGGAATCAACCCCGCCGATTACCGACCTGCGAATGGCTTCGGCTCCGTGCGCGTGCACGGCGACCGTGTAGCCATAGTCGTGGGCAGCAGCAACCACGGCATTGATTTCTTCCTGGGTCAGCTGCGGATTATCTGCGCTGCTCGAAAGATCGAGCACGCCGCCCGAAGCCATAATCTTGATCAGGTCCACGCCCTCTTTGTAATGCTGGCGCACCGCTTTCCAAGCGTCGTCGGGCCCATTGATCATTGACTCGGCGGGGCCGGGATTGCCCTGCAATTCCAGGTTCAGTCCGTCCGTGTGATCGGCATGGCCGCCGGTCGATCCGATGGCAGGGCCAGCGGTGAAGATACGCGGGCCTTCCACCCATCCGGCATTGATCTGATTGCGAAGCGAGACCGAATTGTAGTCGCCGTCGCCCAGGTTGCGGACGGTCGTGAATCCCGCCAGTAGAGTTCGCTTCGCCCACAGCGTAGAGCGAATCGCGTAATCGGATGGATTCAGGGTCAATTTCTCCACCAGATGATTGCCGGTGAACTCGTCCGTGAGGTGAACGTGATCATCAATCAGACCGGGCAGACAAGTCTGGTTGGGGAACTCAATTACATTGGCTCCGGAAGGCGATTGATAGCCGCTAATCACCTGCTCAATTCGCTCGCCTGAAACAACGACCGTAGTTTCGCCCAGCATCTTTCCCGAGACACTGTCGAATAAATTTGGACAGTGCAGAACGATGGACGTGGTTTGTGCATGAACAGCAATCGAGAGAACGGCGAGACTGAGCAGAACAGCGAATGATCTGGTGCGCATAGAACTCCGGGGGTGTGAAATCGAAAAAGAAGTGTACCACCGTGAAGCGGGGACCCGGTCGCATCGGAGTTCGGATGGTCGGTAGAGCGGAAGTTGCCGACTGGAACAGCTCATCTTTACTTTTTACATATCGCTTTCACGCCGCGCCCTGATACTGTTCGTCGCTGACCTGTTCCATCCAATCAACAACCTTGCCGTTAAGCTTTTCCTGGATGGCGATGTGCGTCATAGCCGTGTTCGATGCGGCCCCATGCCAGTGCTTCTCGCTGGGCGCGAACCACACGACATCGCCCGGACGAATCTCCTCAATGGGTCCGCCTTCACGTTGCGCACGGCCACAGCCTGCTGTCACGATGAGCGTCTGACCGAGCGGATGCGTGTGCCACGCAGTCCGCGCGCCGGGCTCAAAAGTAACGCTTGCCCCTTGAACAAATGCCGGATCAGGCGCTTGAAACAATGGATCGATTCGCACCGTGCCAGTGAACCAGTCGGATGGTGCCTTCGCGGAAGGTTGTGAGCCTGCTCTTTTAATCTCCATATCTAAGTCCTCACTCGCGCTTCTTCTTGTAGAAGCTTAAAACCAATTTGCGGAATCCTTCAGTAATGTTCCCAAATAACCGACCAGTGTTCGTCCGGTCGGGCCGATGTAATGATCAGTTGTCGCCCAGAGAATTTATACACGCGCGTCTGATCCTTCCCTACAAAGCCGTGAGTAATCGATCCTTGCACATGATGCGTAACTGTATGCGCCGCCTGATCGATGTCGTAGCGGCCGAATGAGGCCTCGTACCCGTTTAGAACGTAGTCGTTGGAGAGAGCGGCTGCCGACGGAGGATACATCAGTTGCACCGACATGTGACCATCTTGAGTGTAGATCAGTGTACCCGTGATTTCCGCGGCATGATTCGAGCGCCCATCGGCGTCTGTGATCAAAACCAAGCGATTGGATTGCATGTTGCATTTGCTCAAGGCGGGCAGTATCTTAGCTGCCATTCGAATTCAACAATAATCGCGCCTACGCCGTCCCGGCGCAAGGGACCAAAACAAATGAAAATGCTGACTGTCAGAACTTTCTCCGTTTGTATTGGATTGCTGGGAGTGCTTCTGTTCGCGTCACCCGCTCTCCCCCAGACCGCCCCGGAACCAACTGAGGGCAAGACTCGCACCTACTACGTTGCGGCCGACGAGGTGAACTGGGACTACGCGCCCTCGGGTCGCGATGAAGCGATGGGCATGCCCTTCAATGAATTGGAAAAGAACTACACCGAACCGGGGCCGCATCACATTGGCCGCATTTATAAGAAGGCTATCTACCGCGAATACACGGACGATTCGTTTACAACACTGAAGCCACGCGCAGCCGACCAACAATATCTGGGACTGATTGGGCCGATCCTGCACGCGGAAGTCGGCGACACTATCAAGATTGTTTTCAAGAACAACGCCTCTCATCCCTACAGCATGCATCCGCACGGAGTCTTCTATCAAAAGGATTCCGAGGGAGCCGACTACAACGACAACACCAGCGGCGCCGATAAGGCCGATGGCGGAGTGGCTCCCGGAGCGACACACATTTATGTGTGGCAAGTGCCGGAGCGTGCGGGACCCGGCCCGAACGATCCCAGCTCGGTATTCTGGCTCTATCATTCTCACACTGACGAACTACGCGACGTCGCATCGGGACTGTTGGGCGGGATAGTGATCACACGACGCGGGATGGCCCGCGACGATGGCCGTCCCAAAGACGTGGACCACGAATTTGTGACGATCTACATTACGCTCAACGAAAATGAGAGCTGGTATCTGGACGAGAACATCCGCGCGCATGTTACCGATCCGAAGGGCGTAAACAGGCTCGAGTTTCATCCGATGACTCCGGAAGGCATAGTCACGCCGGTTGTGGGCAATGGCTTTGTGGATACCAATTTCAAGTGGTCCATCAACGGGTACATCTTTGGAAACATGCCGATGATGACCATGACGCAAGGCGACCACGTGCGTTGGTACGTTTCCACCTTGGGCGACTTCAACAATGCCCACACGCCACACTGGCATGGCAATACTGTCTTGGTGAACGGTCAGCGCACCGACGTGCTTTCAATTATGTCCGCGCAGATGATCACGGCGGACATGCAGCCCGACGCGCCCGGCATATGGCTGTATCACTGCCACATCAGCGATCATATGCTGGCCGGGATGGTGGCGCGATATGAGGTGAAGCCCGCGGTAGGCAAATAAATGTGCGAGCAGACGTTTATTGGTTCGATGGGACTTCCTACACTCTGACAGTTCCCTTCCCGGCGAACAACACGAATTCGGTTCCTGCGGGCGTGAACTATTTCGTCCCTCGTCCGCCGGCGAACCCAGGCTCGGCGACCCCAGGCTCGGCGACCCTCCCTCGCGCTCAAGTTTGCTTTAGACTTGATGGGGGATGTTCGGCTTTCCATTGAAAACAGATTCCGAACCCATCAGGATCTTGCAGGGAAAATTGCTTCATCCCATACCAGGTGACCTTGGGTTTTGAAACATCGACGCCTTTTCTACGGAGATATTCGTATGCGCCGTCAACATCGGGACATCCGATGAACAGTTCGGTGTCGTCATGGGCAAGCAAACGCGCAGCGTCAGGTTTCTCCGGACGCTCACCTTCGTCGTACGCGGTGTTGAGCATCAGTTCCGCATCGCCGTGGCGCAGCCACGCCCAGCCGCCGCCTGCTGACTTTTCAACGATCTCAAACCCGAGCAGATCACAATAGAAGTGCAGTGAGTTCTCCATATCAAATACCTGAATCAGTGGACATAGCCCTCGCATATCGATTTCCATTTCAGAGCCTCATCCTGGCATCTTACCTCCGGCAATTCCTCTTCGGACAGAACTTCCCCCGCAGTCGCCAATCGGACCGCGCCTTTCGGTTTTGTGCGAAGGACAGATGGGCCATTCAAGTCCGCTTTTCACTCGATCCTGCACTCTTGCTTGGCAACCGAAGATTTATTGAGGCCGCAATACCAATAACAGATCGCCGCACTCACCCGAAAGAATCCCAGCATTGCCCCCAATATGAGTGTCGCGAACAGGCCGGGCGGGCTTAGACGCGCATACACAACGTTCATGCTCCATGCGGGACTCGTATAGGCTTCACCCGCGATTCCGAGACCGATGCGGTTTCTTACCTGCGGTTCATAAACTATTTTTTCGATTCCTTCGTTGAAGAATTTCGCCATCTGCACAATCCTGCTGCTGTATGACTTCCTTGCGTGCCCTGGCAGTTCTCCTCGTTTGCGATATTTCAGGATCAGGGCGGCAGCTTCAGACGCTTGACGAAGAGCCGCAGTGACTCCATTGGAAGTCATTGGGTCAACCAGCGCTGCTGCTTCACCAGCAAGCAGCCAGTTCGGTCCTGCGCATTGCAGGTGAACGCGGCAGCGAAATGAGGTTACGTTTACATGGACCGAACCATTCGCCATCTGTTGCAGACGCGGTTCAAAATGTGGGAACTGCATCAGATGCTGCTGGAAAATATCGTCGATCGATAATCCCTGGTCACGCTTGGCTTTGACTGCTGCGCCCGGAGCGATGTATCCCACGCTCACAGTGGCGGTGCTCACTGGAATTTCCCAGATCCATTCCAGATATTCCGTTGGCAAGGCATCCATATAAAGAGTTGTTCCCTCGACTTGTTGCGACACTTTGAAATATGTCCACATTGCCACCTTCGTGGGACCGTACTGCACTGCGGGCAGATTGAATTTTCGTGCCACCAGCGGCGTGCCCATGCCCGATGTGTCAATGAACCATGGCGAGATGAAGCGCTGTCCCCCTTCGGTTCGCACCGAGCGAATCTTCTTGCCATCGCTTTCGATATCGATATCAAT
The DNA here is from genome assembly GCA_025451215.1 of Terriglobales bacterium. Taxonomy (GTDB): domain Bacteria; phylum Acidobacteriota; class Terriglobia; order Terriglobales; family Acidobacteriaceae; genus JAICKN01. The sequence continues at coordinate 8,601 of JANWKU010000031.1, forward strand.
ATCAATAACCCGGTCCCGTACCAGCGTTATACCCTGGTCCACGACCATTTTCAGAATTTCACCATCCAACTGCGTTCGTTCCACGTGCAGAGTAAATAGATTGACATGAAACGGCCGACCGCCAAGCCATGTGGAGGGAACGTAGTGCACATCACAACCATCACGCATTTTCAGCGTGACATGTTTTTTCCAGGTTGCGATGTTGGAGGCTAGAAGATTTTCCTGGGACAACCCGAGTTGTTCGAACAGAGCGGGCGCCGACCAATCGAGTGACTCCCCAACGGGAGGCCGAACGGCCTGTTGCGGCTCGATGCAGACGACCTTCAGTCCAGCCCTGGACAGATGCAGCGCGGCCGCTTTTCCGGACAATCCGGCGCCAATAACGGTCACATCGCAGGAAGTGGATGGCGCCTGGTTAGGCATGCGTTGACTCTCTTTAATTAGGAAGCGTTGCGGACCGGCGTGCTGTCCAGCGTCTTAAGTATTCGTTCGATCTGCCAGAGATGGCGACGCTCGTGCACCGCTAACATGCGAAGGGCGCCATACACGTTGTAGTTAAAGCGAGCATAAACAGGAGACTCAATCTTCATCTGATCAATTGCGAATCCAGCCGCGGATTTAGTGATGTTCGTAAGTTGCGCCTGCGACTCCGCGAACGCATCCCACGCGGAATTGAAATCGTGCTGACGCGGAACCAGGGGCGCAAGCACTTTGAACCGCAAGCGGTATGGAGGCTCTAAATTCCGGATGAACAACCGTGTGAGAGCGCCAGTCTTCAAGCCCCGATTGTTTGTAAGTCGCGGAGCACGGGCAATAGCGGCTGATATTGCAGGAAGAAACGCATTGCTAGTCTGGGCCAGATGATCCAGACACTGCGCCACCGACCACGCACCGGATTCCACGCTCGTAGTTAGCTCCGACTCGCTTCTGCCGGCAACCAACTCTTTGGCTCTTAAGGTCGCTTCCTCGATTTGATTCAGAATGGTCTCAAGCTGTCGGGACGAAATCCGGACTATCCCAATTCGAACTGCCGTCGCCCCAAGAACCTTCGGCAACCGCAGATTGCTTCCCGTTGCTTGGCCAAACATTCCCATGAGGTTACCAGTGAATGTCTGCCAAGTTAATGGGAACGGAAGGATTAGGCCATAGTTGAAAAGTACTAGTTCTGAAAGGTGGCCGGGGGGGCGGCCAGTTAAGCCCAATTTTGTTTGAGTGGGTAGTTCACGCTCAATGACCAAAAACACAAGGTCCCTCCACTCCGTCGATCATCGCTTTGCGCGATGATCGGCTCCGGTCGGGATGACAGAGTTGAGGAGGTGCCCCCGCCGAGAACTCTGGCGTTGCGGCATAGCGTCCGGCTAGAAACACTCAGCATAAATTCAGGCTCTTAGCGAACCTCGGAACCCCCTGGCGGCATAGTAAGATTCCGCACCGTTGTGATACAGGAAAACAGTGTCAAAGCGGCGATCACAAAAGAGCGCCCCGCCAAGTTTTCTGACGGCAGAAGGCGTTTTCACCCAGCTTGATGTCGCCGTATCGAACACTCCAAGTTTCTGCAACTCTCGATATTGTTCTTCCGTCAAAAGCTCAATGCCCATGGCATCTGCCATATTCGTAGCGCTATTTTTGGGTTTATGTTCTTTCCGTGACTCCAGCGCTTCACGGTCATAGCAAAGACTTCTGCGGCCTTTGGGACTTTCCGCGGAACAATCGTAAAAAATGTATTCGCCTGTCTTTTTGTCCTGTCCGACAACGTCCGGTTCGCCGCCAGTTTTTTCCATTTCGTTGAGCGACCACAGTTTTTCGGCATTCACTTCCAACTTTGCCTGTACTTTAGCCCATGCAAGACCTTCATGGCGGTTCATATTTTTCTCAAAGCGGGCTTTCAAAGCGCTGAGCAGCTCTTCACTTTGTTTTAACGTCAATTCCTTTTTTGTTGCAACGTCTTTTGTACTCTTTGAAACTTTAGATATTGGCATGGTTTACTATTCACCTCGATTCACGATTTTTGTACCGCATTGGGTGGCCGGTTGTGCGCTTCAACACCAAGTTGTTTTGCGTACTCGGTGACCAATCGCTGCCAGCCTTCGAATTGCATGGCATCAGCACGGGAGATCCGGCCTATGGGAGTTCCGCCAAGAAAACGATCCAGCACGTCAAAACTAATGTGCCAGCCCGCGGCGCCCCA